>JAXGIH010000001.1:0-53327 GCA_040770845.1 Cloacimonas sp. (SeqCode)
TTAAGCGTTTCCACAAATTTCTCTTCCTGAGCTACCTTTCCCATCAATTTTATGTTTTCAATTTCAGTTTCGTATTTAGTTATTGCTTGCGTTTTATTGCTGTATTCATAACTGGAAATTTGTTCTGTGTATGGTGCTGGAGGATATAGCTGATGTGCAATATCAAATTCAATTAACTGTGGGTCTATTCCTTTTTCAATTAGCATATTATAATCCTTGCTGGCTTTTTTCCAGCTGGCGGTAAAGGTTTCTTTACCCAAAAGTGTTGTTTCAATAGGAAGCCAGTATTTTTTATTTTTATAGATGAACTGGCTTGGTTCAAAACCAAGAGAGAAAATCTCTTCCGTAGTTATTCCGGTATTGATAACCAGCATAACATGCCCCGGAATATCTATAAAACCGCATTCTACGCCTATTACCGATAAAGTAGCAGCCAATAGAGCAAGCAAATCGTCACAATCACCAGCTTTTTGAGTTAGGGTCTGAAAAGGAAATTGGACATTATCTATTTCACTGCCGGTCAAATTAGCTGTAGACATATCCGGAATATATCTGATACCATTAGCACTATAAAAACACCAAACCTGAACTGCGCGTTGGATATTTTTATTAAGTTCTCCCACGGGTTGAGTTTTGAAAAGTTGAGTGATATGAGTATTTACGAAAGTGCGCAAATTTACATCTTCAGGATTTATAAAACAGGCATACTGTTTACGATCTTTCCAGTCCATAGCATTGATACCCTGTGCCTGAATAATGGCACTTTTATTAACAGCACCTTGTTTTTTGTTAAATATCCATTCAACCTCCAGATCCGCATTAAAAGTAGCGGAACCATTTTTGCAGATATCAAATATCCTGTTGTTGATAGGAGCTATAATATCCACGGTAAGTTCTTCACCACCCATTAAAGCCGGTATAATTTTCTTATAAGGACGATCTGTTATTTGGGGAATGGTTACAGTTACAGAAATATTCTCAATGGAAATTTCACGCGTATTATAAAGGGTAACGGTTCCAATAGGATGGGTTTTATAATATTCGCAGAGGGCGGGAAAGACCTTGTAAAATTCAAGTTCTTAATTTCTATCTCATCTCTTGTTTCGTTATAATATTTCCTTGTTTCAGAAGTAGTTCTGGCTTTCTCCTGTAAAAGCTTATTATCAGGTGCATATTTAAGCGCAATTTGAATTTCTTTCAGGCATCATCATAGCGTTGCTCTTTAATTAGTAAATCATGATAGAATTCGTGATAAGCAGTTGTGGTGCTATCAGAAGCAATATATTGATAGATATTATCCATCACCACTAACGCTTCAACTAGAATGCAATTCTTTTTCTAATGCTATGAGCATAGGCAAAACCGTATTTTACTTCAGCGGGCATTTTCTGATAAGCAATAGCATATTCTTCGTTGCCTCATTCGCTTTCCGATTTTAGCATAAGCATTTCCCAGACAATAATAAAATTCTGCTTCGTTAGGATTGAGCTGGTCGCATCTATATATTTATCAATGGCACTCGCATAATTTCCGGATGCAAAATAGCAATCACCAAGAAGTTTTTTTGAATAACATCCGCACCCTGGTTATTGAATCGCTGCAAAGTTCTTAATAAATTGATTGCGGTCTCATATTCTTTATTCAGCATTTACAGTTCACCCAGTTTAATATTATTATCAGATTATCTTCCACAGCAATCAATTCCCGCATTGCAGATAAAGCATTGGCATAATTCTGCGGTTTTTCTTCAGCTAAGGCAAGATATCGGATTACTTCTTTATCGCGGTTAAAGTTAGCTAAATAGGAATTACAGAGTTCCTTCACTTTAGCATAGTTTTTATCCATATAATACAATGCAATCAGCTCACGCATAATATTTTGGTCATCGTTTCTCTTAAACTTTTCCAGGTAAGCAATACCCTGCTTATAATCCCCCATCATTCTGTATATTTCAGCTTTCCAGATGGCAGTATCTATCAGCACTCCCGTAATTTTTTCTATAGAGTCAATGCTGGATAATGCCTTTTCAAATTCGTTCCGACTGATATACATTTGAGCTTCCAAAGTATAATTCTGCACTAATTCTTCTTTAAAATTAACACCTGAAAAGATTTTGGAAGCTCTATCCAATGCTACTGCTGCCTCTTTATAATTCTTATTCTGAGATAAATAACGGTAATAAGAATAAGCATCTTCAATTTCTTCCGAAGGTGGACCGCTTTTTCCATCAGCAGAAATTGACTGCACTTTATAGGTATTTATTTGTGTTTTCGGTTCGGTAATTACAAAACGCGGCTCACTAACTTTATATGTTACACTTTGAATTCCATTGTTTTCAATTACTAACCAATTTGATATCCCTTCTGCTGCATCCCAGGAAAGTTCTGCCTGTTTATTCTGATTTACTATAAAATGTATGGTCTGGGGTTTCTTGGGACTGAAGTAAAAAGTAAGTAGTCGTGTATTGACAGCCATTTTATCACAAATGTAAAGATTATTATCAGTTGGATTATAACGGATTAATTCAATTTCTGCAAAACCGGGGAAAATACCGTTAGCATTTTTGGTAAAGTACTGATGTTCTGTATTGTTATTATAAATAATGTTCAACTGCTGTGTTAATCCGTCAATATAGCCAATCCTGTTTTCGTATAAAACATCAAAAGTGCTTATTCTATTAGCTGAAACTAATAGTTTTAAGTTTTTGTCATCATCCAGGGACATCTTATAAATAGCCGAATTATTTGCCAGAAAATATAGTGTTTGACCACTAATCCGCAATAATTGAGGTTTTAAATTTTTGCTCTTAAAATCTAAATTAAGCATATGAGCAGAATTTTCATTAAAGATAGCAATCCGAAAATTATCCCTGTCTGCAATATAAATTAAACCATCGGAAGAAATGGCTATACTAACAGGCATATTCAATCGTCCATTCTGATTTCCTTTTCCGCCAAAGGAATCCATATAATCACCCGTTAATGCATTATAAATAAAAACCTTGCAGGATTTACTATCTACTGCATACAATTTATTATTAAAGACGGCAATAGCATCGTAACCTTTCACTCCTCTTTTCCCTTCAGTTACAGCATAAATATTAAAAATGTTGCCGTTATCATCTTTACAGGTAATGGCATCGGTGGTCTTTTTAGCTTTATTATACTGCACTGTGGTTGTATGAACATAATATTTTCTGCCGTCTTGAACAAGATAATCCTTGGCTTTCGGTGCAGTATTTTCCAGCAACTTGGGTCGTATTGTAAAAGGAGGTTTTTGCAACACATTCATTGTAGAAAACTCGCTATCCAGATAGAGTTTAAGAGTTCGGACTTTGCTGTCCAATATCCCTAAAAGAACTTTTCCATTGTTATCTACTGTTTTGATAATAGTTGGCTTTTGAAAAGAAACCAGAGATACATTAGTATCTTTTGAACCCCAGGTTGATCGGGGAAATAGGTGTCCGGAAGCATCTGTCTTGCCAATCTTGGTACTCAGAGCATAAATAACATAATACTCATTATATTGATTAATGGCAGAATCGGCAATTTTATCTGCTTTGCTATCTGGAGTAGAAAATGTAAAGCTACCGCAGGGTGTAAGATTATGATCAAAATGCAGCATTGCCTGATTTCTGCCTTTGTTTATCAGAATATGAATTACCTGGTCTTCTCCCAAACACATAGATATAGGTGCCATAACCGAAATTTTACCCGTAAACATACCTTCATTGGTAAAAGAAAGCAATTCATTTCTTCCTGCATCCAAAACATAAATAAAGCCCTGATAATTTACCAGAATGCGAATAGCTTTTTTAAACTGAACAGCTGGTGAACCCTTAAAAGATATAGTTCTTAAATAGTTGCCGTCGTATCCATATAAATAAATTGAGCTGGCTTTGGAATCCAGAATATATAAAGTTGTTTCATCTCCTGTAATATCATCCGCTTTGCCAGCATAAGGAAGTTTGGTAAATATCGGTTGCAAAAATTCTTTCTTGCTAGCATCCCATGCTTTAATTATGCCTTTTGTATTATCTACACAATATGCAACACTACCCTGAAGATGAAAACAATCAACTCCAAAGGAATTAACCTTATCTGTAGAAACAGGAACTATATGCACCGGCTGAGGAATTGCTAATAGCGATACCCAACTAATCAAGATAATTGCAATCAGGAAAAGGGATTTTTTCATATTTACTCCCTATTTTTTCATAATCTAAATTATGTTATCTTCACACAGCATCAAATCTTAAAAACCTCCTTTTTCAAGAGGGCTTTAAGCCGACAAATCCATTTGTTTTACGCAGAGATAATAACCAGTTCTTCAACTTTATATCCTCCACTTTTATCTTTTTTTCTCTTACTCCAAATTATGTTATTCTGTCAAGGAAAAACTTATCCTGCAAAAGCTACATTTTTTTTAACAATATATTTGGAACGAAGTTAATTGTAAAAAAAAGCACCTTTTAGCGGATAACTCCTAATTGCATTTCTTAAGTATATTTGTAAGCATTTTAAACTTGTCTGTAAGGAAGCTCCTGTGGCATAGTTATTCACATCGCTATCATCATTTTTGCCGGCACCGTAAAGATAAAAGTTTTAACATATCTTTAACCAGCTCGGATACTGTTTCCATTCAGTTCATCCCAAGGTCTTTTAGCCAGCCACCTGCAATGAATAAAGTATGTTTATCTGTTACAGGAAAACGGATTGAACCGACAGCACTAATAAAAGCTTATCCTTGTGCCGATCGTACAAATTGCGGTCCCAGTATAAATCTAAACCGTCATGAATAGCATTAATTCCATAAATAAAGAGTCCATTTTGGTAATATGGACTATATGTAACCAAAGCATTTTCAGAAGCAAAGAACATCCGCTCCCAGTTGAATAGAGGTAAGATCCCCATAAGCTTTAACGGAAGCCCCAATTCCGATTTCATCATCACCATCAATAAATTGATAGCATAGAAGGAATTAACATCGATAGTTGCTGGGCCTGCTTCTATTGTTGCGCCAAAAGAGCAACAGAGTAACTTCACCATCATCCGGTATATCATTATAGCCAATAAAACCATTCACACCCCAGTCAACTGGAGATGTTGCTGCCAAAGAGCCAACCAAAACAGTATAATCATCGTGCTTATAATGAAAGCCCTCGTAATTTTCAGAAACCCAGCTTGCAAATTTATACCCTCAAAATCTGTATTAAGCATTACTCCAGCAAAATAATCGCTAAGACCAAGCCGCGATGATCTGCCCAATATTGTAGTCCGATTTTAATATTTGTATTGATGGATTGCATCAGATAATCCAGATACAATTCACTGGTTTTTACATTTACTCCGTTGGTTCTAATGCCTGCAGAATTATTTTCGCCCAGTAAATTTCTCCAATCTGAAGCTGCTCTGAAATCCAGTCCATTTGTGATATTGGGATCAAATCCCATTCGCAAACGACTGTTAATATCGCCTCCGTCATTTTTATAAGGATTGTTGTAAGCAGCACCCCGTGTGAGCAATTCACCTTCATATTTAAAATCAATTGCACCCAAAATGCCGATCAACAATAGGGTTGAAGTGAGAACAAAGAACTTTTTTCTTTTTTCTCCTTTTTTATTTGTTTTTTAGTTATATGATAATTCATTACCCTACCAATGTCAAGTGAATAACTATAAAAAAGCATTCGTCTACAATTATTCCGAAAATAAAAAAACATTGTGTCAGCTTTATGAGAGCATTAAAAATTATTTCCTGCTGAAACATTGTAGCAGTTCAAATCAATATAACCACATCGGAACCTTTTAAAATTTCCCGTTCCATTGAAGTAATAGAAAATAATCAAAATTCGGATGTCTGCAGCTGGATATGCAAATTTTACTGGAACCGTATTATCGTTTTTATAAGGTCGTAGCAGTTAGATAAAACTTATCCTCTATTAATAAATATGCTTAAGATTTAGCTAAATTGGTGTTGTTAGTAAAATTCAGAAGGTTTCAAATTTAGCTCCTTTTGGATAATTTGCAAATTTTTTTCCAGATTGGGATTGATAGGAACGCCTTGTTTACGAACTTTTTGTTCTATCTCGTATTCTTTTTCGCCTGCCACATAGATTCTTGTTTTACCAGGAAAAAAAGTTGTGAATTTTGTAAGTCCCTACAGATAGAGGTAGTTATTTTTGAAGTCCTCTAAATCCGTGAAAAAACTCAATATTAATTGCCATAAAGAAATGTCCTAAACGGTAGGAGCGGGTTTGCACCTGTTCATCTTCTCCCATTAATCCGTTTAAATAATTCCCGTTTTGCAAAGCTGCACAAACTATTTCCACAACGATTCTTTTAGTCCATAGCCCTTATGGCTTCCGGTAATTTCTTCGGTTCCACACAAGGGTAACATTGCCGCTTTTGTTTTAATAAATCAATCAACAGACCTTTTGTATCTGTGTAGGGTTTTTCCTTCCAAATCAATAGCCCAGCCAAGAGGAGTTTCTTTTTCTTCACGAGCCAGTTGTTCCACTTTTCCTCTTTGGGAAATGGATGTAGCAGCATCATATAAAAAAGGATAGGGCAAATCTGTTGGAGCGCCAAAACATATAGGATTAGTCCCTAAAATGGGAGAAGCACCATTGGTAGGACAAATTGAAGGTCGGGCATTGGAAGCAAACAACCCAATCATATTTTGTTTAACTGCCATTTCTGCATAATAACTACCCTTGTTAAAAATGGGTAGAATTCCGAACAGCAATAGCTCACAAGCCATATTCTTTTGCTTTGTCAATTGCTGTCTGCATCGCTTTTTTACTGATTACTTGTCCCATTCCATTATTTCCATCCCAAACGGCATTGGCATATTTATCGCGGATTACATCAATGTTGGTAACAGGATTTTGAATTCCAGCTTTAATTCTATCATAATACATTTTTAGTCGTCAAATTCCGTGTAATTCAATCCCTTTTAAGTCACTGGCAATTAATACATCGCTGCAAATTTGTGCCTCTTCTTCGGGCACTCCCAATTTAATAAAGACCTCTTGCATAAAACTTTGCAAAATATCAACGGGTAAATATTTCATCGGTAATTCCACTTTTTGTTATTTTCTTCAAAAATAACAGCTTTCAGAGAAAGCCATTCGAATTAACACTTGCATAAGTATGTGTGTAAGCACCGGTAGAAAAAATATAAACTTTATCTGCAGGAACTGTTCCATCAGGAGCATCCGATAACGATAATGCTCATATAAAATATCCATACTGTCACAGGTTGAATCACCTGCTAAAATAATTTCTTCCGCTAATCCTTTCATAGGAAAATAAATCAGGATTTAATGGATTCATCTATGGTCTCGATCAAACCGCCAAATTTTCACATATCCAAATAAACCCATTGATACAGGTTATTTTAGATTTACGAGCTATATTGATAACTTCCAGAAATAATTACACCCGCATCTTACCTTTAGGGAACAAACCTGGTTCTGAAATAATTTCCAAAGCAGTTCACCAAAATCCCTCCATTATAAAACGCTGGATTTCAGTTGCATATTCATGAATAGAAAAAGTGGGATCAACATAGTTAGCAGGAAAACCACCTCCAATATTAATCATTTTTAATTCAATTCCTTCTTCGGCAACTGCACACATCTAAAAAGATATTTACAACGTGCTACTGCATCATCCCACTGACCAATATCTCGTTGTTGAGAGCCCACATGAAAAGAAATTCCCCAAGGTTGTAAATTCATTTTGGACGCTTTAACTATTAAGTGATATATTGGCAATGGGATGCGAACCAAATTTTCGGGAAAAGGCCAGTCCGCACCTGTGCCTTCTGTTAAAATCCGAGACCAGACCTTTGAACCCGGAGCATATTTTGCCAAGTTGGCAAGATCAATCTTACTATCAGTCGTAAAAAAGACGGACACCTTTTTCGTAAAAATACTTAATATCATTTTACTTTTTGATTGTGTTCCCGAAACTTAAACGTTGGTTCAATTCCCAAATTCAATAGATGGTCAAGTTCATAAGGGAGCAGATCAAAAATTCGCACCAAGTTCATTTAATAACATAATAATTTCAGGCATAGGATTTGCTTTCACGGCGTAAATTTTGTAGTCAGGCATACTTGCCTGCAGTTCCAAATACTTATTACGGACTATCTCCAAATCCACAATCAAACAAGGAGTAGGAAATCTTTGGCAAAGGACTTAATTTTTTCAAATCGCTTTTCGTCCCATAAAGCGGTTGATATTAAAGGTATACGGTTCTTTATACAATGTTTTGTCCTCTTTTACTTATATTCAATTTTCCTAAAATTCACAAAGCTACTTAATGTCAAATAAAAAGTAGTTGACACTTTAGCTATTGCATTATAATAATTTGTAATAAGATCAAGGATATAAAATGCAAAATATCCTTAGTGTAGCAGTGAGATCAACGGAGGGACAAACTCCGCGATGGCTGCTTATTTATTAAAAGAAGACGGTTACAAGAGTAATTGGCAGCATCACAATGCAAACTTATGCGCTGAGAGCAGAGAAATGGATAACACAAATAAAAAGTGGCTGTTTTGGTCCCGCACAGAAAGAAAATATAGGTCGCACGCAGCTATGCCAATAAATTGGGTATTGAGCATCATATTATTCCTTGCAGGAGGAATTTCAACATAAGAGTAATTACCTATTTTTGTGAGACATACAAAGCAGGAAAAACACCTAATCTGTTTGGTCTGTAATGCTTATATTAAGTTTGCCTTATTACCCGAAAAAGCTTACACATTCATTGGGCTAAACTTTGACTATTTTTGCTACCGGACATTATGCTAAGCTCAGTTTAATAAAGACCTTAACCGCTATCAAATAAGAATAGCGAAGGATTTGCATAAAGATCAATCCTATTTTTTAGCTTTTTATCGCAGGAACAACTGGCACAAACCTTTTCCTTTAGGAATTATACCAAGCAGGAAATTAAAAAAATGGCGGATGAAAAGGGATTGATGAACTTGTTTCCGCAAAGAAAGCCAGATTTTATACAAAATTCCGATTGGGATATTGCTTTTAAGCCCGATGACTTTGTCCATAGGAGAAATTGTAGATATAAATGGAAATGTTCTTGGAAGGCATAAAGGAATTATCAATTACACAATTGGACAAAGAAGAAATTTAGGGATAAGCGGTTTACCCGAACCATATTATATCATAGCAATAGACGCAAAAAAATAGGATTGTTATAGGTCATAAGAGTAATTTGTATCAAAAACAATGCAAGGCAATCAATATGAACTGGGTGTCTATTCCTGCACCAGAAAAAAATTCAGAGCAAAAGCTAAAATACGCTTTTTGCATACACCAGCAGGAGATAATGTTCTTAACCCCTATAGATGATCGCCATATAGAAGTGGTTTTAGTAAACCCCAGCTTGCTATAACACCGGGACAGGGATTAGTTTTATACTTAAGGGACTTACTTTTAGGAGGCGGATTTATTGCACTTTCTAATGATAAGAATTCAGAACAAAAAGGTTTAGAAGGTCTGATGGCTGAAAGTTGAGATTTTTAAAAGCCCTGTAGTCAAATTCAATAATAGCGATCATTGTGTAACCCCTTCCCAAAAGTACCTAATAACGGTAGTAATTAATTATTGATAAAGTAGAGACCGCTGTCATTACTCCTTTGGGTCATAGCATTCATTACAAAATGTTTTTATTTGCGCCCAAACCAACCCCTGACCTATAATACTAAACTATTTCCCACTCCTTGCCTTATTAGTTATGGTAGAGATACGGTGGTGCTTCTCGAGAGCGGCTCACTGATTAGCACCATAGCTCCACGATAACTAATTAAGGAAGGATAAAAAAAGAATAGCGGGAGAATTATCCCGCTATCTATTAAACATTCTTAGGGCAAGTTACTTTTTACTACATAATTTAAAGGACTTTAAAGAAGGATACATTCGGCATTTACCCAATGGAACTTGGCAACTCTTTTTTATTATGCTTATTGAGAAATATGCCAGTGTATAAGTTTAATCAGCATTTACCTGTAATGACTGGATCATTTTCTGTTCGGTCTTTCGGTTAAATCAACTGCTTAAGTAAAAAAGTCCTTTCTTTGCCTAAATCTATCTTTCAGCAAGGCAATATATTTATCGTAGTTACCGCGCAGTTCGGTATTATATTTATCATATTAACACTTGGTAAAATGGCTTCAACGGACTCTCTGGTAGGGATCATTTGCTCTATGGTAATGAAATCCGGTTCCCATTGCAACTGGTCATCAAAATAGCGGTCTGCAGAGTCAGCGAAGTATTCAAGGGTATTGGTTCAAGAATAATAATTGAATTCTTTCCAATAACCACGCAGGTGAAACAATAAAAATCCGCACCGGTTTCAGCTACTTTTAAAAATGCTTCCACATCCCGATAGGTTCATAAACCCGAAAAGGATTGGCAAAAGGTTCAAAAACGAGTTTATTCAATTCTTCTTCGGTAACATTTTCGGCACGATTGCGGCGCAGATCATTAAGGCGGCTCCCATTGCGATTGCCAGATATTTATTTTCCAATCGTAAAACTGGAGGCAATACAGATCCTTCATTAACCAAACTAATGCTTTAGGGAAAACCACAGCAGTCCACATATTTTCCTAACAGTGAACGGTCAAAAAGCGCTCTACCATTGGAATTGCGAATATCCTGTCCATAAGGTATAAGTTTGCCGTTAACATCTAAAACTGTATGATTCATCAGAGCTAAAGTATATTTCCAGTCAGGATGATTTACTGGACGGCTATCAGTTTATCAAATAAAGTAGGTTCCCAAACGCGACAAAGCTTATTCTCAGAGTCAATCTGGAAAGTATCATCGTGTAAAACAACCTTGGAAAAGCCACCAGGCAAAGTTCCTGCATTATCAGCATTATTGGTATGGCTGGATTTTCCCGTGCCGGAAAGGCCGTAAAAGGCGATTGACCTTTTTACCCAATTTATGGTATTCAGGATTTATACAGGTTGTGAAATCAATTTCTTTAATTCCGCCATGACAGGCAGCCATTCCAATTCTAATACCTGAAGTCAAACCATAGTTAAAGTTCCTTTTTTACGTTCACCAAAATAACGCATACCCAGGTTTACGATCACATTGTGTTTTTCATCCACCAAAGCCAGTTGCGGTGCCCCCACATTATTGTAAAAATCGTCATCGCAAGGTCATTCATTAAAAGCAACCAGAATAATATCTTGAATAGGCAGCTTGAGGCTTGCCTCATGTGCTCTTTCGGCCGATTCGTAAGGAGCAAAATTTAGCAGCCAAAAAAATACATTAGCTGCGTCGCTTTCAGTAGTAATAAGGTCGCTTTCAACATCAGGTCTTGATCCATACCTAAAATTGCTTCGGCTTTAATAAGCGGATAATGTTGCATTTGCCAAACTGCTTCATGAAATCTCCCTCAACCTTATTTTCTAGGAAGGATTTAACCGATGGTAAAACCTGCGGGCTTTTGCTGTTCTGCCAATTATGTTACCGTGACAATCGTTGATAACTTTGGCATCTTCCGGAAGATGGTGAAGTTTAACAAATTCCGGATACATCCGGCAAATCGGTAACACTTACACCTGGTTGTTTTTTTGCCAAATCGTATGCTTCGCGAATGTCTACTTTCCGAACTAAATGGTTATTCATCAAGGTCTCGGCAATGGCTCGGACAGGAACATTTCTTTAATGTTGGAATAATATTCCACACTGCTCTTGCTTGCCATTTTGTTCCTCCATATATGGCTTATTTTGCTGTTCAAAATTTGAGATGATACCTATTATAAATTAAATGATATTCAGTTTCCTGCCAATATTGAATTTTCCAGAGCCATATCAGCTGTTCTTTAGTATAAATTTCATAAAAGATGTTCTAATTAAACAGAGGTGGGAACAGCGGGAGGAACAACAGGATTTATAAAAACACCTTCTTCTCCAAGTCGCCGCCACATATTGAAAGTAATCATCATATTCCCGATATGTAATGGAACAACCGGTGTGCAACTTGCTCCGGTATTATAACCCATTGCCTTAGAATTCTGTTAACATATAATTCGTATTTTCCCAAAGTTTTGGCAATTCTTTCGGGCTCTTCCTGCATAATTTTAAGTGCGGCTAAAACGTAGCAGTGGAAGCAGGTGGAAGCGATGCGGAAAAAATTAAAGCTCGGGATTTATGTTTTAAATAGTGAATAAGTGCTTCATCCCATAAAGCGTGAAACCACCTACAGAAGCAAGTGACTTACTGAAAGTACCCATAATAAATGCTGTTTTATTTGTTAAGCCAAAATGAGCAGTAGTCCCTGCCCCTTTATTTCCTAAAACACCTGGAATGTGCTTCGTCAACCATAACCTCAGCATTGTATTTTTCTGCCAATTCTATTATCATAGGAAGATTGGCTATATCCTTCTCCATAGAAAAATACCATCTATAGCAATAAGCGAATTTTTACCCTTAATCTCTTTTAATACCCTTTCTAAAGAAGCCATATCGTTATGCTTAAACCGCAGCATTTTCCCTTCTGCAAGTAAAGCACCGTCTATTATTGAGGCATGATCGTATTTATCGGTTATAATAAATTCATTTTTATTAACCATAGCAGAAATACAGCCAACATTTGCCTGATAACCAGTAGGATAACAAATTGCAGATTCTTTGCCAACTAATTTTGCCAGTTCGTTTTGCAGTTCCAGATGAATATCCAAAGTTCCGTTTAAAGAAACGACTCCCTGCACAGCCGCTACCATATTTTTTAATGGCTTTTACAGCTGCTTCTTTCTGTAGGATAAATTAGTTAAGCCCAAATAACTATTTGAACTTCAACATTAACATTTTTTCCGTTGCAAATAACTTCCGTATCCTGCTCGGAAGTAATTTCTCTAAAATAGGGATAATAACCCATAGCCATTACTTTGCGCGCGTCCGTAAACTTATAACATTTGTCCAGTAAACTCACACTTTCCTCTTTATATTATTTTTAAAGCCCTTCAGGTTAGTATACAAGACCCTGATGAGATTGTATGTTAAATAAACAAGTGGTACTGAAATAAACATCAGAGAATGCCTCCATACCAACCACCGGCAATTAAAGTAAGAAGAACTAACAAAGGACTCTTGCATTTTAATTGTTCCTCACAAACAACAGGATATACTATCATATTATCAATCAACTGCACGAGTATACATCGTCAGAATTACAGTAATTACATAAAGAATAGAACCCCCGTTAAACAAAACTGTTACAACCGCTAAAGCTCCACCTAAAGGTCGAAATAGGTATTGTTGCCGCACCTGCTGTAACCCCGATTAAAATGGAATATGGTACTCCTACAATCGTTAAAGCAGTAGAAGCTAAAATACTGACTGCTATAATTTCAAACAAGATGGCTCGTAAAAAGTTACCTATTGTGCTATCTATTTTGCACATCATAATGATACAAAGTTCAAAATAGCGGTTATTAAACATTTTTGAATTCCTTTCCGCAACTTGTATTTATCCTTCAAAAGAAAGAAAGAAATTAAAGGGACTGTGGCAATAATGGAAATGGTGGAAAAAATCTTTTTATAATTATCTATCAGTAACTAGGAATTTACAGCTAAAAAGACATTAGTTTGGTCTAAAATATCCACCAGCTTATCAGCCATTTCCAAACCGGAATCACGAGGTGTCCAATCCCAGTAAAAATTCATATATTCTTCTAATAAAAGGCAGAGTTATGATATATTGCCCCGTTAGCTGTTCTCACTGCTTGAAATATTAAAAGGTTATTACCTTGCTGAACTAAACCTGGAACCAAACGAGAAGAAAATAGGCAATGATTCACGCCGCAATTGCCAAAATAAATTATTAAAACTGCAAGCCAACGCGGAAACTTTTTTTCTTTTTCAAACCAGCTGACAAAAGGATCAAGAATATAGGAGAAGATAAAGGCATAAATCAAATAGTAAATTATGGGATAAAAAAACAATCCCAATACAAGCAACGCAAGTAATAAAATATAAAAAATCCACTTCGTCCAGTTCATAGTTCTTTTTTCTTTTCGGAAATGAAATAGTGAAAATATAGTTACTCAATGTTTGACAGAATGCTGTTAACATTTTAACACCTATATGGGGATTCTGATTGAACAAATCCTTTAAATCAAAACGCGAAACTGCATAAGCTGTTACTTCAGTTAATGCGGTTGCTGAACTGCTGCGGATTTCTTCTTTAAACATATCAATCAAACCTAAAATCTGAAACTCGCGAACAATAAAGCGACCTTTAGGATGAGTAGGACCTGTTACTTCTACTTTTACCGGAAAGAATAAAATAAATCACTTCCAGAGGATGATCTTTATCGTAAAGCAGCTCTCCCTTATTAAACTTGCGCTGATGTAAAAAGTTATTCAGCAAATAAGGCTCAAAGAGCTGAGTTCACTTAAAACAGGAAACTTTTTTAAGTCCGCATATTTATCCGGTTTTTTCCAGATTGTTTTCAGCCAGTCCAATTTATCTTTAATCATTTCTCACCTCAATGTCTTATCATCACAAACAAAAGGAACAAACGAACAGCCACCTGCTTCTGCAATGTCCAGTCCATTTTCTGTTTTAGTAACAATATACAGAATTTGAAAACCGGTTTTACCAATAGGAATTGCCATTTTACCTCCCGTTTTTAATTGTTCCACTAAATGTTTGGGAACTTCCCGCGCTGCTGCAGAAACCAATATTTTATCAAATTCCTTATGCGGAGGATATGCTTTTTGCCAACCGCTGTAACCATCCCCAATCCGAAAATAAATATTGTTATAACCGGCATTGCGTAAAATCTTCTGCGCATTTAGGGAAAGGGTCTCCAACCGTTCTACAGTACATACCTCTTTAACAATTTCTGCAAGTAGGGCACTTTGATAACCACTGCCAGTGCCAATTTCCAAAACAATGTCCGTGGGTTGCAAATCAAGCAACTGCAACATAATTGCTATCATTAAAGGTTGAGATATGGTTTGACCTTCTTTTATGGGTAAGGGACGGTTTTGATATGCGTAATCACGATATTCAGGTAAAACATAATGCTCTCGCGGCACTTTGGCAAAAGCATTTAAAACAACCGGAGAAGTTATTCCTTCCAACTTTAATTCGTTTACCAATCTTATCCGTTGATCCTCAAAACGCATCCTCATCTCTCCAATTGCAGTAATTCATTTTCTTCCAGCCAGTTAAGAATCCTGGGAAAGGTCTCGCTTCTTGTAAGTTCAAAGCCCAAAGGAGTTAAAGATATATAACCGTTATTAACCGCTTCTGCATCGGTTCCTGTTTCATTATCCCAAACAGGAATATCACCTCCTACTTCGTAAACAAAACCATCTTCGTTTTCTTTAATAATCTTAACAAAATTATAATACTTACGATGACCTGTACGGGTTAAACGAATACCTTTAATCTCTTCCAGAGGAAGATTGGGAATATTAATATTCAAAACACCAAACGCTTCGGCTTGTTTATCAATGCCTAAATCCAGCAATTTACGCATCCAGTAAGCTGCTACCTCAAATCTTTGATTTTTATAGGAATTTATGGAAACAGCTATTGCCCGATTTCCTAAAAGAGCTGCTTCCATTGCTGCTCCAACTGTTCCGGAATATAAAACATCTTCTCCCATATTCTGTCCCGCATTAATTCCCGAAATAATTAAATCCACCGGCTCGGTAAGGATTTTTTGTAACGCAATAACAGAACAATCAACAGGTGTTCCGCTGACAGCATATTCATTTTCAGCGATTTTTTTTACTATTAGCTCCTTACGGATACTCAAAGAATGCGATGCTGCACTTCTTTCACTATCCGGAGCTACAATCGTAATTTTATGCCCGGCAGTTTTCAGCTCTTCCGCTAAAGCTCTTATTCCGGGAGCTAAAATACCGTCATCATTAACCAATAATATCTTCAAAGTTTTTTCTACTCCTAAAAAATAAGCTGAGGATTACGAAATATATAAACCACTGCTACAATTACAATAGTTACAATAATAATAAACAGCCAGTTTCGCTGAACAAACTTTACTAAAACCGGTCTATGTCTTCGTCGGCGAGGAAATTGAACTTTCTTATGAGAAAAAAGACGTGCTACAAAAGGCCTTTTTAACTTAGCATTGATCCTTAACGAATGCTGATCAGGCCTTAACCATTTAACTTTTCCGTCTTCATTCAGATAGGGCTTGAACCCCAAAGAAGTATAATACCTTTTTTGGGCTTCAGTATATCCCTCAACTTCATCTATTTCAAGTTCTTGCAGTATTGCAGCGTGTTTTCTTGCCATAAATTATTCCTCTTTTTACATTATCAATTTAGACAACTATTTCTGTCAAGCCAAAAAATCTGATTATGCCTGAATAAAAAAGTGATAATAAGGGAAAAACAAGCTCTGAATTCAGTAGACATAACTTTTTAATTGACAGAAATAGGGCTGTTTTTTCAATGATTTTTTATTAGATTGATTAATTCGTTTAGAAAGGATAAAATAATGGTTTTATACACGATTGCCTTAATTATCCATGTGATAATCTGTGTTGCTCTGGTTCTTGTAATATTAGCTCAGACCTCTAAAGGAGGTTTGGATTCTAATTTAGGCGGGGCAGCAATGAATGTTTTCGGGGGAAGCGGTGCTTCCAAGTTTTTGAAAAAATGGACACAAATTCTGGCAGTAGTTTTTGCTGCATCTTGTTTATTACTTGCCTTTTTGGTAAAAAATATTGAATCAAGTGCTCTTACCGACATTCAATCCCGGCAAAAAAAGATTAAAGATACCGAACAAAAATCTGCACCTGCTAATCCTATACAAAAACCTGCAACAACAAAATAAGATATAAAAAGCAGAAGTGGTGGAATTGGCAGACACGCAAGACTAAGGATCTTGTGCCTGTTAAAGGTGTGCGGGTTCAAATCCCGCCTTCTGCACCATTTTTTATGGAAGCGGAGCTATTTTTAGCTCCGTTTTTTGTAACTAAAAATTTTTTTGCCTCAGTAATTTATTGATATATGAGTTTAATATCCTCCTGTTACATTGTTATTGACAATATAATCAGAGAGCAAAATGAGAATAAAAAGAAAAAAACAGGAGTTGGTTTGAAACGATTTAAACTAGTTCTGCTCTTAATTCTGTTATGCAGTTGTATTTTTGCACAACCGGTTAAGAAGAATCCAAACAAAGCAGTATTGTATTCTATTATTCCGGAGGAGGACAAATATACAATAAGGCATATATCAAAGCCGGTGCTATAGTGGAATTCAGGCTATTTAATTGCTACTGCAATTCATAATGAATGCTAAAGTTCAGGATTATGAAAGCAAAATCAATTCCACCAGCGATGAAATATTACTTGCGGAATATAGAGATAAACAAAAAGCAATACAAAGAAAAGCGGACTCGTGATTTTTGGTGGATGGGATTAACTCTGGCATTTTCTACCTTGATGCTTATATTGATGCATCTTTCCAATTTTAAGGAAGAAAAGGAAAAAATCCATATCCGCTTTTGAAGAAAGAAACTCTTCTTTTGGAATATAACTTTAGTAAGGGCATAAATCTGTGCGTAAATCATTATTTCTTATTCTGTTGCTCCTTTTTGCCTGCACACAATCCTCAAAAACTATAAGTACAAAAGAATTTGAACATCATATTTGGGGACTTACTAACCAAAAACGTTCAGCTTATAATTTACCTCTTCTTTTATGATGAGGTTTGGCTGATTTTAGCCCGTTTGCATAGTTCAAATATGTTCAATTTTTGATTTCTTTGCGCATAAAGACCATCTTGGGTATCTTGTAGATGACCGAAAAAAGAAATACTATCCTCAATTAGTTGTTTCTTCTATTGGAGAGAATTTAGCTAAATTCGTGAACAGTGCAAAAGTTTTTACTCCTGAAGAAGTAGTTAGCAGTTGGATGAATTCTCACTGAGCACAAAGAAAATATTTTGAACCCTACTTACACTCATTTACAGGAGTAGGTGTTTTTACTAAAGATGAAGTGCTTTTGGTTACTCAGAATTTTGCTACTCGGTAGTGAAGTTACTGTCAGAAATTCCTGACGCTTGAACCTCAATATCAATATCAATTACTGTTTGAATATATGTCTACAAAGCCCGCTAAAGAACTGAAAGCTGTGCTGAATTTTCCTGATATGATTTAAATACAATATAGATGACAGGTCTTATACCGTTGAAGAAACATGAAACCTGTTCCTTTGCAGTGGATTGGAGAAAAACAGTTGGAAGTGATTATTGATTTTCCAGCAGGTAGAGTAGTATGTTCTTTGTTTCGGTTTCAACAATTTTTATTTAGGAGGAAGGAATAAAGCTGAAAGTTAAATAGAGTTAACCACTTAACAGTTGAAGTGAAAGCGAAAGTGTAAAAGTGCAAAATTGAAACAAAAGCAAGGTAAGAAATAACAAGTTGAAGTCCCCCTCAATTATAAGAACAAAAGAGCAAGTTAATCTTTTAGTTTATAATACAAATAACACGATAACTTGTGAACGAGCAGAAGAGTCGTTCTTACTGAGTAATAACTTCATATTTCAGTTCAACAAAAACGGGGCAGTGGTCTGAACCTTCAATATCTTGTCTGATTCCTGCTTTTTTAATATGTTCAATTCCTTCTTTATTCACCCAAAAATAAATACCTTCAACCCATTCCTGGGTCTGGCTTTTGTTCTATAAACTCCACCGGGTATATTGTTCAGGGCTTTTATCAAAGTAGCGGAAAGTATCAAATCAACCCATTTCTTCAATTTTATCCAGCCAGGCACGTTCAACAGGTAAAAAACCGCTGGTCTTTTCATTTTCTTTTGGATTTGCAAGGTCTATAGGATGATGAGCAGTATTGAAATCACCCCCGGCTAAGATTATTTTGCCTAAAGACCTTTTTCTTCCATAATTTCCAGACAGCGGTCATAAAAACGAAGTTTATAACTCAAACGCTCATCGTCTTTCTGTCCATTAGGAAATAGATATTCAAATAGATAAATTTAAAGTATTCAGCAATACTAATTCTACCTTCGCAATCAAATTCCGGATTACCGAAACCTGTGGAAAAGTTTAAAAAGGCAACAGTTTTGTAAATAAACCGGTTCAGAATACCCTTTACGCGAACTATGCGACCAATAAATAAGGTATTCATTTAAAGTGTTAAGTTCCTTAGAATTTGATGTTCCTGTAGTTTGGTTTCCTGAATTCCTAAAATATCAGACTCAATTTCTTCCGAATAATTTCTATAAAACCCCTTATTTTAACACAGCGCGCAATCCATTAACATTCAAAGACCAGAGTAATAATTTCAAAAAAAACTCCTTTTTTCTAACCTCAACCGGTTATTATGTTTAAGTAATTCCTTTTTTAAAAAAGGCATTCATCTAATATAATAATTTAGTTATTGCTTGCAGGCAAGTTATTATCCTGCTTGACACAGAGATGGCATTTATTTTTTTAGATTACTAAATGAAAAATAAGAAAATCTGTCTGTTACTGATACCTTTACTGTTGCTAACAGGTCTTTCGCTTTTTGCTCAAAACGAAGCAAGAAATTATGCTTTGTCTGATTCCCTATTTACCGAAATTCCTGATAGCTTGAAAATTAATGTAATAGAGACGGATTCGCTTTTCTATAAGGCAGATAGCATTCATTTTGAATATGATACGGAAATTATTAAGCTTTTTGGCAAGCCCCGCATTAATTATCAGGATACAGAAATTATTGCCGATTCCATCACCGTAGACATCAAAAAAGAACGCGCTTTCAGCTATGGTCCTACCAAAATGAGAGATGGAGAACAATTACTTTTAGGTTCCGATGTTCGTTATGATGTTAAAACTCAAACCGGTATTTTGAATAATGGATACAGTTTAATTGAAGAGGGTTATTACACTGGAAGCGAACTCCGTAAAGTTGATAAGGATATTTATGATATAGATGGTGGCACTTTTACCAACTGTGATTTGGAAGAGCCATCTTTTTGGTTTTGGTCAAAACAATTAAGAGTTTACAGGGGAGATAAAATTGTCGGAAAACCTGTAATTGGTTATGTAAATCACTTTCCGGCATTCTTTTTTCCTTTTATTATAATTCCTATCAGGCAGGGAAGGCATCCCGGTTTTCTTATTCCTTCTCCTGATTATAATAATGTAGATGGTTTTGTGATCCGGAATTTAGCTTTATATTATCCTTATCGTGATTATGCCGATTTTGTTCTGGGCTTTGATATTATGGAAAAAACCGGTTGGAAAGGCCATTTTGATACCGAATACCTGAAACGATATGCTTTTTCCGGAAATTTTAATGCTGCTTTTCAACACAGAATAGATGAATACAGCACTTTTGACGATTGGTCATTACAGGGAAATCATCATCAAGACCTTCCAGAAAAGTCATCTTTGAATGCAACTATCAATTTTGTAAGTAATAAACGCATTTGGGAAAGCAGCATTGATGTAGACCAAAGTTTAGCTCAAAGATTAACTTCCAGTGTTTCCTATTCCAAACCGATTGGTTCTTCATATTTAAATGCCGGCAGCTATTTTACGCAGGATTTGATTAATGATACCGCTTCTTTATCTTTACCGAGTGCGTCTTTTTTCTTGTCCAGTAGACCCGTTTCTGAACTTTTTAATGTATCTTCCAATTCCTGGCTAAGCAATTTTAATTATCGCTATAATGTTTATTTAGAGCATACAGGGAATTTAAGAGAAAAGAATTATTCCTTAGGTGATTTTTTCTGGGATAACACAATTGATCCTGCTGATACAATAGGAATTAGGATGCTGAATGAACATCATTTGGGAATAAAACAAAATGCCGGAATTTCTCATAATTCCAATTTATTCGGATGGTTAACTTTAGGGAAGAATTTTGACTATACGGAAGCGTGGATGGATAGAGATAGAAATGATGATAAATTTGCCAGAGGTTATTCCTGGACTGCATCTGCAAATGCCAGATTTAATTTGTACGGTTTGCGGAATTTTAAAAATTTCCCTATTAACTCTATTCGGCATATAATTACACCTAATATCGGCTATTCCTATCGCCCGGACACCAGGAAGAATTCCGATTTATACAGTTTTGGCAGTATCGGGGTAAGCAATTCCCAAGAGGCATCCAATCTAACTTTTAATTTAGATAATACTTGGCAGATGAAATACGGCAAAAAAGGAAATGAAACAAAACTTAATGACCTTTTATTTTGGCGATTGGGAACAAATGCTAATCTGAAAAAAAAGGATAAACCCTTTTCTAACATAGCACATACACTATATTTCAAACCAGGAAGTTTTAACCTGGGAACTCTATCTTTAAATGAAGGAAAATATAAGCTTGGCAGTTTAAAACTTAGCTATTCCTCACAGTTTAGCGCATCTCAAGATCCCTATAAAATTCAGTGGGACAAAATGAACTTAAGGAATCAATATTTTTCTCAGGGAATAGTTCTTAGCGGTTCTGCACCTTACAACCGATATTTTTCTGCTCCTAAAAACAAGAGTTTTGAGGATTTTGAAAATTCCGATTCTCAAAAATCAGTTTTGGATTATATGCAAGAAACTGCAGGAACCAATGACTGGAGTTTTTCCATCAGTCAAAATATCTATGCCGATAAAGATATTTTTCATCCCGCAACCAGTAGTTTGAGATCAAGCTTAACCTGTAAAATCACGCAAAACTGGAGATTATCTTACACCAATTATTATAACCTGAAAACAAATGATATGCTTTCTCAAACACTTTCTTTTTCCCGAGACCTGCATTGCTGGAAAATGGATGTAAATATCACTTTGAGAAATGATTACTGGGATTACCGAATTTCCCTGTTTAATACTTTGTTACCGGATGCTTTAAGGTTTCAAACCCATGACAGCAAAAGATATTAAACGCGCTATTTTTTTAGACCGAGATGGCGTTATAAGTCCTGATGATTTTGGCTATTTAAGCAATCCGGAAGAATATCATCTTTATCCTTACACAATTGAAGCGTTAAAGATATTTAAAGAACTAAATTTTGCTTTTTGTAGTTACCAATCAGTCCGGAATTGCCTAGGGGTTATTTTACTATTGACGACTTGGAAAAAGTGCTGGCAAAAATGCGTTCTTTGCTTTCCGGAAGGAATAGAACTTGATGGCGTTTATTATTCCCCTTATTATAAAGACGGAATCGTTCCACCATATAATATTGATCACATAGATCGCAAACCAGGCATTGGAATGTTCAAAAAGGCATATTCCGAGTTTCATTTTCAAATAGAGGGTTCCTGGATGATTGGAGACCGCATTAGTGATATTGGTTTTGGTAAAAATGCTCATCTTAAAAATATATTACTGCTTACGGGCAATGGAGAAAAGGACTTTATCAAGATTCTGGAGATGGATGATCTAAAACCGGATTTTGTCTGTGAGAATTTGTTGACCGCTGCTAAACTGATTAGGGATTATAAATTATGAAATTTTCTGCTCATTACAGCGAAACCAGGTTCAAGGCATTAACTTATGGTGAACAGATAAGGGCATTGAATAAACTTATCTTATCATTAGAAAAGAATTTAACGGATGCGGAAAAACGCTCTCAGATAATTGAGCATATTTTGGAATTATATCTTTTGGTAGAAAAACCATTACCTCAAAAAATGCAGCTCTTTATAAAAGAATTAAATCCTCACTTAAGTCCTCATCAATTATTGAATAAACTCTATTTTTACTGTGATGGAGCTATCAGAAAAGATAGTCAGATGGCACTTCAAACGGAAAAAGGAAAAGTTATTCTTGATCCTGATATTCGCCAAAAAGCAAAACAGATAACCGTGATTTGTGATAATTTACGCTCGGTTTTTAATGTTGGTTCTCTTTTTCGGACTGCAGAATGCTTAGGGATAGGAAAAATTATTGTCTGCGGAATAACCCCGACTCCAGAACATAGTAATATGCCAAAAACAGCTATGGGAACGGAAAAACTCGTTGCCTGGCAATATTTTCCAAGCACTACTGAAGCAATTGCTTTTTGCCATCAAGAAGGTTTTTTTATTTATGCTCTGGAAACGATAGATAACGCAAAAAGTGTATTTCAGACCGTTTATCAATTTCCTCTTGCGATTGTTATCGGAAATGAAGCTCTTGGCATAGAGTCATCAATTTTAGAGCTTTGTGATGAATTTATCACTTTGCCTCAATTGGGTTGGAAAAATTCTTTAAATGTTGGCGTAGCAACAGGAATTGTCCTTTATCAAATTCTGTTTGGAGGTTTTAATGGATAACCTTGCTTATTTTGAAAAACTGCTTATTTTACTGCAAGAACATAGCCCTGTCTGGCAGGCAAATATTATTGAAAGCGATGGTTCAACTCCGGCAAAAACGGGAATGAAATTAGCCATTCCGTTAAAGGAAGAACCATTTGGCAATTTGGGTGGAGGGGAATTGGAACATGCGGTTATAGAGAAAATTAGAAATGATAAACCCGGAAAAGCCACAATTCATATTTTCAATTTATCTGCAGATGGCTCTAAAGCCGGAATAGCAACCTCTATGCTGTGTGGAGGTTATGTAAAAGTATATGTTGAACCGTTATTTTCCCCCGATAAACTTTATATTATTGGAGCGGGACATTGTGGCAAAGCATTAGGAAAATTAGCTTGCCTTTGCGGTTTTTATGTTGTCCTGATAGACAACCGAAAAGAAATTATTGATAATTTACCTGAGGATTGTTGTCATCGTGCTATACATCACGATTATGACTAACCTGGCTGAAATAATTGATTTTAATCCCGATAGCTGGATTGTAATTATGACTCAAGGTCACTTATATGATAAAGAAGTTCTGGAACAATGCCTGAAAAACCTTTTCGCTATCTGGGAATGATAGCAAAACAAAGGCATCGCTACTTTTACTAAATTGAAAGAAAAGGGATTTACTGCAGAAGAACTTTCTAACTGCCATTCACCTGTTGGTTTACCTATCGGATCAAATACCCCTTACGAAATAGCAGTGAGCATTATGGCAGAGCTTATCTCCTGCGTAATCTCCTGACAAAGAGTAAAAGGGTTTAATTTACAAAAGTAAAAGGGTTTAATTTACAAAGAGAAAAAAGAGTTTAATTTACAAAGAGAAAAAGAGAGAAAAAAGAGTTTGGTTCACAAAGAAGAAAAAAAAGAAAAAAAGAACATAGCTCGCTGAGGTAAAAACTTTCGATTCTTTGCTTTTCTCTGCTAGTTATATATGCTATAATATAAGGTTGTTCCTCTCGGTATTTTTCCGAGTATCTCTATGGTATCTGTACCATAGATAATTAAGCAAGAAATTGGCAAAATACACAATCAGGAAACAACTTACTATTTACGATAATGTTATAATTATTCTAAAATATCAGTTTGGGTTATTCCCATTCAAAACAGAAAACCAGTATTATTGCCACTTTGATTTTCCCGAAGGTATATTTATCTCAAACAATGCAGTTGAGAAGAAATAGGCAAATTCCAATTTGCCAAATATTACATAATTTTCAGAAGAACTTTCGGTATATCATTTGAAGAAGTAGAATTTGGCAATCCACTTACAAAATGGACAGTTCTATTATATCTATTGCATTATATGAATTAATTTGATTCCTGCAATTTGTATAGGAGATAAAACGAGGCGGAGAAAATAATCTCCGCCTTTTTGTATGTGATGGTAGTGAGGATTTATCCGTGTTTATGAGTAATTTTGCGGTAACTTGTCCGTTGAATATAGAGCGTTTAAAGTAATGCGTATGCAATAGTTTAAGAGCAAGTTTGGAATTGGGTTCACCCAGAAATTTCTCATACACTTTTAGAACTTCAGGATTATGATGCGACATTCTGACAGGTAAATTGCGGTCTTCTTCATATAAAGCCAAACCTCTTCTCGCTCTGGAAGCAATATCATTGCCGTAAGGTTGGCCTCCTCCACCTACACAACCTCCCGGACAAGCCATAATTTCAATAAAATGCCAGGGGGATTCACCTTTTGTGGCAAGACCTTCACGCACACGATCAAGAACCTTACGCGCGTTGGAAAGTCCATGAGCAACAGCTACATTCACTTTTCCAAAGCCGGGAACATCAACCGATGCTTCTTTAACTCCTTCCAAGCCACGCACTGCCGTAATATCCACATTCTGCAAATCCGTGCCAGTTACAAGGTAATAAGCACTACGAATTGCAGCTTCCATAACTCCGCCTGTGGCTCCAAAAATTGTTCCTGCACCTGTATAAAAACTCATTCCTTCGTCCGGTTCTTCATCCGGTATGTTAGCAAAATCAATTCCCGCTTCTTTAATCATCCGAATAAATTCCCGCGTAGTTAAAACATAATCGGTATCCTGAAAACCGCTATCGCTTAATTCCGGACGTCGTGCTTCAAATTTCTTAGCGGTGCATGGCATAATAGCAACCGAGACAATATTGGCAGGATCAATTCCTTTTTCCTGAGCATAATAGGTCTTGGAAAGAACTCCAAACATACTCATAGGGGATTTTGCCGTTGAAACACAATCCGCCAAATCGGGATAATAGGTCTCCATAAATTTAATCCAACCGGGAGAACAGGAAGTAATCAGCGGTCTCTTTTCTCCCGCTTTCAGTTTGGTTACGCATTCCGTGCCTTCTTCCATAATGGTTAAATCGGCAGTAAAATTGGTATCCATAACCGAATCAAAACCGATTTTACGCAGAGCTGCATACATTTTTTTAGGAGTTACGCTACCTAAAGGCATTCCAAATTCTTCACCTAAAGAAACACGAATGGAAGGTGCTTCCTGAACTATCACATGTTTTTCAGGGTCTAAAATAGCTTCCCAAACAGCATCCAGTTCACATCTTTCGTGCAATGCACCCGTAGGACAATAAACAGTACACTGACCACAATTAACACATGGGCTATTTGCCATTCCCTGACTGAAGGCAGTATCAATATGGGTATCAATTCCTCTTTCAGCAAAAGTGAGAGCATAAACCGTTTGCACTTCGTTACATACGGTTATACAACGTCCACATCCGATACATTTATTGGTATCCCGGATAATGGATAAACTGGATTCATCCGCCGGTTTTTTCACTAAGATATTAGGTAAGGCATCCGAATCTACTCCCAGGTTATTTGCCAGGGTCTGTAACTCGCATTTATTATTGGCAGGACATGTAGGACAAGTTACATCATGATTGGAAAGAATCATTTCTACAACTGTTTTACGATAGGAACGAAGTTTCTGAGAATTAGTAACAATTTTCATTCCTTCAGCCACAGGAGTACAACAGGCACGTTTGGGAGTTGGATTTCCTGCAATTTCCACAACACAAACACCACAATTTCCTGTAGGAGGTAAATCGGGGTGATAACACAAACGGGGAATATAAATTCCAATTTTATCTGCGGCTTCTATAATAGTCATTGTCTCCGGAACTTCCAGATGATGACCGTCTATAAAGACATTTACTGTTTTAGCCATAATATCAATCCTCTTATTTTCTTACTTTTTAGTTATTTCAATGAATTCATCGGTAAAATTTTCAATCGCACTGCGGACAGCCATAATTGGCGATTGACCTAAAGCACAGAAAGATGTTTGCTGCATCGTTTCAGCTATTAAGAGCATTAAATTCACATCTTCCATAGTCCCGTTTCCTTTGCGGATTTTGGATATTAGCTGATAAAGCTGTTGGGTTCCGTTTTTACAAGGAGAACATTTTCCGCAGGATTCATGGCGGAAGAAACGCAGAATACTCCAAAGCAAATCAACAATACTCTGGTGTTCATTCAAAACTAAAATGGCTCCGCTCCCTAAAACAGCAGAATATTGATTCAAGCTGGTAAAATCCATTTTCACATCTAAAAGGCGATCGGAAAGTATAACTCCTGCCGCTCCACCTACTAATGCTGCTTTGAAACGGAACCCTTTTTTCATTCCACCTGCATAATCGTTAATAATAGTTCTTAAAGTTGTTCCCATATCCACTTCACAAAGTCCCGGATAGGCAACATCCCCAAGAATAGTATAAACCTTGGTTCCAGGACAATCAGGGGTTCCCAATTTAAGAAATTCGTCCGCACCTTTGGCAATAATGAAAGGCACATTTGCCAAGGTCTCTACATTGTTTACTACTGTAGGCGCTTTCCAAAGTCCTTCCACTCCAGGAAAAGGGGGTTTCCAACGCGGATTTCCTCTATTTCCTTCCAGGGATTCAATCAAAGCTGTTTCTTCTCCGCAAACATAAGCACCGGCACCGATTTTCAGTTCAATATCCAAGTTAAAACCGCTGTCAAAGATGTTCTTGCCTAAAATACCATATTCATAAGCTTCTTTAATTGCCTTTTCCAAACGCGCTATACAGAGTTTATATTCACCTCTTATATAGATGTATGCCTTACTAGCACCTACAGCATAGGCACAAAGCATAATTCCTTCCAGCAATTGATGCGGATCTCCTTCCATAATTAAACGGTCTTTAAAAGTTCCTGGTTCACCTTCATCAGCATTAACAACTACATATTTTTGGGGAACATTAAGACCTGCGGTAAAGCTCCATTTAAGACCTGCTGGAAATGCTGCTCCGCCTCTTCCTTTCAATCCCGATTTTTTCACTTCGGCAATAATATCATTTGGTTGCATATTAGTTAATGCCTTTTCCAATGCTACATAACCGCCAGCACCAATATAGTCATCAATATTTTCGGGGTCAATGATACCTGAATTGCGTAAAACAATGCGATTTTCATAGTTAAACTTGGGGCTGAATTTTTCTGTAACTCCAACCATTAAGCGTTTTACCGGGCGTCCTTTCAGGAAATGTTCCTGCACAAGTTCCGGAATATCTTCTATTTTAACGCCTTCATAATTGATGTTTTCGGGATATACAGTCAAGCAAATCCCTCTGCCGAAAAAGCCCAAAGGTCCTGTTTCCAGAATATTGATTTCTTCCGCTAAATCATTTTTGGCTAATTCATTGCGGAGAGCAGTAATAAATTCCTGAACTCCAGCTGCGAGAGAGGTCTCATTAATTGAGACCAAAATATGACTGCGATAGAATTTCATTATCTCCTCCCTCTGATTCTTTCAATAATTTCTTCCACTTTCTCTTCCGTGAGGTCACCGTAAACATCATCATTAATCATCATCACAGGTGCATTTCCACAAACACCTAAACAGGAAGTAAATTCAAGTGTGAATAAGCCGTCTTTCGTTGTTTCGCCAATATTGATGCCAAGCAGAACTTTCAGTTTCCGCAGCATATTGTCCGAGCCCTTAATATAACAGGGTGGTGATTCGCAAAGGCGGATAATATTTTTGCCTCTTGGTTTAGTGCTATACATAGTGTAAAATGTCAGCACTCCATAAATATGATTCACAGGAATATCAAGATATTCAGCAACAGTATCTACTGCTTCAGGAGAAATATAGTGCTGAGGGTCTTGATCCTGAATTTCATGGAGAATCTGAATCAGATTATCCTTACGGGGAGCATATTTTTGACAAATTTCTTTTATCATAGCTCTTATCCTTTATTCTTCTTGATTTTGTTTTTGTAATTCCTCTGCTGCACGCATTGCTTTAACTTCCGGATGCATTCCGGGAATTTTAGAAATAGCTTTTACAGGGCATACATCCATACAGGTTCCGCATTTTATGCAAGGCAGCTGATTGATTGTATATTTTTCTTCCCGACTACCGGAAATGCACATTACAGGACATTTGCGGGAACATAAAGAACATCCTATGCATTTGTCTTTGTCTATCTCAAAATGCATTAAATCGGAACAGACCTTATTGGCGCAACTTTTATCCCTGATATGAGCTTCATATTCATCACGAAAATAGCGAATTGTGGAAAGAACAGGATTGGGAGCTGTTTGTCCTAATCCACAAAGGGAAATCTTGGAAATGGTTTCTCCCAGGTGTTGAAGTTCTTCAATATCCCCTTCTTTGCCATATCCGCTGTCAATCCTCTTTAATATTTCCAGCATTTGTTTCAAGCCAATCTTGCAGGGAGAACATTTTCCACAGGATTCATCCACGCAGAAATCCATAAAGAACTTGGCAACATTCACCATACACTTTTCTTCATTCATTACAATCACTCCCCCCGAACCCATCATCGCTCCACGTTCTTTTAAGCTTTCATAATCAATAGGAACATCCAAATGCTGAGTAGTTAAACAGCCACCACTGGGACCTCCTAATTGAACTGATTTGAATTTGTGGTCGCCAATCATTCCTCCGCCTACATCAAAAATCAGTTCCCGTAAAGTAATTCCCATTGGAACTTCAACCAAACCGGTATTTCTTATATCTCCTGTTAAAGCAAAGACCTTTGTCCCTTTACTGTTTTCTGTTCCCATAGAAGCAAACCAATCAGCTCCTTTTAGAATTATAGTTGCAATATTGCCTAAGGTCTCTACATTATTTACTACGGTTGGCTTTTTATAAAGACCTTGCACTGCAGGATAGGGTGGTTTGGGAGTTGGATTTCCTCTTTGACCTTCAATGGATTGAATTAAAGCTGTTTCTTCGCCACAAACAAAGGCACCTGCACCCGTTCTAACTTCAGCTTCAAAACTGAATTCACTGCCAAAGATGTTTTTACCTAACAAACCGGTTTCCTTAGCTTTTTCAATAGCCATTTTGATCCGCTTGATAGCCAAGGGATATTCTGCCCGGATATAAAAATATCCGTTTTTGGCTCCGATAGCATAAGCAGCAATCATCATTCCTTCCAAAACACGATGCGGATCACCTTCCAATAAACTTCTATCCATAAAAGCACCGGGATCGCCTTCGTCTCCATTGCAAATAAAGTATTTTTCCTCGGAAGGATTGTCGTGCACCATTTGCCATTTAAGGTAAGTAGGAAAACCACCTCCTCCCCTTCCCCGCAATCCTGATTTTTTAATAATATCTATGGTCTGCTGAGGAGTTAGAGTAGTTAAAACAGTTCCCAATGCTTCATAACCACCGGTAGCAATGTATTCTTCAATGCTTTCCGGATCAATATAACCGCAATTGGCAAGGGCTACTTTCACCTGTTTTTGGTAAAAAGGGATTTCTTTCTGCGTAAGGAAGGTCTTATCTTCTTCATCCTGAAGCATCAAACGCTTTACGGGACGCCCCTTTAAAAAGTGTTCATTCACAATTTCTTCTACATCATCAGGGGTAACTTTTTTGTAGAAAACACCTTCCGGGTAAATTACAATTACTGGACCATAATCACAGGGTCCCATACAACCGGTTTCAATGATGTTGATTTCATTTGTCAGTCCCTTAGTTTTCAGGACATTATGAAACTGTTCTTTAACTTTCAAAGCACCGGCACTTACACATCCTGACCCACAGCAAATCAATAGGTCAATACGTTTTAATGACATTCTTTTCCTCCAGAATCAGTTGCCTGTAGCGACAACATAATCTGAAACGATTCTGCCATTTACTATGTGTTCTACAACTACCTTTTTAACTTTTTCGGGAGTCATATTGCCGTAAGTAACTTTTGGCTTGCCTTCTTCAATAATATCCACAACGGGTTCCAGGGAAGAAAGCCCTTTTTCACCTGTTTGAGTAACTAAAACATCAGTTAAATTGCGGTTAGCAATTTCTTCCAGGAAGGTTTTCATAACTTCTCTTGCGCCCATAGCGATTCCGGATGTGCCCATCCCGACCACTATTTTGATGCGTGTGTTTCCACCGCGAAGTTTCATTTCTTCACAGGCTTTTTCACGGATTTTTTTAAGGTCTGCGAGTGTTTTCATCAGACATCCTCCATATTTGTGTTTTGTATTCCTTCTAATAATGATTGATCAATGTATTCAATAACATCGGGATAAGTTAAAGGTATATATCCCAATTCTTCTTTTATAGCTGCGGTATCAAAATAAAAGCTTTTTCCACTCCGCCTTTATTACTGGTTAAGTTTAATAGTAAAATCAACTTCGGGATGACCTATAACAGCACCTAAAAGAGTATCTTTCAGGTTTCCCAGGGGCATTCTGTCTATATGATCTAATTGAAAGTCCACCGTTAAAACAGTGCCAAAACCAGGTTCGCTGGTCATTTTGAAACTGCCGTTAGTTGCTTCTGCATTTTGTTTTATAAGAGGTATACCAAGCCCTACTTTTTTCTCCCGTTCTTCTTTAGAAGATAGAATGGACTTTGTGCCTTATCCAGAGTTTGAGAATCCATTCCTATTCCGTCATCTTCCACAATTAACCGTAATATATTATCTGCACATCACAAATAATGCGGATTTTTATGTTCTTTGCTTTGGCACGAACAGAATTTTCTATAATATCCAGAAGGTGTAACGAAATATCTTGCATTTCAGAAACCGGATTATTTGTAGCGTTTCAGGATTTCGGCTATTTTATCCTTACTGTCTATTCTACCGTAAGTTTCTTCTCCGATTACAAATACCGGAGCTAAAGAACAGGCACCTACACAGCGCACTGAACTCATCGTAAAAAGACCGTCCTTTGTTGTTTCGCCCATTTTTAATTCCCAATTCTTCTGAAAGCATTTGGACTGCAAGCGGGCTCCTTTAACGAAACAAGCAGTGCCTAAACAAACATTAAGATTATATTTTCCCCGAGGATCATCGTAAAAAAATTGTAAAAAGTAACTACACCATAAATCTGATTCACAGGAATATTTAATTCTTGAGCAATAAATTCCTGAACTTCCACCTTCAGGTAACCAAATATTTCCGGGCAAACGAAGAATTTCAATAAGAGGATTGCGGATTTTTTTCTTTTCTTCAATCACTTTTTTCAGATGAGCATACTGGTCATTCTGCATCTGATCTGCGGGAATCATAATTTCTCCTTATTTTATCTATATTTTTATTAAATTTCAATTTTACGCCTCCCACAACCCTTTGCCGCCAAAAACAATTCCTGTACCGAAGGTTTTCTACAGTTATTATGCTGTAGCCCTTGCCAATATCATTTAAGTAATGAGCATCCGAGGCACGCAAAAAGACCTTATCCTTAAAATAAGGATTATCCTGCACCCAGATTTTAACATCCAGACAAGCGCTGATCCCGAAAAGCTGAAATTGAGGCACTTCTGGCATAAAACCCAGCTGACTTAAGATACTATTTACACTGGAATCAATATGAGCCGGAACAACAAGTCCATTATATGCCTGAACCTTTTCCACTACAGTGTTTAAGTTCCACTGTGAGGAATTTATTAGAGCGCGTGGTTCCACTCTTAAAATGTTCTCATTTTCGTCAATGATTACTTGATCCCCGAAAAAATCGGGATCGTTATCAAGCGGAAACAAGCTTTCATAAAGTTCTGTATTGAATTTTTCAGCGGAAGAAAAATCGTCAAAATAGGCAAGGAGATGAATTTCTTCCACACTTTGAATTTCTATTCCCCAAGTGAAAAATAGTCCTTCTTTTTCCGCTACTTTTTGGTAGGCAGGACAATTTGCCATACTGTTATGATCAGTAATTGCCAGCCATTGAATGCCAAATTGCTTTAATCTTTGCATAATTGAATTGGGAGACATCTCCAAACCCCCACAAGGAGATAAAACAGAATGAATATGTAAATCAGCGCGGAGCGATAGCATCCGAAAAAACTTGTGGATAAAGTAATTTGTATAGAATACCGGCAAGTTCAAAAGTGGGTAACTTGCTGGAAATGAGTAAAATGCCTTCTTCAATTGCTTTTTCTATAATTAAGGGCTCTGGTTCATTTCCTTTGGCAAAAATTATTGCCGGAATTCCTGTCATAGAAGCAACAGCAATAACATTCAGATGTTTCATAATCGTTATCCAAACCTGTCCTGATTGGGCAGAACCCCATAACATCACTTAACATATCACAAACATAGGCACCGTTTATTTCCACTCCTTCAAGGGACAATGCAGGAGTGCAGTTAATGCCATTAATAGCAGTAACATAATCAATTAGCTTAATCATTTATCTTATCCTTATCTTGATTTTCTACTTCTTCACTATCTTTACTGCTTTGACGCTTTAAAAGCACAACGCAATCATCAATAGAATGCCTTTCCTAAAACAATATCTTCTGCCAGAGCATAGCAACTTGGGCTTCCACAGGCACTACAATCAAGACCCGGAAGCATTATGAGGATTTCATTGATTTGTTTCATTTTCTGAATTGCTTTTTTAATATCTTTATCCAGCTCCATAATTGGTCTGGGAGCGAGTGGAACTACAGCAAATTCACCTTTTTGATAAAGCTCATAGAGCTCACTGAAATCAAAATCCCTGCCCTGACCTTCTTTAATCATTTTTTTTATTCTGCTCATAGCTACGAAAGGATTTTCCACATTCAAACAACCACCTACACAACCATTTGTACAAGTTCGTAATACAATATAGTCATATTGATCAAGGTAATGATCTTCCACCGGGATAGATTTCCATCACATTTTCCACTCCGTTTACAGATAAAGTGCGATATCCTCACAATCCAACAAGCTCTGCCTGCACTCCAGAAAGAGCCCAGGTTAAGCCGCTAGGGTATGTTTCAATAGAAGGAGGATTATTTTGGAGCTCTTTTAAAGGAGTCCCCTTATTTTACCATAAATCATTCCAATAGAAAGCGCCGTCCTGAAGATGTTTATAAGCACCTTCCGGTTGGTGAACTGCCGTAACATGAGCAATGCAAGGAACAATTAAAAAGATGCCAATTTCTTTTTCTTCCAAACCGTATTCTTTGCTTATCTTATCTCTAAAATACCTGGTTAAAATGCTCATTGGAGCTTCCTGGTGAAAAAGATTCGGCAGTAAAGAAGGATATTTTAATTGAATTAAACGCACAACAGATGGACACTTACTACTTAAAATAGGTCTTTTATCCCGATTTTTTCTGATATAATCACGAATAATGTTAATCATAAAATCCGTTACTGCCGCTTCTTCTGCCACTTGATCAAAACCGAGATTTAGAACTGCCTGTTTGGCAACTTGATAGCTAATATCTTCTGTAAATTGACCAAAAAAAGAAGACGAAATAATAGCCAGCTTGTATTTAAACTGATGAATTATTTCCAGAGGATCGCTTAACGGAATTATAGCATGAAAACGACAAACATTTACACAATTGCCACAATCCACACAACGGTAAGGATCAATATTTGCCTTGTGGTCTCTAACCCTTATTGCTTCTGTAGGACAAACTCTAACGCAAGCAGTGCAGCCGGTACAATTATCTGCTAAAATCTGCAGAGCATGAAAATATTTCGTTTCAGTCATATCGCTTTTATCTTAGAAAAATATTATTATTTCTACTAAGGTGGGAGAATTTAATGCCGATGTTATATGCAATGCATCACTGTTTTTTTGAATATTAGGTAAGCCCAAACCGGCTCCAAAACCTAATTCGCGCACTAAATCATCGGCTGTAGAAAAACCGGGGGTCATTGCTTGTTGAATATTACTAATTCCAGGTCCGTTATCCATAAACTGCATATAAATTAGATTATCAAACACATTGCTGATCATTTTTCCACCTTGAGAATGAGCAGCAACATTTATTTCTGCCTCATAACCCGCAACTGCAATGCGTCTTAAAATTTCCGAATCTACTCCTAAGCGTTTTAGCAAATTCTTCAATTCCGAGGAACCCTTTCCAGCAATATTAAAATCCTTCCCTGGAATATCAAGTTCCAAAACTACTTCCGGTTCTCTTTTTTGAGCAAAAAAGTCCCGCACTTTTTCTTCAAAATTTGGTTTTATATACCAATATTCGGACATTTCAAATTCGGCAACTGCGGAGTCCTGCATTATATAATATCCCACTTGAACGGTATAAAGTCATATTAGTTGCAACTAATGGAAGACCTCGTTCTTTTGCCATATCAATAACATCTTGCATTGGTTTTTTACCACGAACGAAAACAATGCCTATTAAATCTATCATATCGGCAAGACGGATTACCTGATTATTGGTAAGTCCGGTTAAAAGTAGGGTTGGCTCCTTGGTGCACATCAGAATATCGGAAATTAAATCCGAGGCAAAAGCACAAGGAACTTCCCGGTTCAAATCAGCTCCTTCGTAAAGAACTTCCGCTTCCAGAAGTTCTACAATATCTCGTAAGGTCATTCACTTTTTCCCTTAATCTTTTTTTTGTTATTTCATTAAATATAGATATAGAAATTCAGTCAAGGGAAAAGTAAGAGGGTAGAGAGGTTTTAACTTACAATTTTCACTTTCCCTCCCAATAATCATTACCCCACCAACTATTACACATACAACCAAGCTATAACTGGTTCATAAATTAAAAAATTGTAAGTTAAAACAAAATCTATTGTCGCTTCCCCCTATATTTTAATGTTGTTTATTGTGCCCAAACGAATTATTATATCTTTAGCGGAAACAAAAGGAGGAGAAAAATGAAACTTCAATATTTGGGACATTCGGCTTTTCTGTTTTCAGATAGCCAAAATCGCACAATCCTTATAGACCCTTTTTTAACAGGTAATCCCCTGGCACCTGTAAAAGCCAGTCAAGTGAAAGCGGATTATATCATTCTTACTCATGCCCATTCCGATCATATAGGTGATGCATTAACCATAGCAGATAAGCGAAAAACCACAATTATCTGTGTAGTTGAGCTTGCTTCCATAATTTCCAAAAATGGCTATAATACTCATCCTCTGCAAATAGGAGGCGCTTTTCAATTTCCTTTCGGTAAAGTAAAAATGGTTACTGCTTTTCATGGTTCCTCAACCTCTAACGGTCTTTATGCTGGTTTAGCTGCAGGAGTTGTTTTCAAATTGGACCATAAAACCATTTATCATTGTGGCGATACAGGCATTTTTGGAGATATGAAATTGATTGGGGAAATTGATAAAATTGATGTTCTCCTTATTCCTATCGGTGGCAATTATACAATGGATATTGAGGATGCCGTGCGTGCCGTCAGTTTGATTCAGCCGGAATTGGCTATTCCTATGCACTATAATACTTTTGATTTAATTAGAGCTAATCCGCAGGAATTCGTGGATAAAATTACTGCTAACGGTTTTGCAGGAAAGGTGTTAAAACCGGGAGAAGAACTCCAGTTTTCCTAAATGTTTTACTGCGTGAATACAAAAACGGGATGACAAATTCGGAGAGGGTAAAAGAAATTGAGTTTTTTGTATAATAATCTGCCAACCCTTTTAGCAATGGGGAATTTATTTAATACATTTTAATTACATCTAACTAAAAACACTTCTTCTTTAATAGCATTGCTTACCCATTTTACCCATTACGGATGCATCCAATGAGTCCATTGATCAGGCAATGCTATTAAGATCAAGAATCATAACTACAAGACAATGGAACCATAACTACCGGAATGAAATATGGAATATTGCAAAAGAAGATAAAACGGTAACCAACTTGGAATTGATATTTTTATGGAGGGGAATTAAATAAGCATACAATTTAATTTGTCATAAGTCATATTGTCAAGGAAGTTATCTTGAAAAACATACATATCAAAGCGCAAATAAATCCCGACTTATTTTTCCGGATGAACGACATCCCCGTCGTTCCAACCCCAGAAAACGACGTCGTCGTTCACAAACCCCGGAAGAACGACGTCCCCGTCGTTCACAAACCCCGGAAGAACGACGTCCCCGTCGTTCACAATCCCGGAAGAACGACATCCTCGTCGTTCTCAAACCCCGGATTAACGTGACGTCCCTGTCGTTCTCAAATCCGGAAGAACGACGTCCCCGTCGTTCTCCGGAAGAACGACGTCCTCGTCGTTCACAACCCCGAAGAACGACGTCCCCGTCGTTCTCAATCCCGGAAGAACGACATCCCGTCGTTCCATCCCCGGAAGAACGACGTCCCCGTCGTTCTCAAACCCCGGAAGAACGACGTCCCCGTCGTTCACAAATCGCGGAAGAACGACATCCTCGTCGTTCTCAAACCCCGGATTAACGACGTCCCCGTCGCTAATCGAAGAACGACGTCCCCGTCGTTCAATTGTTAAAAATCAATCTTTTAATGTTGCTTTTGTTTATGGTTGACGGGGACGTCAACGATCCGGTTTTTGAGGTTGACCAGTAGGTCAACGATCCGGAAGTCAGGTCATTTACGCCTTGATAACTGAAAACTTTGAGATAACTTTTAAGGCGTATATGACTATGACGACGATTGTATTTCTTACAGTTTTTTCAGATTTTACTTTGTAGGTCTATTTTGCCGTCACTAGTCCTCTGCCAAATGAATTATAGGAAAGTGTAAAAGATATTTTAGCAGTGACGACTCTGACTTAATCTTGGAAGAACGACGTCCCCGTCGTTCACAAACGAAGAACGACGTCCTTGTCGTTCAATTGTTAAAAATCAATCTTTTACTGTTGCTTTTTTTATGGTTGACGGGGACGTCAACCTTCCGGTTTTCTTGGTTGACGGAGATATTGACGATCCTGAAATTTTTCCTTTTTCCTTGACAATTCTTTATCCTTGGTAAATAAGAAAAAGATGTTTAAGTACGTTTTATCAGACATAAGCTTTTGTAAACAATGAATTAGATAAAGGAGTAAACAATGAAAAAAACGGTTTGGATAATTATTGCCATTGTAATTTTGTTGGGTCTGCTTGGCTGTAAAAAGAAAGAGAAAACTACGAGCAAGCAGCATCCGCTATTACAACTTATGCCCCTCTGCCATCATTTAAAGAGGTCTTCGGGGCACTGATCAACTTCAGGTGAAAGATATTTCAGCTGCTGTTCCTGCAGATATTTATAAAACCAAGCAGGAAGAGGTTCGTAACTGCTTTTTCCGAGGATTGTTGACAGCAGATGCTACAATAGCTGCCAAAGGACACAATAAAAAGCGCCTCAGTCAAATATCTTCCAGGATGATGGATTTAACAGCTCTTCTGGGTTTGGAGGAAGAAGTAAATCAAATGAGTGCCGAACTGAAAAATTTGCTTGAAAAAGAACAATGGACTGAACTGGAAACCGCTTTGGATAATCACAAGAAAAAAGTGGAAGATAAGCTCTGGGAAATGGAAAGTTTTGATAACTACACTCTGATGCTTCTCGGCGGTTGGATTGAAGCTACAAATCGCGTTGCCTGGCTTATAAAACAGGATTACTCTGCAGAAAAAACCAAGGCATTAAATCAAAAAGGCACATTCAATAGCTTAATCGGCAATTTGAAAAATATCAAAGCAGAACATATTACCAGTCAACCTGAATTTCAAGAGGTTTTAGGTTTGATGGAACAGCTTAAAGCGGTTATTGATGCCGATAAAGAAAAGACATATACTCCGGAACAGCTGGATCAAATAATTTCGCTGACTAATCAGATTAAAGAGACCTTTAAAAAGTAATTTCTGCTATTATTATGTTACAATCAGGTTGGGAAAAAGCAAGATTTAAGGATTGCTGATATTGCTTTCCCAACCTTATTATCTATGGCTGTTCTATTGAATTCTGATGGGACAGATACAGAATAATGGATTTTTTTGAACTTTGTGGCAAATTGTTGTTTGTCATCCTGCAAAAAACTAAAAGGAAGATAATGAAAAAAGTAATACTAATTTCGGGTATTCTATTCTTTTCCACCCTGTTATTTGCCCAATCCACCTTTTTTTGGATTGAAGATGTTCCCTGGGATGATGGTAAAGCACTTACTATTAAGGCAAATGTTTCTGCTGATACTGTTTACCTGCAAAAAGCCCTTGATGATGGAAAGTGGCAGACATTATACGCAGCTAACGGCACTAACTTTTCCTATACGGATAGTGGGCTTAATCCCGATGTAAAATACAAATACCGTTTACTGGTTCCGCGTCCTGCTTTTAGTGATACCATATTTTTTGCAGCAGTTGCTCAACCGGAAGAACAATGGTTCTATTTACATAAACTTTCCTACCTGTTAATTTTGCTTGCTGTTTCTATTGCTATTATTTATTATGTCCAAAATGCTCGTAAAGGAAAGGACTATTATATTCGCAGGATAAGCGGTTTGGATTGTATTGAGGACTCTATTGGCAGAGCTACAGAAAAAGGAAAACCCATTCTTTTTGTTCCCGGAATTATGGATTTGGATGATATTCAAACCATTTCCAGTTTAACCATCTTAAGCCATTTGGCTCATAAAGTGGCGGAATATGATACGGAAATAATTGTTCCCTGCAGGTTTTCTATGGTTTTATCCGCTGCCAGAGAAGTTGTAAAAGAAGCATATATCAAAGCTGAAAAGCCCGATGCTTACAATCAGGACAGGATTTTTTACTTAACCGATGACCAATTTGGTTATGTAGCTGGAATTGATGGAATTATGGTACGCGAACAGCCAGCAGCCAATTTTTTCCTCGGAAGTTTTTATGCCGAATCCTTAATTTTAGCCGAAACCGGTTTTAGTACAGGCGCAATTCAAACAGCTGGAACCGCTCAGGCAAGTCAATTACCCTTTTTTGTGGTTTCTTGTGATTACACTTTGATTGGAGAAGAACTTTTTGCCGCTTCCGCTTATCTTTCTCGTGATCCGCAACAGCTGGGTTCTTTAAAGGGTCATGATTTCGGTAAACTTTTAGTAATTCTATTAATTATAGCTGGAGTAATAACAGAAATGTCTGGCTGGCATTGGTTTAAAGCATTTTTTGAGGGGGCACAATGAAGTATAAAATCCCTCTTGTCTTTGCCTTTGTATGTGGAATTCTGGTAGTTATTTCCGAATTTATTCCCCACCGTCCTTTCAATATGCTGATCACCACTTTACAGGATTGGTTTATGATTATTTCCGGTTTTGCCATTCTTTTAGGGCAGATTAGTTTGTTTCAATCAAATATAAAAAAAATCAAGAATAAGAATCCTGACTGGCCCTTTTACCTTGCAGGTTTGATTAGTTTTGCCATAATGCTGGTATTTGGCTTACTTTGGGGAACTCAAGAATATGCAGGAATTTTGGTCAAGGCGATAAAATCAAGCAGCGAGTAGGTATGAAACCCTTTGACTATTTGTTTAATAATGCTTTTATGCCGCTATCGGCAACAATGTTTTCTCTGCTGGCATTTTTTATTGCTTCTGCTGCTTATCGTGCTTTTATTATTCGTAGTTTTGAGTCCAATCTGCTGATGATTACAGCTGTAATAGTAATGTTAGGAAGAACAGTTTGGGAGGAATCTCACATCCTGGCTTCCGGAAGGTCTTAAATTTTACATCTTCCCATTTTGAGCGATTTTATTATGGAATTTCCTAATTCAGCAGCTCAGAGAAATTCTAATTAGTGCTGCTTTAGGAATTATCGGTAGCAGTAGCTTACGAATAATTCTTGGCATTGAAAGGTCTTATCTCGGAGGCGAAAAATGAGCGTTAACAAAAATACCCAGACCGAACGTAGAATTATCTATCTGGTTTTGTTAATTGCTGTTGCTCTGCCTTTAATTTTTCCTATTGGCTGGAAAACAGAGGTCTCCAGCTATACAAAAATGGCTTGGGACTTGGTAGAAAACACTCCTGATTCTTCAGTAGTCGTCTTTTCTTTTGATTACGACCCTTCTACGATAACGGAAATTCAGCCAATGGCAGAAGCAATGCTGGAACATTCTTTTTCCCGCAATCAAAAAATTATTGCCGTGGCTCTTTGGCCTCAAGGTGTGCAAATGGCAGACCAGGCATTTACTGTAGCCCTTAAAAAATATCCTGAGAAAAAATATGGCGTGATTATGTTAATTTGGGCCATAAAGTAGCTGGTATTGTTGCTATTCAGGCAATGGGAAAATCAATGCAAGAGGTTTTCCTTCAGATCAAGCGGTATTAAATATGAAGATATTCCTATGCTGAAAAAAGTGAAAACCCTGAAAGATGTTGCCTATATTGTTCTCCTTTCAGTGGAACTCCAAGGGAATTAAAGAATGGGTTATGGCTGCTCGCGATCCTTTAGGAACCCTGTTACAGGTGGAACTACAGCAGTTAGTGCCCCTGGTTTATTACCTATGCAAGCAGCCAAAAACAGCTCTATGGTTTGCTTGGTGGACTAAAAGCTGCCTCGGAATATGAGACACTAATTAATAAATCGAAATTTTACAATCATTAAAATGGACGCCAGTCCATTGCCCATTTATTGATCTGGCTTTTATCATTATTGGTAATATAAAAGCTTTCTACAGCAGAAAAAGGGGTGCACAATGAGCGGATTTATGGCTACCTTCGGACTTTGGCTATCAGTATTCTTCACTTTAAGCATCTTCAGCTTTCTCTATAAGGATAATCCTTTCTATAAACTCTCCGAACAAATTTTTGTAGGACTTTCCGCTGCCTACTGGTTGGTCTATTTATATTATAGCGTTATGGTTCCCAATCTGTTTAATAAACTTTTTACGGATTTTAAGGGAAACCTGATTTTGCTTATTCCTACTGCTTTGGGCTTGATGATGCTTTTGCGCTTAATTCCTAAAACACAATGGCTTAGCAGATATCCGATTGCTATTATGATTGGCACTTCTGCGGGTATTAATATGGTGCGTTATGCAAAAACTGATCTCTTGGGTCAAATTAGCGCTACAATGATCAATCCTTTTGCTTCTGATAATGTTATAACTGTTATCGGCAATATACTTTTAATTGCAGGAACCATTTGCGGTGTCTATTTCTTCTATTTCAGCAAAAAACAGGAAGGCATCAGAGCAGTTCCTTCCAAATTGGGAATCTGGTTTTTGATGATTAGTTTTGGTGCTTCTTTTGGCTATACGGTTATGGCTCGTATCTCTTTATTGATAGGACGGCTGGAATTTTTGCTGAAGGATTGGCTGCACATCATTAAGTAGTGAGATGGTGAGAGGGCGAGAGGTCTTGAGGGCGAGAAGTCGAGAGGGAAATTTGGATACCGGAATAAATGATATCCTCGTCATTTCCCGTCTTCGCAAATATTATGAACAGATCAAAGTTAAGGATAGCAATATGACTAAAAAAAGAAGCAGGTGAGATAATGAACAATAACAATTCGGATATGCTCTTCAGCGATGTCTATAACAATGTTTTTTACCTTTTAGAAACCTGATTCTGCGCATTGCTTGAAGTCGCTAAAGTTATCCATCAACAGGGTCCAGGCTGAAACCCAATGCGGGTAGCTTCTTTTATCATAGCTTTTAGGTATGCTGAAACTCTTTATCATTTTAAATTGGTTTATGAAGCCATATCCCTGTCAGGAATGGTTCCTTTTGTTTCTACCCGAGACCGAGATAGACTTTTAGGGATATGCTTGACGAGCGGAAGCTGTTTAATGATGGCTCATTTGAAAACAGCAAAGAGCATACTTTTTCCTGAATACCGAAGCCCACTTCCGAATGGCTCTGTCATCGTAAATTGCATAATTTGAACAAAAATACTAATTTATCTTGTATTCTACATACCCAACAGAAATTATCGCTCTTTCCAATACATCTTTTTTAAAATTTTCATCGCCAGCGCTTAAATCCAATGCTTTTCTGATGCTTTACCCAGAGGCCATTATTTCTGCTAGGGAATTGCTGTATTAGGTATACTCTCGGGATGCTGCTCACAAGCGCAAATCTATAAAAGTGAAGCAGGCACTTATCTGGGAAAAACATGGTCTCCTCTTTTAGCGACCGATAAGCATTAGACCTTACGAAGTTATCCAATAAAGCCGCTTAAACTGTGGTTGATTAAGTCCTTGAGAATTAAAAGGTTAGACCTGTTCTTCTCAATGTAAATCGTTTTGAATTTGTAAAAAATCAAGTCCTTATCATAGCTATGAAATAGGCGTTAACTAAAAGATATTTCGTTGAACTTGACAAGAAAACAAGCGTAGAAGTTGAAACATATGTATTAAGGAAAGGAATGAATATGGATACGAAAAGTTCCATAGAGAAAGAAGAAGACGGTAGCACCAATTTCATTCGTTCGCAATAGAGAGACTTGGCAAGTGGAAAACATAAAAAAAAAAAAAAAAAAAAAAAAGTATTTAATATTTTCTTATTGTAACGCGTTTTCCTCCTGAGCCCAATGGTTATTTACATATCGGCCATGCCAAATCCATCTGTTTAAATTTCGGTTTGGCAAAGGACTATAGGGGTCGTTGTCATCTGCGTTTTGATGACAGCAATCCGGTGAAAGAAGATGTGGAATATGTTAATTCCATTATGGAAGATGTGCATTGGTTAGGTTTTGACTGGGGTGAACATTTATATTATGCATCTGACTATTTTGATAAACTGTATGAATATGCGGAATACTTAATCAAAGCCGGCAAGGCATTCGTTTGTGATCTCTCTTTGGAAGAACTGAAAGAATATAGAGGCACTTTAACGGTTCCGGGGAAAGATAGTCCCTACAGAAATCGCAGTATAGAAGAAAACCTTGATCTGTTCAGAAGGATGAAAGCAGGTGAATTTCCCGAAGGCAGCAGAACTTTAAGGGCAAAAATTGATATGGCTTCGCCTAATTTGAATATGCGCGATCCGGTTATTTACAGAATCAAAAAAAACCATCATCATAGAACCGGTAATGACTGGCAGATTTATCCTATGTATGATTACACACATTGTGTTTCCGATGCTTTGGAAGGAATAACACACTCTATTTGCACTTTGGAATTTGAGGATCACCGACCTTTATACGACTGGTTTTTAGATCAATTACCGGTTCCGTGTCATCCGCAACAAATAGAATTTGCCCGTTTGAATCTTGCTTATACAATAATGAGTAAACGGCTTTTACTGGAATTGGTAAATAACCATTTAGTAAGCGGTTGGGATGATCCCAGGATGCCTACAATTGCAGGAATGCGCAGAAGAGGTTTTACTCCTGAAGCAATAAGGGACTTTTCAGATCGGATTGGCGTCTCCAAAGCTAATTCCCTTGTAGATGATGAATTGCTGATGTTTTGTGTGCGTGAGGATTTGAATAAAAGAGCAGAACGTAGAATGGTAGTGGTAAATCCCCTCAAATTAACCATCACTAATTACCCTGAAGGCAAAATTGAGGACTTTGCTGCCGAAAACAATCCTGAAGACCCTTCTGCGGGTATAAGGAAAATAAAGTTTTCCCGCAACCTGTATATAGAAAAAGATGATTTCAGTGAAAATCCGGTGAAGGGTTGGTTTCGTCTTACTTTGGGCAAAGAAGTTCGTTTAAAATATGCTTATTATATCACTTGCCACGAAGTAATCAAAAATGAGAAGGGTGAAATTATTGAATTGCTTTGTTCTTATGATGAAAAATCACGCGGGGGCTGGACAGAAGATAGTCGCAAAGTTAAAGGAACTTTACACTGGGTTTGTGCAGAGAGTGCTATTCCTGTAGAATTACATTTATATGACCGTCTCTTCACTTTAGCTGATATGAATAATATGGAAAAAGGAAAGACCTATCAGGATTACTTGAATCCAAATTCGCTGATAGTTAAACAAAACTGTTTAGCAGAAGAAAATTTGCAAGAAGCAAAGATTGGAGAACATTATCAGTTTCTGCGAATTGGTTATTTCAATGTTGATTATAGCAGTAAGCCCGAAGCATTGATTTTTAACCGTATTGTGGACTTAAAAGACAGCTGGGCAAAGCTCAGTAAGAAAATATAAGGGGAGGATATTATGGTTTACAAGATTGTGCTTGTAAAAATTGATCAACGTAGCACTGAAGCTACAAAAGTTCAGGGAATTTTAACTAAATATGGATGCAATATTCGCGTCCGTTTAGGTTTACATGAGGTCTCTAATGAATTCTGCGCCAATGATGGTTTAGTTGTTCTGGAGGTGCAAGGAGAACAAAATATTCTGGAGAATATGATTTCAGAACTTAATGCTCTGGAATATGTGCAAGCCAGGTTAATTGAAATGTAACTATTTCCAGGTATATTTTCCTAAAGTTCCCCGCAAGCCATAGAAAATGAAGTGAAGGGGAAATACAAATATCTGAAGAGGATACAAAAAAGCGAGTTTGCTTCTTCCAATTTGCCTTAAATGGCTATAGGAAAAAGCAAATTCGGCTGCTGTTTTAAGCAGTAAAGAAAGTTTAATCGCTTTACTGCTTTTCTTATGTATAGCTTGCCACAGAGCAATATAAAACAGACAAAAATAGATAAAAATAAAGGCACAAAGACCTTTCAGCCACCAGGGATAATATTTGAATTTGGAAGCTCTGCGGATATTTGTTTGATGATGCTTTTTTCTGTCTGTGCCATCAATTGAGGTAACCTGCATTGCTGTATTGGGATTGTACGCTGCTTTTCTGATATTAGGCATCATTTTTATTAATAGTAAATCGTCATCACCTGATCTTAAATGTCCTATTCCTTCAAAACCACCACTTTCCAGAAAGGTCTTTTTCCTGTAAACCATATTACAGGCACTGCTGGTAAAAGGAATTTTGTAATATAAGCCCGCTGCAGCTAAAGCATAATTAACACTGCGTTCAAAATTTTTCAGACGAATGATGCTGTCATCGGGTTTTCTTTTTATAACTGAATAGGAAAGCAGGTAAATTGTTTCTTTAGTAAAAGACCGGTTTATTTCTTGTAACCATAAACGGTTCACCCAATCGGCATCGGTAAAAGCAAGAATTTCAAAGCGCGAGTTTTCTATGCCTTTTGTAAAGCAGCTTTTTTCCTGTTAAGGGTGGGGTCTCACTGTAGAAATTTATAATTTTAAGATTAGGAATATTTTTCGAGTAACTAAATATTCTTTACTGCCATCGCTGCTATGGTCATTTACAATAATTATTTCATATTATCTCAGGATAATCCCAAGCAAAGGAATTTAGCAATTTAGCAGATTCTTTATTTCTTTACTGGCTGCGATAATTATGGAAATACTTTGAAAAATATCGGGAACGATTTCTTTTTGTCTTCGGCAATTATCTTATCTACGCCTCGTTTTAGCCAAATTAGAAATGATGAATATAATATTGTAAATAGAGGGAAAGCATTTCTTCATTAGCTTTTAACCAGCACGGAATCTGTGAGGTCTATAAATTTTGCCAACTCCGGATTTTCCTGTTTTATATCTTCCAGTGTTTTGTGTTGAATATTAACTTTGGTAGGAGGTTCCGTTTCCTGCAGTTGCAAAGAGATAGAAATAGGTTTCTCAAAAAGTTCGGAAATAGATTCTTCCAACTTTTCCTGATTGCTTTTCAAACAGCGGAAATTAGTATTGCTTTCTACTGTTAAACAAAGTTTTCGCCCTTCCACTTTTCTGTCTGTAGTAGCATCTAAAGCAAGGGCACACATTTGACTGATTTTTTTAGCGCGGGTAATAATTCTCTGCCAAAGCTGTTCCAGATTTTCCTGGTTAAATTCCATTTTAGCTATAGTTGATTCTTCGTGGTAAGGAACTTCAGCCGAACTGGCTACATAACTGCTTTGAATTGTCTTAGCTGTTGTTGGAGAAGCCATAGATACAGGTTGGGCAAAGGCATTTATATTAATCTTGCCAATTAAAGAGGCAATATCTTCCATTTCATCAAGCTTGCAAAGTTTAATCATCAGTGCTTCTAAAATAAGGTAGGGATTGCTACTTCCCCTTAAATCATTTCTACAGGCAATAAGGTAAGAAAGAATATACAGCAATTTGTTCTGCCCGAATAATTCAGCTAATTCATCAAACAAAGAAAGTTCATCGGGATTTATATCCTTAATTTGAACTTGCAGTTTACGTAATATAAGGATCCTCACAAATTCTTGCATATTGGCTATAAATTCTTGGAGGTCAATTCCCTGTTCAAAAATCAAATGCAATTCGTTAATAAGACCCTGAGTATCTTTATTGTAAATCAAAGTTAGAAATTTCTGATAGACCTGATTGGGAATCATACCAAATATTTGACGGACTTTGTCAATAGTAATATTATTCAAACAATATGAAATTGCCTGATCCATCAACGATAGGGCATCGCGCATTCCTCCATCTGCCTTACGAGCTATTAAATAAAGGGATTCGGAATCAATTTTTATCCCTTCCAGAATGCTTATTTCCTGCAATCGCTGAACTATGGAAGCAATTGGAATACGTTTAAAATCATAACGCTGACAACGAGAAATAATAGTTGGCAAAACCTTTTGGGGTTCTGTTGTAGCAAAAATGAAGATAACATTATCCGGCGGTTCTTCCAGGGTCTTAAGCAATGCATTGAAAGCATTTTTAGAGAGCATATGCACTTCGTCAATGATGTATATTTTATAATTGGAACTGCTGGCAGGATATAAAAGCTCGCGTTGCAATTCACGAATATCATCTACACTGGTATTGGAAGCACCATCAATTTCAATTACATCCGGAGAAGTTCCTGCCGTAATTTCCAGACAATTGGAACAGGCATTACAAGGTGTAGTAGTTGGTCCGTTTACACAATTCAAACTCTTTGCTAAAATTCTTGCCAATGAGGTTTTTCCTACACCTCGGGGTCCTGTAAATAAATAAGCGTGAGCTATTCTATTTGTAGCTATGGCACTTTGCAGGATTTCCGTTATATGCTCCTGAGAGTAAACTTCTTTAAAGTTCTGGGGGCGGTACTTTCTGTACTAATACAATGTAACTCATCTATCCTCACGAAATATAATACAATACTATTATTATGCCAGCTTTCTATAATAGCTTTTTAAGCAAGTATTTTCTGCTGGACAGATTATCAGCCCTTTATTTTTAAGTGTTTTAAGAAGTTTATTCCAGATGGAGGTTCAAAAATGAAGCTGGAAGGAAAAGTTGTTATAGCACAGGGCGGAGGTCCTACTGCTGTAATCAATCAGTCCTTAGTAGGAGTAACCCTGGAAGCAAGAAAATTTCCCCAAGTTACGCGTGTTTATGGAGCTCTATATGGAGTTCAGGGAATTGTGAATGAGGAATTTGTAGATTTAACCCAGGAGACAACTCACAATTTGGAACAGGTGGCTAATACACCATCTTCAGCTTTACTTTCTACGCGGGATAAACCGGACGAAAAGTATTGTATGGAAATTTTTAAAGTGCTAAAAGCACACGATGTCAGATATTTTTTCTATATCGGAGGCAACGATTCTGCCGATACAGTTCGCATTGTAAATGAACAGGCAACCCAAGCGGATTATGAATTTCGGGCTATTCATATTCCTAAAACCATTGATAACGATTTGGTTTTGAATGATCATACACCAGGTTTTGGCTCTGCCGCAAGATTTGTTGCCTGTGCTTTTACAGGTGCCAATTTAGATAATCGCGCTTTACCCGGGGTTTATATTGGAGTGGTTATGGGTCGTCATGCCGGTTTTTTAACTGCTTCTTCAGTTATGGCACAAAAATATCCTGATGACGGACCTCATTTAATATATTTACCTGAAAGACCTTTTCACCGTGAAAATTTCTTAAATGATGTAAAACGCATTTATGATCTTTACGGGAGATGTGTTGTAGCTGTTTCGGAAGGAATTACAGATGCCAACGGGATACCGATAGTTACCAAACTTTCCGGAAATCAGGAAAAAGATGCTCATGGCAATGTTCAGCTCTCCGGAACTGGAGTTCTGGGTGATTTACTCAGTGAACTTGTTCGCACTCAACTAAAAATTAAAAGAGTCCGCAGCGATACTTTTGGCTATTTACAACGCTCTTTTATCGGTTGCGTAAGTGATGTGGACCAAAGAGAAGCACGGGAAGTTGGCGAACGAGCAGCTCATTATGCTATCTGGTATAATTTGGATGGCTCAATTTCTATTCAAAGAACTGGCTTTTACTCTGTGAATTATCAATTGGAAAATTTAAGCGATATTGCTGGAAAAACCAGAATTATGCCTGATGAATTCATTAATGCTGAAGGAAATGGAATTACCGATGAATTCAAGTATTATGTAAGACCTCTTTTGGGTTCAGGTTTTCCTGTAGCTCATCGTTTGCGTGCACCCAAAGTTCCTAAGTTGCTGGAAGATAAATAGGACTGGAATAAGCAGGATTTTAAAGAAGTTGACAATTATAGCACAATATCACAATGAGAAGGATATTAAAGTGGGAATACTTTTTATCTTTACTACCATTTAGTGACTGCATAGATACCCCCATTTGTACACGAGCCTAATCTTAAGCTGCAAAAGTTCATTATCTCTGGAACCGTAGTCATTTTATCCTCCTTTATTGGATAACTATTTTGGGTTATTAGATTTATATTCTGTTGAGAGATAGATACCATAAACAAACCTACTCCCATTGATGGGGGATTAATTTCCCACAACCCCTCATGCATCTTTGAAGGTGGTATTGTTTTCGAAATATCCGTTGTCCTTTGATATTATAAACTCTCAATTTTAAGTTTTGCGCAGTTTGATAGCCGGATCTACAAACTTAATATACAAGGATTTCTGCTCGGAAGACACCGGATTGGGATAGACATCTATCTGCCATTGGGCAGTATCAATTGCTGGAATTGTGTTATCATCGTTAGCGACAGTGGTATCGTGTAAATTCGTGTTACCGGAAAAGATGTAAACTCTTCCGGTCTTCCAATGATCATTATTCGTTCCCCACCACGGTGCGCCTACAGCTACATCACATAAACCATCAGCGTTGAAATCACCTGTAATTTTTGAATACCCGAAATTGCAAGTATCATAGCCATATATCCCATACTGAATACCATCCATTATTCCGTTCATTTGATTTCCACCCATCCACAAATACAGGTATCCTTCATAATATCCTGCTTCGTGATGAAAACTGAGGATATCCTGAAAGCCGTCTCCATTTAGATCGCCATGCACAAAGGGATATCCGGTTCCGCTTTCACTGAATTTGTGATGTAGCTCGTACCAATCTCCGGATAAGGTTATATCCCATTCTGCTGTCAAGTTACTACTTCCCAACCAAAGATGATGAGTGTAGCCGTAGATATTACTGTCCGCGGTAAAATCGTCAATCCCGTCGCCATTGACATCGCCTAAGGGACAGCCCCATCTGTTGATAATGCTATTGGAATCATTGATAATAACCAAACTGTCTGTCTGTGGAAATGTGGAACTCCCATAATACAGGATTAGCTGGTTATTTGTTTCGCCGGTATTGTTAATCGGGATATGCAAGAGACAATCATCAAAACCATCTCCGTTTACATCGCCTATGCCACTCAACAATGTTATTGTCTGAGGATTTGCTGTTTGTTTAAACAACCATGGCTGTGATTCATAATCGTCCCAAATCATAAGCTTTCTTGAATCATTACTCAAGCCCAGTATTAAAGACACATCGGAATGATTATCCCCATTAATATCACCAATCGGTACAGTCATAATCCCGTTGATTTCAGGATATGGGAAAGTCAGAATTATATCCGGAGTGGTTTGAGGGTTTTGCCTGCCAAAGTAAACGGCTAACTGAATTTCATTGTTCACAGAATTTTGATTTACAATTAAATCCTCAATCCCATCTCCATTAATATCGCCAGCATTATAAATGAAGATATAGTTCATCTGTCCAGCATACGAGCCTAGTATTACAAAATCAGGAACATTATTATCAAATTGGAGTCCACCCCAATATCCATCGAGTATACCAACGATTTTGGTCATTAAAAAGTAAATTTGGATTGACTTGAATCAACCACTAAATCATTATAACCGTCTGCATTGAAATCCGAGCTGGCAACGCTTTTGTGCTTCGCTGCCTGCAAACTCACTGCTGAGATAAGTCATCACCATCATTGGTTTGAGCATATAAAATACCAGTCAAGAGAATGGTTAATACCATAATGCTTCTGCTCTTGAATACTTTGTATTCTTCCTCCCAATATCTTTAAATCAAAACACAATATGGCCCCAGCATAAACTAAATTACAAAAGTTCAGGTCCCAAAATATTTGGTGTCCATTCCAACTCATTGTTGCTGAGTTCTTTGAGGGCATTTAATATCCCTCGTTACTCACAATCTATGTAAGGCCAAACGACCAATTGCATTATTTTTCATCTCTTTAATCAAAGTCAAGTTCTTTTTTCATCAAATGCTACCTTGCTACGACGGCGCATATCAAGTATAACTTGTTCCCTGTAAAATTCTCCCCACCAAACGGTTAATAATTAAGATATTTCCTCCAGGTAACTTTTTCTGAGAAAACCTACAACTCATGAATATTGGCTGCGATTGGCAACCTTATATCATTCTACCTCATTTGTGCTTCCTATAAGGTTGTGTTTGTTGCTATTATCGTAAATACAAACTCTGCTTGCTTTATTTTACTGATTCAACATATCAGCAATGTAAGATTCTCCGCTTACCTGTTTGCCGGTATCATCTATACCATCCCGTGGAATGTGTGATCACCTCCGCATTGATATTGCTGGACTGGATCTGATCAATTGTCCCTTGAGGTTATATATTCCTAGCTTGCAGACACGCAAACAGATATTTTAATTTAAAATAGTGTTTAATTCTTGAAAATGGATTGAGGGGATAAGATTGATATAGAGAGCTTGGGTTTCGGAATAACGGGATTGTCAATAGATGTCCCATCTGTAAGAGTGTAAAATATTTTTGGTGAGTATGGGTTATAGGGACTACTGTCTGTAGTAGTTGCTATATAATCTTCGCGGTTATCCCAGTCTGAGAAGCCATCTAAATGAATGCGACAAGCCGGGTAAGTGACCTATTTGCAGAAAAGTCCATCAATAGGCAATCGGTTACGTCATGACTCTTTTTAACAGAGCATGAGTGTCTCATGATTAAAGAAAGTATAAGTACCATATATTGAGGATGGGATAACGTCGATTGAGTTAAAAGTATCCCCATAATCAATATGTTCCAAGACCCCCTCTGGAAATGCTGATGTATTACCATAATCAAATACCGGATAAACACCTGAAGTAGAATTGCCCCTCATCGCACCTATATACATCATAAGATGTGCTGATTGCATTTTATAACCCTCGGGTATGCTCGGCAATTCAAAGGAAAGATAGCCGATGCTGGCAAAATGAACCATCCAGGCCCAACTGTAATAATCTCCAATATATGTCTCCCCCTCCTGCCAGTTTGCATCTACCGTAATGTAGTTTTGCTGATAGTAGATAGACCCGCTTAACTCATCAACTGCAAGAAGCGAGTCTACAATCTCATTTTTAGAGTCGCCCATTACCTCAGAAAATTGAAGTGATTCTCCATATATGATTACTGAGAACAGGAAGAAAACAAAAAATACAACAGTGTTTTTCATTTATTCTCCTATAAATTCGATATCATTGATATCCCAAAGGCACGTGACATCTTTCTCTTTTTTCCCAAATCAAATCATTGGTAAATACATTGAATTGCATTACTCTTAATCCTACAGCCATGTCTTTTCCAATCATATACGTACTTCCTTTTTAAAATGTGTTGAGTCCCAAATGTTGGTGTATTCGCTCATTGTTTACTCAGGTTCTTTGAGGGCATTTATGTCCTCGTTACTCACAATCTAATAATGAGCCAAACGATAATTGCATTATTTTCATCTCTTTAATCCAAGTCAAGTCCTTTTATTTATCAAATGCTACCTTGCTACGACGGCGCATATCAAATAAACTACCAGGGCTTGTTTTTGAACAGTTAAAAAATTTCTTTCATCACTTTGTCACACTCTTTAACATATAGTTTCTTCAGCTACTGATACTACTATTTATAATAAGAATATATTGTTATTAAGCACAATTGTTTTTTTCTATTTTTTTATGGAAATTTGTAAACACCATACAGTTTCATTTTTCAGTATACATAAGTTCCGTAGAAACGGTGGAGAAAGATAATAGGTTGCCGAAGCAGAATTCAGCAACCCATTAAAAAAACGAGAGGTAGCTTAAGAATTTTTTTATCCCTTGACATAAAAGGATATAAATATAAGGTGGAAAAAAAAATTAAATACCTGGAGGAACTAATGACCATCAATGAATTTATGGCGAAAGTGGAAGCCCGAAATTCAGGGGAACCTGAATTCTTACAGGCAGTTAAAGAAGTAGTAGAAACAATCTGGGATGTTTATATTAATAATCCCCGTTTTGTTAAAGCCAATATCCTTGAGCGTATTGTAGAGCCCGAACGCGTAATTATTTTCCGTGTTCCTTGGGTTGACGACAAAGGCGATGTTCAAGTAAATCGTGGCTATCGTGTTCAATTTAACAGTGCAATCGGACCTTATAAAGGTGGATTGCGTTTTCATCCCAGTGTAAATCTTTCCATTCTTAAGTTCTTGGGTTTTGAGCAGATCTTCAAAAATAGCTTAACTACTCTTCCCATGGGAGGAGGCAAAGGTGGCAGTGATTTTGACGCCAGAGGAAAAAGTGATGCCGAAATTATGCGTTTCTGCCAGTCATTTATGACAGAACTATTTCGTCATATTGGTCCCAATACAGATGTTCC
>JAXGIH010000002.1:0-49695 GCA_040770845.1 Cloacimonas sp. (SeqCode)
GACCAGGAGGTCAACCTTCCGGAAAAACGACGTCCCCGTCGTTTAATTTGGTTGACCAGGAGGTCAACCTTCCGGAAAAACGACGTCCCCGTCGTTTAATTTGGTTGACCAGGAGGTCAACCATCCGGAGGAACAGCATCCTCCGACTACACATTTAATGTAAATTGAAGAGGAATTGGTAAAAGTCCTTGCGGAATTTGTTTTCTATATTTTGGGCAAGAACTCTAATTCCTCTGGAGGTTGCTTCCTCAATAGTAAAACCGCCTTGTTCTGTTTTATCCACAAAGGAAAAGAGGTTTTTTTCTCTGTAATTAAAAGAAATATTAAAGCGAAGGGGTTGAAAAAATTGTTGTCCCAGGGATTTATACGGCTCAGGATTCACGGTAGCGACAATTTGATACTCAGAGTTATCGTTTTCCAACAAGCCCATTTGGTTTATAACATTTTTCAACGAAGCATCCAAAAGACCTGAAGAATCTCCAAAAACTCTGATTTGGAGTGGAATTTCCCCAGCCGCATAATTTCTGAGTTCCACAAGTTCCTGCAAGCTATGAAACGGCTTTAACAAAATTCCGGAATCGCTTGCCAGAGCATTATAATAAGTATAAGCATCTTGTGTTTGTTGCAATTTATCAATAGCGCTTAAAATTTTAGCAAAGCGGATAAGGGGATCATCATTGGGAGCAAGGCAATTTTCAATAAACTCCTCGCAGTCGTCAATTTCATTGCGATAAATGGTCTGCACGGCAATTTTATCCATTACCGCTAAAGCATAGAAAGTTTTAGTTTTCGGGTCTTGCCAGGTTTCCATAATTCGGGTATATTTCAAAGTTCCTTCGGCAATGGCTTTAACGGAAGAAGAGGTCTCGCTGTTTGTCTGATAACCTGAAGAGGAACTTTTTTCCCTTTCCATACTTTTCGTAACTGCAATAACGCGGGTTTCAAAGAATCCGGCAATATTTTTCAATGCCTCATTTTGAGCATTATTAAGTTCTTTTGCCATCCCCACACCGCAAAGATACTGTTCGGAAGGATAACGGGAATAAGGATTTAAAATCCATTCCGGTTTTTTCTTAGCGGCAGAGAGCCAGAGACCAATAAGCAAGAGTAAAGTGAATATTAAGACAATTTTGCGGTTCATAAAATTAACCTAACCAATAATCAATTTAAGCAGAACGAAGGACTGGAACAAACTTTCTTTCTCAAATTGGTTATTCTGCCAAGAATTAAAACAGACAATTCACTGAAACAGGGATCGGTAACATATTTTCAGGATTTCAATATTTTGGGTTTATGTCGTGTCGCTCACTAATAGTCCTCATCTGATTTGAAAGCAAAACAGGAAGACCAATTGCACATTGGTGGCATAAGGAATATCTTTAACATACATAACAGCGTCTATCCCTTTAGCGTTTTTAGCTTCATTTATAAACATTTTGGAACTTTCCAGAATGGTTTTTTCCCGCACAATAGAGCTGGCAAGATAAATAAAACCGCTTAAAAAATAGACCTTTTGCGATTCACTCAATTGTGCTTTATCCGTTTTCAGGTCTTCTAATTTCGCTTTCACGGTTTCAGATATTTCTGCATCACTCCCTTCCAGGTTTCCCGACAGCAGGGATTTCCCTTCTGCTTCTATTTTTACATATTCCTTACGCATCCCCAAAGAGACGGCTACCATTTCTTCCGCTATTTTGGATTCTGCCTTAGCCAGTTTATAGTTATAATTAATTACTTTAAAGTTTGATGTTTTGGGCATCAAAAGAGCGCTGGCAAATGCTTCCAGTGAAAGCAAAGGCAGTTTGTTATAATATTCCGGATTATCCAATTGAGAATCATCCAAAAACAATTTTACTTCCGGATCCGCTTTTTTCTTTTTCGCTTCCAGTCCTACACAGCTTACCAGAAGCAAAAAAATACAGATGAGGACAATCAATCGCTGAATAGTTCCCATTAAATTTCTTATTTTAGCTTCCAAGTTTTACACGAAGCTGATCTACCAAATCCTGTGAGGCGTGTGTTGCCGCTTCAATTAAAGCATTCGTTTTAGCTACGGTAGGATTTGAGCCCAAACCGCTGAATTGATAAGGTCCTGCACTGCAAATTTTAACAGCGAATTTTTTCCGCAGGTCTAAAATATAGCCGTTTACTTTCACATAGACCTTACTGCCTCCTGTTACCGGATCAATTTCTTCCCGTCCAACATCCAACATAGCAACAGCCAAAAAATCCAAACCAGCTTCGCGAGCAATATCTGTTGCTTCTTTTTGTGTGGAAGAGGAAATTTCGTTTAGAGCAGCAAAATCGTAGGCAAATTTTTCCGGCAAAATACCCACTTCGTATGTAGGAACAACTTCAAAATTGGCTTTATTAAAGACCTCCGTTACCTTGGTATCAATTTCCCCGGGGTTATAAATGCGGTAGGTAATCCCTTCGCTTTTATTGGTAACGGATTCGGAATACATTATGGATTTATTGGCGGAGCCCTTTTTACTTAAGCTTATATCCGCTTGACTGCTTGTGCTTATTTTATCGCTATTATAAATATCGGAGGAGGTTTCTCACTGATTTACCTTTAGAACTGGAAGCAGCAACATCGGATTTGCTTGAAAGGTCTTTTTAACAGTTTTGCCTTCACTTTCCACTGCAGCAACTTCACCGGCTACATACACAAAGCTTAAATAAGTAGGTTTGGTCATTTCCATAATGCGCTTTCATCCGTTCGTCCGGAGTTAAGGTCCCTGATCGAACATCGTCTTCATTAATCTCCCATCGTTGTTCCCAGATGCCATTTTTGTATTCACCATCGTTCAGATAATTAACTTTTAAAATATAGTTATCTATGTTTTTTCAATTTCCGACAGCAGTTCATTGATGAGTTCTTCTACGACGGCTATTGTCACTTTTGAGCGTATTTCTTAATAGCCAGAATTTTAGCATTATAAGTAGCGGTTTAATTTCTTGCGTTCGGCTTTTCCTTTTGGTTTCAGCACTTTCTATACGCTTGCTTTACTGTCAGATAAGCAAAGGAAAAGAGCAAAGTAATGCCGAGTAAAATGATAAGTTGTAGTAGTTTTTATTTTTTAATATCCCCTTCATTAGTTTTTTATCTTCTTTCAACGTAGCGAGTATTTTATCAAATAGCGTTAAAGGAGCTTCGTTGTAGTTATAAAACTCGTTTGTACACCATTTTTGACCCACAACGGTTTGTTTCAGAACTCCGTTTTGAATAATTTGTTTCCAGTATTCAGTATTAAATTCTGCATCGTAAATACGCATTTCCAGTTCTACACCATAAGATCAACCCTCCTCACCGCTGTTTCTTTATATAACTTTTCTACAAGCGCAAAATGACTTCATCTATATCATAACTGACGGAGATAGTAAAATTCTGAATACTGGCATCAGAAGGAAAGTGACATACAGCGAGATGAAGTGCTGTAAGAATAAGACGGAACAGTTAAATTCATCTTGACTAAATGCTTCGGTTAAATGCACGAGCTACAATACTGGAGCCTGTTCAGGTTTTGTTCCGTTCCGCAAACCAGATAAGGCAATGCTTCTTGCTACCTGGAAATTGACTTGTCAACGCTTTAATGGTTAACGAACCAGAGGGGCAATATAAATGTTTTGGTTGCTTTCCAGTTTTTTTAGGATGAATTCGGAATGAAGCTTCTTCAGGAGTTTGACTATGGTTTGCTGGTACGTTCTCCTTCATGAGTCTAGCAGTGACATTTATAGGATAGGACTGCGCAAAACGGTCAGATGCCCAAAATCATAACAGTGCAGCCAAGATTGCTTGTGCCTTGGTTTGTTTTCATAATATCAAACAGCCTCTTCCTATTCAAAGCCATTTTGCCGAAGAAAAATTCTTGTTTTTATGTTCTATATCCAAGTAAAATTTCCCAGTTCGGGATTTGGCGGAAAAATAATCAATAAGAATAGTTTGTCCAAATAGGACACCGAGGAGAATCACTCTCCTGCAAAATTATTTGAATAAGATAGTTTTACTTATATAATAAAAGACACTAAAACAAAAACCTGCATATTTAACCGTTTGGAAAGCGCATAAAAGCCCTATTCCCAAAGTTAATGCTAATCGACAATATTATGTGTTTAGGCATATTGAAGTACACTCTCTCCCGTTCTGAAATAACATATTGTGACATTTATCCTTATATGTTTCAACTTACCTATTTACCATCAAAGAACTTTGATTGCAGGAAAAAGTTGAAGCTATAAAGTTATGCGAAGATATTATAAATTTGTTAACGTTATTAGTCCTCACTGCCAATAAACTTGGAACAAAGGTAAAAGCTATTGGACAGTGACAACCCCGAACTTAATTTAGGATTTTCAGTGTAAAATTAAATCTTTTCTCTTCATTAATGAGTTTAGTGTCTTAGAATTCCTCATAAGCTTGGCTTTTACTTTCCTAATTAAATAAATAAATTTGCATTATAGATTACAGTAGGACATATTGTTTACGTAATTCAGCCAAATGCGAAACAACTTGTATTCTTCTAAATTTGTTGCTTGGCAAAACTTTCAGCGAATCGCCAATATCTTCAAGGATGTGATACCACTGCTTTACCTGTTTCATTAAAATGTGATAACCATAAAGAAGAGACAGGAAGGGTTTGACTGATTTCACCCGTAAGAAAAAACAACTTCTTCAATTTAGAATCATTTTTACCCGGGGAAACCAGCAAATCGCCTAAAACGACATTACTTGAGGCAATCAATTTTTTAGCAAAAGTAAGTAAAGTCATCAGCATTATGAATTTCCCGACGAATTTGTTCCGCTTTGGCTTTTGCTTCTTCATTATCGTTACGAATAATAAAAATATAGAGCAACACACCTGTTCCGGTTTCAGGAAATATTTTTTGTTCATCGCAAAACTCTTTAATTTTGGCATTAGTGATGGGGATATTTTGCGGGAAGATAGAATTGATGTATTTGTTAATCATCGGCCGCTTTGTTTCAGATTTTTCCATATACGGTGTGAGTTGCTCTAAAGAAATGCTCCGAGTTTTAAAAGGTCTTCTTCATCAGAGGAGGAGAGGAGGAGAGTTACATATAGCATTTTCGTATTCGAGCCTGCTAATTTTGTGCCGCTGCATGCGCTTTGCAAAAATAAAGGCATCATCAATCAAGCGTTTAAGAGCACCTTCAGACAATACGCGTTCTGCCAAACTTTAACTGTTCGTTCCAGTTTCTTGCTCGCTTATTTCAAATTCAAATACTTTGGCTATTATTTGCATTTACCACCTCCAGTTTTGATCATCCTTTATCCTTGAGATTACAGTTGATAATTTAGTCAAAAAAGGAGGCAGTTGTCAAATCAAAAAAACAGGAAGGTTGATACCTACTTTTTGTGCAATCGGAGCTTGCTGAAGCTCCGCTTTTTCTTTAATGAGAACGACGGGGATATCGTTTTCCCGGAATATTAAAAAGTAAAAGCAATTCAGACGGAGAAATAACTAAATCAAAATTGCCTTTTTCCGATACCAGGTAACCTGTCTTTTTGGCATAATTGCGTTGATCTTGAGCAGCCAACAGAATACGTTTCTCCAAAACCTGCCGCCTCTTTTTTGAAGTATGGCAGAAATTCTTTATAACCGAGACAATTGAGACCTGGTGAATTTCCGCATCGTAACCTAAAGCAAAAAGTTTCAATTTCAGCCAGTAAACCTTGAGCAAGCATTTTCTATGCGCTTGGGTCGATGCGCTGGTAAAGTTCCGGACGAGGAATATCAATTAAATACGAAAAGCATTATATTTACAGCTGCTCTTTTGTTTTTGCCAGTGTTCGGAAAGGGGAATTCCCGTCCCAATTGCAACTTCCAATCCTCTCAAGATTCTTTGGGTATCATTTTCGCTTATTTTCTCTGCAAACAGAGGGTCTAAAATTTTCAATTCTGCATATAAAGCTGCAAGTCCTTCTTCTTTAAGGCGTTGTTTCAAATTTTGTCTGATTTCCTGAGGCAGGGGAGGAAGAGAAAAAAGCCCTTTTAAGAGAGCTTTTATATATAAGCCCGTGCCCCCACAAATAACAGGAATTTTACCTTCGGAATGCAGTTTTTCAATTATTATAGAGGCGTCTTTAACAAAAGCCCCGGCATTATATGTCTCATCGGGATTTATAATATCAATTAAATGATGTTTAACTCTTTTTTGTTCTTCTTTAGTTAATTTGGCAGTTCCGATATCCAGATAGCGGTAAACCTGACGGGAATCGGCAGAAATAATTTCTGTGTTTAATGCTTCTGCCAAAACAATAGCTAATGCGGATTTTCCGGAAGCCGTTGCTCCTTCAATAGTGATAACGGGAATCATAAAGTGCGTTTGAACTTTTTCTCAAAGTCGGTTACCGGAATTTTTAGCATCAGAGGTCTGCCATGAGGACAGAAATAGGGTGTTTGACAGGCAAAAAGCTGATTGATTAAATTCAGCATTTCTTTGCGGGTAAGTTTATGATTGGCTTTTATAGCGGATTTACAGGCAATTGACTTTGCCAGGCACTCTCTGAAATCAGTAGTAATTTCCATTTCCTTTTCCAGCTGCTTTAAAATTTCAATAAAGACCTGACCGCTGGCAAAATCAGTCAATTCAGCTGGAATTTCTTCTATTACCAGTGAATTTCCACTAAATTGTTTAAGGGTAAAACCCACTTTTTCCAAAAGTTCCATATTTTCTTCCACCAGGTCTTTAATCTCGGCAGAAATATAGGGTGGGATGTCAATAACTAAGGGAATAATCAGTTTTTGACGCACAGCTGGAGCTCCTTCACTGCGTTGAATCAATTTCTCATAAATTATTCTTTCGTGAGCTGCATGCTGGTCAATAATCACCAAGCCGTCTTCAACCTGGATAAAAATATAGGTATTGTGAAACTGCCAGGGATTGATATAGTCCTCTTCATTTTTCAGCAGGATATCGTATTTCAGTTGATCATTGGGCTGGTCAGGAAAAATCTCCTGCTCTGTGTTTTCTTCTTGAGCAGGGTTAAAAATGGGCATATCTTTGGGGGAAGTGGAACTTGGCTCACTACGAAAAAGGTCATCCTGAAAGAGATTTCCGAATTCCTTTTTGTAGGCGGAAAAACGGGGAACTTCTATATTTTTAACAAAGATATCGCGTTCCAGGGAAGTTACTTTTTCTCCTTTTACTCCCCCCTGAAATTTACTGCGTGCACTGGCAAACTTTTGGTCTTCATAATTGCGGAGTGCTTTGGTAAGCGTTTCCAAAACCAAAGAATGCACCAGATTATTTTCCCGAAAACGGACTTCCAGTTTGGCAGGATGAACATTCACATCAATTTGTTCCGGGGGAATTTCCAAAAAAAGAATATAGGGAGGTGTAGTTCCTTTTTGCCAGGCGCGGGTTTTTAAGATAAAAGGTTCATAGGCGGCTTTAATGCTGTGACGCACTGTTTTATCAAAAATATAGCGTCCGTTGATAAAAGTGTATTGTGCATCAATCAGTTTATCTGCTCTATCTTCCAAGCCAAAGATATAACCGCTTACGGAATAATCGTTATATTTTCCTTCTACGGGAATAACATCATCTGCAAAAAAACCACTGCCAAAGACCTCTTCAATACGCTGTTTTCTTTCTGGGCAGGCAATGTAATTCAGCTTTTCCTTATCGTCTATCACCAACCGAAAACTGATTTGGGGATAAACCAATGCTTGATAATGAATATATTTAATAATGTGCCTGGCTTCCACTGGTGCCGTTTTTAAAAATTTCCTTCTTGCTGGAAGGTCTTTGAATAATCCGCGCACAGTTACAGCAGTTCCGATGTTGGCAGAGGTCTTAGTTACATTATTTAATTTGCCGTTAGTGTATTCTACAATCGTAGCCATTTCTTCCTCAGCAGTTCTGGTAACCAAATGTAATTTGGAAACGGAAGCAATTGAAGGCAATGCTTCACCTCTAAAACCCAGGGAACCGATATGGGTAATATCTTCCACGGTCTTTATTTTGCTGGTAGAATGGCGTTCAAAAGCCAGCATTGCATCATCGGCATTCATTCCACAACCGTTATCTATAACCCTGATTAGGTCTTTACCACCGTTTTCTATAGCTACAATTATACTATCGGCACCAGCATCAATAGCATTTTCTACCAGTTCTTTAACCACTGAAGCAGGGCGTTCAATTACTTCTCCTGCAGCAATTTTATTGCGGACATCTTCTGCCAGAATATGGATATTAGACACTGGAAAACCTCAATAACGGAAGATACTGCCGTCCGTAAATTCTCTGATAATAGAATTATAGGGCACCAGGGAATCGGCAATATCTTTACAATTGGCAATTAAACCGGAAAGACGCTTAGCTTCCATATAGGCAGAAGAGGAAGGAGAAACGCCTAAAAGCAACTTCCAGGCATGTTTACGAATTACTCCAATCTCGTAAGTTAAACTACTATTGAACATATAATCCGCATTTTCCTGATAGGGAAAAATGTTTTTATCTTCACCTTCGCGCACATCTTGCCAGCGTATTAATGTTTCTTCAGCGCTATAACCTCTATAACGATGGTCGCGAATAATTCTGCGAAGCAATCTGCAATCGGTTGTAGCAATTCGGTTATGATTATCTATATTCAATTGATTAAGAGCGCTAACATAAATTTTCACTTTCCTGCTGGCAGCAATGGAAGAAGTTAATGTTTCATTCAAACCGTGAATACCTTCCATAATAATTATACTGTTAGGGGCAAGTTTTACGAAATTATTGCTGTGACGACGCACACCTCTGGTAAAATCAGGCAATTCAATCTGTTCGCCATCCAACAATTGGTTCATTTGCATATTCAAATATTCCCGAAAGATTATAGCATAAATGGACTCAAAATCGTATTCTATCGGGTTTGCGAGGAGTTTTATCCCGGGGCAAAAAGTAATCATCCATTCCAATAACTACCGGCTTGGCTTTACATGCCTGAAGCTGAACTCCTAATCTTTTGGCAAAAGTGGTTTTGCCGGAAGAAGAAGGACCCGCTATCAAAATCAGTTTCACATCCTGTTTGGTAACTATATCGGCAGCAATTTCGGCTATTTTTTTCTCGTGTAATGCTTCTTCCACCTGAATAAATTCAGAAATTTCGTAATTATCAATCAGTTTATTGATATCTATAATGTTATGGACGCGTAAAATATCCAGCCATTTATCGTGTTCCTGATGCTGGGCAAAGAGTTTATGCGGAAGTTCAAAGGGTTTTATTTCCATCTTTTCATCCCGGCTGGGAAAGCGTAAAATAAAGCCAGGAGAGCGATAAACAATATCAAAGGTCTTTACTTTTCCTGTTCTTTCTACCAAAGGATGAACGAAACAATCGTAATATTTTCCGCAACGATAAATTGCTACATTTTCCTGATAGTGATATTTCAAATTTTTAATCACATCATTGCGACCCATAGCACTAAAGATATCCAATGCTTCTTCAGTTTTAACCATAATTTTTTCAATCGGCAAATCGCTATCCACAATATTCTGCATTGCTGATTTGAGGCAACTGCAATCCGCTTCCGTAAAATTTTGCGTGTTGAAAACCTCACAGAAAACACCGTCGGCAATAGAGTGTTCAACTACCAGAGAGTGCGCTGTTCCCATCAAAGTATGCAATGCAGCAGCCATAATAAAAATAACGTATCTGATAAATTCTATAGCCCTCGGGATGAAGATAGGTAATAAAATCTATCAATGTTTCCCTGTCTGGAATGTAATCTTCATTGACATATTCCCGATGATTAATTTTAATGGCTAATATAATGGATTGATTTATATTCGTTCTTTTCATTTATATCTGCCAGTGAACAGGAGTCCTATCCAGTTTCAACATGATATTCATTTGATTCCGTTTATGCGAATATCTAAAAATCATCTTTTGTTTACTGTTGTTCCCTCAAATAATGGGGATGTATAATGTTATTTTTTCGTAAACCAAAGATTTAATGATTAAGATTTAGTCAAGAATTTAGGAGAGATGAAAATGCCAAAGAATACTAAAATACAGCATCTGCAAAGAAGTAGGACGCCTGGTAGGAATCGTCTTTGCTTCCTTTTTTCGCTATGGGTTATTCTCGGTTTATTACACCACCCTATAATATGGCTCCTGGAGAGGTAGGAGGTATTTCACAGATTTTATATTACTTTGGGAATTCCCAATGGTGTTTTCAATGATTATTTTGAATATTCCATTGTTTATCATTAGTTTTATCTTTATCGGCAATCACCTTGGTAACATAAAACACTTATGGTATGTTTGTAAGTTCAATTATGACCGACCTTTTAAGTTTTCCTGCTATAAAAATGGTCTTCGATTTAAAACCCTATACGCATATTGTTAACAGTCATAAAATCTACGCTATAGCCTTTATGGAAAATATACTTTTAAGTGCAATTACCCATTAGTGTATTATTGGGATTGGGTTTTAGGACTAATTTTTCGTTTTCGTGGTTCCACAGGAAGACTTAGATATTACAGCACTCATTAAACAGCAAACCTTTCTATTGGAACAGGATACTTTATTGTGGAAACAGGAATTATCCTTCTGGTAGCTATTACCTTTAAAACACCTAAACTTCTTATCTGGGGTTATGTAAATCTATTGCCACAACCAAAATAACCGATTTAGCAAGTGAAGGTTTACCTTATATCAAAAGTGCTTATATCATTTCCGATGCTGTGGAAGAAATTCGCCTGCAAATATTTACTAAACTGGTACAGGTGCCTATCAATGGTTAGCGGTTTCATCAAGGAGATATAAAAATACTTGTGGTGTTGAACCGTCGTCAAGTGCCTTTGCTTACAGATATAGTAAAAGATGTTGATCCTGATGCTTTTATGATTATTATGGATGTGTATGATGTTCTGGGATATGGCTTTAAGTCACGCAGTTTAAATTTAGTGAGTGATTTTAATTGTATTGCTTACTCATTGCTTACCCATTGCTAATGCCATCAGTAATGGGTAAGCGTGAATGCTTTTTAATGCTACGGTAAAAGAGAATGAAAATGAAGCTAAAAATAAAGAAGAAGGGATAACATTTGCTGTCTTTAGGAAAGAATTGTAAAATATAAATCTGTGTTATCAGTGTTATCTGTGAAATTTAATCCGTAAAATCCGTTTAATCTATATTGCTATTTGGATATAGATCCCACGGGTCCTATGATCTGAAATTGTAAGAAGAATAGGTATTCCAACCAGCATCAGTTCTCTGCCAAAATTGTTTTACAATAACTACCATTTTCAAAATCCGAAAAAAGTTCATTGGTAATCAGAATATGGTCAATATGGCTTAACGAAATTGGATAAGAAACAGTAGAATAAGTTGGTGAAAGAGCAATCGGCATATCAGCAAAGTAATATTCTTCCGGTTTATGCAAAAAACTAAGGAAAACATTATAGTCATCCGGTTCGGCAATCTGGTCATTCAAATCGCCCAAGACAATCACTTTTTTATCCTGTAGAGTGGTAGAAATATAGTTCTCCAGTTTCTGACAAGCAAGCCGACGACGCATTTCTTCATCCCAGCTATCATTTTCATCAATATAATTATCTCCGTATGCCTTAAAGTGATTGTTTATAATAAAATAGTTACTGTTATTCCAGGTTATATCCAAAATGTATGGTGGACGCGGAAAAGGATTGCTGTCATTCTCAAAAATAGTGTATTGATTATTAACGGTAACTGACCTTGTATCATACAAATAGGCAAGACGATAAGTATCCGTAGCAGAATAAACACAAGCGGCATAATAGGGAATATCTTCCGCCAAATCCATAAAGGCATTATAATCCATAATTTCCTGAAATGCTATAACTTCCGCATTCAAAGCGGAAATCATTTCTTTAAGAGTAGTTAAATCCGTCCCTTCCGGAAAGGTTTTTAAATTCCAGGTAATTACATCCAGCGTGTTTGAAGTTCCGAAATTGATTGCTGTAGGATCATTAGCATCAGGATTCAGAACTGTGTTTTTCCCGCAGGAGACCAACACCAACAACGCTATTATTACAATTATTATAGTTTTTCCGTTCTTCATTTATTGTTCCTTAAACTTCCAAATATCGTGGTTTTCAAGCCCAACTTCGGAAGGAGTTTATTAATGCAATTCTTTTGCCAATTTCCGTAAAATATTTGAGAGCAGAAATTATTACCGAGGTTGGAAGGGTTATTGCATTATACATTTAACTACACAATATAGGTGGAGGATAAATGAAGCAATATATAATAATCCTGATTCTGCTTGCCTGCAGTTTGTTAACAGCAACAACACTGCAGACCTTTTATACTAATGGTTCTATTTTACAGGCACATTTTGAGGGCTTGAGACAACAGCCGGTTTTGCCTGAAGAAATGGATGTTGAAGATAGTGAATCTGCTAATAGCGCTGTTATCACTAAAACTCTTGCCTTTCCTTTTGAAGAAGCGGATTTGCAAATTTCGGCTATGGTCTGGAATGTTTTTGATGCGGAAGGCAATTATTTATATAATGAACAAAGGCATTTAGAAAACGCTGTTTCTCTTGTGCAGGGTTTCACTTTTAGAGAAATGCGCGGCTATACGATTCGGATAAAAACCCAAATAACGGAAAACAATATAATCCGGACTTTAAAGGAACTCAATTTTTCCTTAATCGGCTCTTATCCGCTTCAAATTCCTGCCTTTCTTTCCCCAGCTTTTATTGATGCCTACAAAGCTTTGGCAGATAATTTTCAAGATTCCTATTTAAGGGATATACCCTTCAGCCGTCCTAAAATGCTGATTATTACTCACAACCAATTAACAAACTACCAACAGGACTATATTTCCTGGAAAAAATCAATCGGTTTTGATGTTTATACGGTAAATAGATCAGATATCGGGCTTCCACCTCGCCTGTGACATCAAAAATTATATTGCTATTCATTATCAGACCTATAAATGCACTATCTTTTCCTTTGGGGTGATGTTACCGGAACTTATTCTATACCGACTAATTATATTACCTCTCCGGAATATGCGGAAAATGATGCAGACGATAATTATTATACTATGCTGAAGGAGATGATTACTTTCCTGAAATGCTGGTGGGTAGATTTTCCTTTGCCGATGCCAGTGAATTTATTACAATGACCAATAAAACTATTGCCTATGAAAAACCCCTTTATGACAGATACAGCTTGGATGAAAAGAGCCCTAACTGTTGCTGGAAATTATGCTGAAGGTGATTTAAGGCCTACTACTCCAATTTATATGTCTAAATGGTTGAGAAATAAAATGCTGAATTTTGGTTATACTCAAGTGGATCTTGTTTTTTTGTCCTCCAACTTATCCTGGAACAAGTGCTATTCAACAATCCATCAATCAAGGTGTCCAATTTATAAGTTATCGTGGCTGGGGTGATGCTAACGGCTGGCACCATCCCTGCTTCTTCACATCCTGATTTGAATAATACTTTTAACAGTGCCAAAATGCCGATTGTATATTCTATTGTCTGTAATACAGGCGATTTTGCCAATGCTGTAAACCCAAATTTCGGTGAAAAATGGATGCGTATGGGAACAATGTCCAATCCTGGAGGTTGTGTTGCTTTTGTAGGTCCTTCCGATTTACATACTAAAACCCGATTTAATAATTCTATTGCCAGTGGAGCTTTTCGCAGTATTATGGATTGGGATGTGCGTTGTTTCGGTTCCAGTGTTTTGATGGGTAAAATTGAACTCTACAAGAACTTCCCTAATGACCTTGCCCCCAATCAGTATGTTGCTTTTTACTTTCATGTGTTTAACATTTTAAGTGATCCCAGCTTAAATATGTGGGTTTTAGTGCCCAATCAGATTCCGGAAACCGTAATTGCCAGTGGACTTACTTTTCAGCAAAGTGACAGTCATATCAGAATAAATGCCCCTAACTTGAATAGCGGTATAGTATCCGGAACCAAAGACGGTATCAACTTCAGTTATGCTCCTATTGAAAATGGTTATGCTATTTTACCTATAGACCCTAATGTGGAAGGCAATTTAACCATAACCGTCAGCAAAAAGAATTATGTTCCTTTGGTGAAGCAACTAACTTTGCAACCGGATGCCACTATCGGTATTGTTTCTAATAATTTAGCTAATACTATTCTGGCTCCGAATGAATCATATTCTCTTGGCTTACAGCTAAAAAATTTCTCCAGCCAGGTGTATAATAATATAACTGTTAATCTTGCCTGTAATCATCCAGCTATTGTGATTGATAATCCTAATGCTACTATCACTTCTCTGAATCCGGAAGCAACTGTGTCTGTAAATTTCCTTTTTATTACCACAGGAGCAATTAAACCCGGTGCAATAATTGACTTTACTGTTACTTTGAATAATCCTTCCGTTACTTGTTTGTTTCAGTTAGTTGCTGGTGGAGCTAAAATTCAGGTGATCAATTATGAAGGTGTTTTAGAAATAGGACAGGCAAATAATATTACTTTCACGGTTACCAATCTGGGCAATTTTACGATGGAAGATATTGTTTTACAAATACAAGCACTTACACCTGCTGCCATTGCTCAAAACAACCCTATTGCTCTTGGTTCTCTGGCTCCCAATGAAGTTAAACAGTTTACAGCAACAATAACTTTGATGAATGATGTCTTCCCCGGAAATAATATCCCTCTGCGTTTTGATGCTACTAATGCAGGCGGCTATAGTTACTGTAGTTTTTATGCAATTACAGCTGGCATACCGGGAACGGATGATCCAACCGGACCCGATGAATATGGTTATTTTGCTTACGATTCTACTGATCTCGGCTATTCTTCAACTCCCGTTTATGAATGGATGGAACTTGATCCTGAAGGGGGTAACCTTTTGGGTAATGTTTTCCTAAGCCAGGATGATTCTGTGATGACCATTCCTTTACCGTTCACTTTCCGTTTTTACGGTGTTGATTATATTAGCGTTACAATGTCCACCAATGGTTGGATTTCTTTCATTCCTACAGATCAATCCGATTTCTATAACTGTTATATTCCTGCTGCCTTAGGTCCTTATGCTATGGTTGCTGGCTATTGGGATGACCTTAAAGGTATGAAAACTGGTGTAGATGAATCGGGCAATCCTATCTTGGCTGATATGCGTATTATTTATTGGTATGATTCTGCAAATAATCGTTATATCATTGAATGGAACAAAGCATACAATCAATATACTATAGATTTGGGTCCCAATGCTTCTATGGAAAAATTCCAGATTATCCTCTATCCGAAACTGGAACAAGATGGCGATATTGTAATCCAATATCATACCGTTGATAATCCTGGAATAACTACCAACTATTGCACTGTAGGAATTGAAGACCATAATCAATTACGCGGTTTAACTTACACCCATAGTAATACTTATCCTGTAACGGCAACTCCTTTAACTCCAGGTTTGGCTATTAAATTCACTACTACCTGGCCCGATAATTATGTTGCCAATGAAGACGAGACCTTGCCTGTTCCCGTATGTAACTTACATAACTATCCCAATCCTTTCAATCCGGTTACAACGATATCCTTTACCGCCAAACAAAAAGGGTTTGCTACCCTCAATATTTATAACTTGAAAGGACAGCTAATTAAAACCCTGCTAAAGGATAATATTTTATCCGGTGAACATAAACTGATTTGGGACGGAAAAGATAATCAGGGAAATAATGTTGCTTCCGGGGTTTATCTCTATAAACTGAATATGAATGGCAGTTCCCAAACCAAAAAGATGCTGCTACTGAAATAGATGAACGAACGGGTGAACAGTGAAAGGTGAATTCACCCGGGTTAACAGGTTAACAGGTGAGTCGACAACGCTGAATTAGAGTGTTGAGAATGAAATTATTGGAAGCAGTGTAAGAGAATGAGAGTGAAAATGTGCAAAAAGAGGTGCTAAAAGTATAAATGATGTGGCCACGGGAATTGGAAGTTTATAAATCCAGTTTACTTCCTGGTGAAAGACGAGAATATTACAAAGAATTTTCCTGATGAGGAAAAAATGGGGTTTAACCTCTCAAATGAAAAAGAGCCCGGTTAATTCTGTTCTCTACAATATTGCCGAAGGTTGCGGAAGAAAACTAAAAGCAGAACTACTGAACTTTTTAAACATTGCCCCTGTTCAATCACCGAATTAAATACCCAAATAGATATAGCTACTATGCTGAATTTATTCCGAAAAACGAAAACGCTGATAAATGTAAAGAACTTGCTCTTTCGGTAAAACGTTAGCTTCTTGGTCTTATTAAGGCAAACAATAAATAACATTCTTGCGCATTACGATATACCCATTAGTTAATAGGTTAACGGGTTAACGGGTTAACAGGTGAGTCGACAAGGTTAAAATAGAGCGTTGGGGGGTTAAATTTTTGGGGAAGCAATTACCAAAGGGTTAACAGGTTAACGGGTTAACGGGTTAACAGGTGAGTCGACAAGGTTAAAATAGAAGCGTTGGGGGCGAATTTTGGGGAAGCACGACAAAGGGTTAACAGGGTTAACGGGTTAACAGGTGAGTCGACAAGGTTAAAATAGAGCGTTGGGGGCGAATTTTGGGGGAAGCAATCACCAAAGGGGTTAACCTGTTAACCTGCTAACCTGCTAACCTGCTAACCTGCTAACCTGCTAACCTGTTAACCTGCTAACCTGCTAACCAGCTAACCTACTAACCTGCTAACCTACTAACCTGTTAACCTGCTATGGGTTAACCTGTTAACCTGTTAACCTGCTAACCTGCTAACCTACTAACCTGTTAACCTGTTAACCTGCTAACCTGCTAACCCGCTAACCTGCTAACCTGCTAACCTACTAACCTGCTAACCTACTAACCTGTTAACCTGCTAACCTGTTAACCTGCTAACCTCGCTAACCTCGCTAACCCGCTAACCTACTAACCTGCTAACCTACTAACCTGTTAACCTGCTAACCTGCTAACCCGCTAACCCGCTAACCCGCTAACCCGCTAACCTACTAACCTGCTAACCTGCTAACCTGCCAACTTGTTAACCCGCTAACCCGTTAACCTGTTAACCTGCTAACCTGTTAACCTACTAACCTGCTAACCTACTAACCTGTTAACTCGCTAACCCGTTAACCTGCTAACCTGCTAACCTGTTAACCCGTTAACCTTACCAACTATTTCTTTTAGAGGCACTTGCTTTTTTTGACAAAAGGAAGCTACTTCATCATAGATCTTATCCACTGCTTTAGGGTTCAAAATTGGCTGTTCCCAAAGCAACTATAGAAGCTCCAGCCCAAAAACTCAAGGCATCCCGCCGTTATAAATTCCCCCATAGCAATGAGAGGGAATTTTTATGGCTTGGTTTTCGCAATGATGTTGGGGAAGCAAAGCTAGCGGTTTAATTCCAATTCCGCTATAACCCCTGATCTTCCTTTTTGAGCATAGACCTTCCCATTCCGATAGTCAATCGCTATTCCCCAAATAGTATTGATTAATGATATTGCAGTAGCACCTCCATCTTCAGCCGTTTTGGCAATAACTCCAATATCTGTAACATTGGGAGCTAATTTTACGATTAGTTCCCTGTTTGTTAAAGGTGATAGAAGAGCACATAGTTTATATACAACATCAGGATCAATACCAAAAGTGATACTTCATTTTCTACATTGGGACAGGAAACATTTAATTCGTAACCAGCAATTCCTTCCCCGTTTTTCCGCGGCTCTCAGCATTTGAGCAAATTCTGCAAAAGATGAACCTGAAAAACTCACAATTAAAGGAACAGTAAGTTTTTCCTTTAATGGTAATTCCTCCTCAATAAATTTATCTCGTTGATTTTGCAAACCTATGGAATTCAACAGTCCTGCTCTCGTTTCATAAACGCGGAGGTGGATTTCCTTTTTCGGATAGCGGGTAATAGTTTTACAGACATAAGCCCCTAAATGTTCCTGATCAATAAAATCCGTGTCTTCCAAAGCAAAAGTACCGGACGCAACAGTAACAGGACTATTCATTGCATAGCCCCAAAGATGTTCGAAGCGACGAATTTGTTCCATAATACCTCCCCAGCATTAAAAACAGGATCTTCTTTTGGTATACCCTTAAATAATTCCAGTCGTTTTCATTACCACAGGAATAGCACAACCGTAACAAACGCCAATTTTCGCAAGCCATATATGCTTCCAGAGAAATAATGTTCAATATTCAGTTTATTGGTAATCCTGGCACATTCTTTCAGCATTGGAAGAGACCGCAACTATATATTAAATCAATCTTCTTCTCCGCAATCAATTTTCTAATCTCTTCTGTAACCATTCTTTTTGGCTAAATCCCGCCATCTTCGGTCCAAACCTCATCGCAGGAAAAACATCACTTTGTCCTGAACCATGCACCCAATAAAGCAAATTATGTTTAATTAGTTCCTTTTGTGAATACCACAAAGGAGGATAGCCAATTCCTCCGCTTACCAGTAATATTCTTCTTGCCGGTAACAAAGGGAAAACTGTTTCCCAAAGTTTAATCTATAAAGCTCTAAAAGGTCTCCTGCTTTTAGTTTATAGAGAGCATTGGTTCTGCCAAGCCTACTTTTTTAATGAAGAAACTAATTCTCCTTTCCTGCATTATCATAAATAGAAATGGGCTTAAAAAGTTTGGGCAAAGAGCGTGTTTCTGCATCGGCAATACTGTAATGAGCTCTAATTTTCAAAGAATTGTCCCGGCTGGCATTTTTCCCCCAATGCTCTCATCCCAAATCCATAAAATAAAATAATCCCCACAGAGTTCTTCGCGGGAATATATTGTCCGTCCCAGAAACTGGAGTTTGGGTTTATCCATTTTCACTATCCAGATAAGTTATTTTACCATCACAGATAGTGCACATAATCCTCTCTATGAAACCATTGATTGAGCCAGGGTGTATTTTTACTTTTGAAAGGATATTTTCTGCTGAAAAAAGAGTTTTCCGTGTCTATAATCGTTAAATCAGCTGTTTTTCCTTCTTACAAAATTCCCCGGGTAAATCTTTAACATCTTGGCTGGAGCGATAGTTAATGCCTCAATTAAACGATTTAGGTCTATCTGTCCTGTCTGCACTGTGTTTTTATAGAGCACTGGAAATGCTGTCTCCAAACCAATTATGCCAAGCGAGCTAGATCAAATTCTCTTTCTTTCAAAATCCGCATGAGGAGAATGGTCTGTAGCAATACAATCAATTATTCCTTCTTTCAATGCCTGGATACAGGCAAGACGGTCTTTTTCACTACGCAGTGGGGGCTTCATTTTAGTATTGGTATTAAAAGATAAATTTGCTTCTTCATTTAGCACTACAAATGGTGAGGAGTAACTTCACAGGTTACCGGTAAACCCTTATCCTTGGCATTTTTTGCATTGTGCTCTATAGAGCGCTCTGTAGAAATATGAGCTATATGTAATTGAGCTCCGCACTTTCTTACAGCATAATATCCTTGGCAATAATAACTTCTTCGCCAGACCCGGAATCTCCACTAAAACCCAGCTTGGTAGCAACTTTACCAGAATGTATCTGTCCCTTTCCGGCTAAGGAATAATCCTCAGGATGAATAATTACCGGCAGACCAAAGTTACTGGCATATTTCATACAGGAAAGCATTAATCGTGCATTCTGCACACATTTACCGTCATCGGAAACAGCTACAATACCTCCTGCTTTCATTGTTGCCATTTCAGCAATTTCTTCACCAGCTGACTGTTTCGTAATAGCTCCAATTACATATACCTTGGCAGAGCCATAATCTTTAGCCCGTAATTGGATATATTCTACAGAAGCAATATTATCGGTAATAGGTTCAGTATTTGGCATTGCGCAAACAGCTGTAAATCCACCATGCGCGGCAGCTTTAGTTCCTGTTACAATATCTTCTTTATAGGTTTGTCCCGGGTCGCGTAAATGAGAATGCAGGTCTATAAAACCAGGAAACACACAAGCACCTTTGGCATCTATAATTTTATCCACTTTGTTTTCTGTGTAGTTGGAGCTCGCTGTAGCTCCGCTTATTTTCACAATCTTTTTTCGGTCTATCAGGATTTCCCCTGGGGTGAACTTCCCATTTTTAAAGATATTGGCATTTTTAATTAAGGTCTTCATTGTTTTTTTCCTCCTTATGCTTTTCCACCTAAGATTAAAAACATCAAAGCAATTCTAACCGCAACTCCATTGGCAACTTGTTCCACAATGATACTATGATTGCTATCTGCAATTTCCGGTAGAATTTCCACTCCTCTGTTCATAGGACCGGGATGCATAATTAAAGCATTCCTCTTGGCATATTTCAAGGTTTCTTTGGAGAGAACATAGTGTTTGCTGTATTCTTCCAGAGAGGGAAAAAGCCCTTCCGTCATCCGTTCCAACTGCATTCTTAAGCCCATTACAACATCGGCATCTTTTAAAGCTTTTGCTAAATCATATTCTACACGGCAGTCATAAACACTTTCCATATTTCCTGGCATCAAGGTTTTAGGTCCGCAAACAGTTACTTTGGCACCCAGTTTTCCCATTCCAATTAAATTACTACGCACTACGCGACTATTTAAAATGTCGCCTACAATGGTTATTTTCAGCCCTTTCAGGTCACCTAATTTTTCCCAGATAGAAAAAATATCCAGTAGTGCCTGGGTGGGATGTGAGTGTCTTCCATCTCCTCCATTAATAACTGGTTTACCGGAATATTTATTTACCAGTTGTGGACTTCCGGGACTGCTGTGACGAATGCAGTAAAGGTCTATACCCATTGCATTTAAAGTGTAAACCGTATCCTGTAAACTTTCTCCTTTCTGCAGAGAGGAAATGGAGGACTGAAAACTAACAACATCTGCACTTAAACGATTGGCAGCCAATTCAAAACTCATTCGCGTGCGGGTGCTGTTTTCTACGAATAAAGTGCACACTGTTTTCCCCCTTAAGGTAGGAATCTTTTTGTATTCCCGTAAGTTGATTTCTTTCATTCCCTTGGCTGCTTCCAGAATGAACATAATTTCTTCCCGGGAATAATCATCCAGGTCAAACAGAGAGCGTCCTGCAAATTGTAGTGTTGAGGCCATTTTTACTCCTTTCCAGCTCACTGGCTGTGATTAAAGAGTTTAGTTCACTACTTTTGAATATATTAATTTGGTCAAGTGAATTTTTTGATTATATTATAGGGTAACTCCTTTTTATTGGTAATGAAGTGAAAAAAGGAGAATAATAATCTGCTGATGAAAGAACTGAGTTTCAGTGAAGAAATTACTTGCCTGAATTGAGAGCTTTTATAAAAAGGATTTTGGGTATCCTGATTTTTTTAAGGAGAAAAAGTGAAAAGACCGTTAATCGATATTACAATGCTGTTACTAGCTCTATAACAGCAGTTACCTTACAGCCGCAGCAAGATGTAAACAGGAAACTGTATGCACCTGACCTGATAAAAGTGAAACTTTAGTGCTGGCAGCAGTAAGCCGCCAATCTTCCAACAGGCCTTTATGCTGATAAATCATCAACAGGTATTAATGAACTGGATCAGCTAATGTCTCAAACCGAGCCATTTTCAAAATAATCGAGCTCATCGTGATGTTAAAGATATAAGTTGGGCGAAGCAAACTGGTTTTGACCGCTGGTTTTTAATGAAACTTGAGGCAAAACAACCGTGGAAGAAGCGATTAAAAGTTTAAAACCAATCGCTATGTAGAAGAAGGCAATTCTGAATATATTGCCTATCCTGCAGTTGTTCCCAATGATACTTATTATGCCAATAACTGGGGTCATAATAATACAGCTGCATTTATCTGCTTATACTGCTTACGGTCATACAGCTCAGGAGTTGGCACAGTCGGTTTTGACAGTGATGCACAGCTTGCTTGGGAACAAATTCAGGGTTATGGTTCAGCCAGTATCATAATTGCTATTATTGACACAGGTGTTGATACTGCGCATCCGGATTTGCGTTTAGTAACGGGATATGATTTTGGAGATAATGACAGCAATCCTATGGACAACAGTGCAGAGCCAGGACATGGAACTGCCTGTTCCTGAATTTCTGCAGCTAAAGCAAATAATTCTTTAGGAGTTACCGAATTGCCGGTGGTTGCAGAAATACCTTTTAAAAGTAGCTAATTCCGATGGAGAAATGTATTTTACAGCTATAGAGAATGCTTTAACTTATGCGGCTGACAATAATGCTCATATTGCCAGTATGAGTTTGGGCGCAACGGATGTAGAAGAAGGAGATTCACTTCTACGGATGTTGCCTTAAATTACGCCTATAATTCAGGTGTAGCATTATTGCCTTGGAAACGAGGATAATTCCACTATTTCTTATCCTGCCAATGAAACCTCTGTAATAAGTGTAGGCGCAGCCAGCCCTTCAGGACAGAGTAGAAAAGTGCCTCCTCTTCCGATGGAGAATATTGGTGGGGGTTCAATTACGGTATTAATAGTCAGAATAATAAAAAAGCCGTGTACAATGGCTCCCACATTTACCTGCTACAGACATTACGGGAATGGGTATAATACAAGCGGGGATTATTATTTATGGTTCAATGGAACATCCTGTGCCACACTATGCTGCAGGAGTTGCAGCTTTACTGCTTTCCAAAGACCCTTCTTTAACTCCTGCTCAAGTTTTTTCCAAGCTTACTTCACTGCAACTGATATGATTATAGATGGAGGTGCAGGTTGGGATAGATATACTGGTTATGGAATGGTTAATGCCAATGCAATGCGCCTAAATACTATTGAAAGTGGAATGCCTACTTGCATAATTCTTCTCCTGCTTAACGGAACTACTTTTGCCCTCAATTCTGCTATTACTATTGATGTAAATGCTTCAGACAGTAATGGCACAATTACTTCCGTTAAATTCTACATTAATAATATTCTTTACTATACCGATAATTCATCTCCCTATTCCTATAATTGGAATTCTGGCTTTACAGCAGGAACTTATAACATTAAAGCCAAAGCAACGGATAATAGTAATAATGAGACAACCAATGAAATCTCCATATCCTTAATTCAACCTGTTACAAGCTATTATCGGGCACCGGGACTTCTGTAACAGGAAATTCTACTGCGTCACATGTATGGTTCAAAAGTTTACACGGTCAATCTGTTTATACGAAGGCAGAATTAAACGCTGCAGGAATTTTCGGTCCTATATATATTACTCAGCTTGGTTTTAATATAGTTGGTTTGCCAGCGGTTGCGATGCCGAACTTTGTAGTGCGCCTGAAGCATACTACGGCTATCAATGTATTTACTTTTGTTAATGCCGATAGTGTAACGTATATTCCTGAAATCCTGCTTTTTTCATCCAGACCGGTTGGAATCTGTATAATTTTTCATCTCCTTTTTATGGAATGAACAAAAGATAATCTTTTAGTTGATACTGCCTTTGGAATTGCCAGCTCTTATAATCGTTCAGGAACAGTTCAATATCCATAGAAAATGGTTACGCATTATCTTATAAATGATAATGTTAATCAAACAAATATCTTTGATTGAACTGCTTATTTCACAAGACCAATCTTCAGCTGGTAGAGCCAGCTTATAATGAACCTCAAATTGCATAACTCAAAATTCGCTGGATTTTTGGCAGTATTCCGGTAGGTGAAAGCCAAACCTAGGAATTTACTATCCAGAATTATAACGGCAGCGAAACCCTAAATGGAATAATTACCACTCCTGATGGTTATACTGTTTCTGAAAACTTAGAGTTAACTTTACTGACTGCAAAAAAGCACTGCTTTAAGCCGCAATACTTTAATATCTCTTTCCTGTTCAATCATTACTTATGTTGTAAATTTTTCTCCTCTTACAGCAGGAAGTTATAATGGAAATGTAATAATAGACAGTAATGCTGAAAACGATCATCTGTTAATTTACAAGTTACCGGCAGTGCTTATCTTCCTCCAGCAATTGAATGGTACCAATGCCTTAACAGCAACTTTGATTGCCGGCACAGAGATAGACCAACCATTCACTATTGCCAATACAGGAGGTTTACCTTTATTTTATTACATCTCTCCAAGCAGAAGGTAGCAGGTTAACCAAAAGTACAGGAGGATAAAAAGCATTTTGCAGGCAGCACCTTATCTTTGAAACTATGCTGATTATGAACCGGGAGAGACATTGATTGACATTTTCTCTTTATAATAACAGCCCCGATAATGAATGGCTGGAAGATGTGTATATAACTTTCCCGATGAATTATTGTCAATTCTGCTACCTTACTTGTGGAACTGCAGCTATGATTCACGATTTAACTGTACGGGGAATAACAATTCACTGGCATGGAGAAACATCCGGGGGCTGGGGTGTTATTCACGGTGAGAAAACAGCTACTGCAATTGTAAATGTGTCCATACCCTTTACAATTAATGGAGACCTTATTCTGTCTTACACTATCCAGGGTGAAGTTTTTCGGTAGTGAACCGCATCAATTAAACGATCAAATAGTCTGAATACATCGTAACTACTATTCCTGGTTAGCACTTGAACCTATGCAAGGTGAAGCTCCTGCCGGAGACACAGTAGCTATAACTGCTCTTCTGCTCTCACTATTACACCTGGCTATAATGCCCTTTTAAATCATAAATTCCAATGACCCTTCCATCCGCTTTCAACTCTTACTGTAAATATGAATGTTCTGCGTCCTAATCATTCACCGGTAATAGATTTACAGGAAAGTTCACTCTTTTCTATGCCAATGAATCATTGTTAGTGGATTTTAACCTTATATTTTGACGGATAATGATCCGTTAACTTTAACTTGTAGCGGAAATACTAATATCAATGTTACTATAACTGGTTTACAGGTTAGTTTTCAGCTCTTTGCACTTAACTGGTATGGAGTAGAAACTATCACTTTTAGCGTTTTTGACGGTATAGACCAAAGTAGCGATATTGTAACCATTAATGTTCTCTTGAATATTACCACCGGAGTAGTTGTGGATTCAGATAATTTACCTTTACCTGGACAATTGACAACTCTCCTTATAACATTACTGAGCCCATTGTTATAGATAGCACTCAAAATATAACTTTTGAGCCCGGTATCGTTATTCAGGTGTGGAATGATGAGCCAATCAATATTCTCGGTTCCATTTCTGCCAATGATGTCACTTTTTCTCCCGGCTTTCCGGATTTGTTTTGGGGTGGTTTGGAAATTACAGGAACTGCAGGCACCCGAACAGAAAGCAATATTATCAATTGTGAAATCCTGAATGCTACTAATCCTATTACTATTATAAATTCCAATCCCATTATCAATACTGTTTATATAGCACCGATAGATACTACAGCTTTAATAAACGGAACCGGAATTACGGTTATTGGTGTTTCCAGTCCTGCCATTGATAATGTTACCATCTTAAGCTATAAAACCGGTATTCAGGTTATCCGGGGTGAGGAAAATCTACAAACGGAACCGATTATTCACCAAATAACACTCAGAAATTCCTCTGTCTCTCCACGCCAGGAAGAAAATAATACAACGGGCATAGTTATAGAAGGAAAGAGCAATGTAATTATTACGGATGTGGATATTAAGGACTATGATACAGCAATTAAAATTGAAAATACCAATCCTCTCCAATCCGCCAATCCTTCCTTAAGTCATATCCGCATTCGTAATACAAGCAGTACTTTACGCAATGAAGATAAATGCGGAATTGAACTAAAAGGCAATGAAAATGCTCTTTTATATGATGTCAGAATTGAGGAATGCAGTAAAGGAATTAAAATAGAAAATACTGAAACGGGAGTGGCGGCAACTCCTTCCTTGGATTTTATCCGTATCCGTAATACCAGCAGCACTTTAAGGCAGGAATTGGAGAATATCGGAATTTTGGTTGAGAGTAATGTAATACCTGTTTTGCGCGATGTTCAAATTGAAGATGCGGAAACAGGTATACAGATTAACGCGGGAGGAAATCTGGACCTGAAATATTCCCTTCTTCTGAATTGCCAAACAGGTCTGAAAAACTATAGTACGGAACTGATGCCTGTAACCCGTAATAGCTTTGTTATTGAAGAAGACCAAGTGCCACCTGATTTTTTACAGAATTGTGTAGCTCTCTCTCTGAATAATATACTTAATTTTGAATTTAGCAATAATACCCTCTACGGTTATCCTAAAATCGCTGTTGTTAATTCTGCCCATCTGAATTTTATCAATAATATTGTCTGGAGCAATACTGCCCTGAATAATCCTATGGAATGTAACGGAACTTACGATGTTACCTATAGCGATATTAACTATGGCACACAGGTCTTTCCAACCGGTAATATCAATGCCAATCCAAACTTTGTGAATGCCTTGGAGCTTAATTTCGCATTGCAATATAACAGCCCTTGTATTGATGCCGGAAATCCTGATACAGAAAGACCGGATGGAACGATTGCCGATATTGGTTGTTTCATATCATCATTGTCGCTTTTACAACTCCGAATCCTTTTTTGTTGGGCAACCACTTCAGTTTATAAATAATTCTATTGGGCATAATACCCCCGAAAGTTACGCTATGGCTTTTGAATGGAAATAGTTTCCAACACCTATAATCTGGATACAGTTCTAACTTCCGGAGTATACAATTTGCAGCTGGTTATGACTTCGCCCCTCATGGATAGCAGTAGCGTTTTTCAATTTGAGATTATAGATGAAACACCCCTTTCTCCCCAAAATGTAATTCTGGAATCAACTCCTGATAACCATGTTTTGCGTTGGGATGCCGTTACTCTTTCCGTATCCAATACCCCTGTTACGGTTAGTAACTATAAAATCTATGCCAGCGAAGAACCCTATGAACCTATACCCTCTATGTAAGTGTCCCTGCCAGCAGCAGACAAATTAACCTGAACCTGTCCGAACTTGGCTCTAAACGCTTTTTCCGCATAACTGCCGAAAAAGTAAACAATATTATGCAACAAACCAAAATATAAAATAAGCCCGGTTACTTGCCAGCCGGGCTTTTTTCTGCTTATTCCTTCCACTTTCCCAAAAGATATATTCCCGATATGATTCTATCGTTCCCATATCGCGATATGGAAACGATATGTCTTTTCTCCGGCATAACTTGAAAATACTGGTTTTGACTTACATTCTGCCATCGCTTTCTATTCTCCCTTATAAACCTGAATAATATACATTCCTATATTGAAACCATACATAAAAGAAAAAGAGGATATTTGAACAAAGAGAGAAAGAAAAAGAGAGATAGAATTGAGAATGAGAATGGAGAATGATTGAGAATGAACGATGAAGGATGAATTTATAAAAAGTTTTTTAGGTTTCGGGAATTCCAAGATGGAAAAATCCCTCAAAATCCCTTTAATCCCGTTCATCTCAGACCTATTATATCCTCTACATCCTTAAATCCTGAAATCCTTGTTTCTAAAATCTATGTTATCGTGTTCTGAAATCAACAGTTAAAATCCGCTTGACATAAACCTCTTGAAATGCAGTTTGGAATTATATATGTTTTCAGTGATTTAATATGGAGTTTTAATGAAAAAAATGGCTGCTTCCTGTTCTGCTTGGTTCTTTGCTGATTTTTCAGTGCCTGTTCTCAAAATGCCCGACTTACCAAAAAGACCCAAAAGAACTTAAACAAAGGAATTATGAAGAAGCAATTCAGGACATTGTAAAAAACCCTTAAGAAAAATCCGATAATGATGTAAGCTCAAGACCTTTTGGTTAAAACTCGGCAAAGTTACTGTTTCAGCAAAACAGAAAAAGATAGAGAATATAATCCAAAGTAGCGAAAATAAATAAATGGGAACAGGTCTATCAGGAATATACCGCCCTGCAAAAAACGGGAGGGGAAATACAAGCTCTGCCTCCTTTGTTGTTAAATCCCTATTCCGGTTACAGAGTTACAATTGAAATTCCCGATTACACGGAACAAATAAAACAAAGCAAAGAAAATGCTGCAGAAGCGCATTATCAGGCAGGAATTCGTTATGCCAAAATCAGTAATGATAGGTATACACAAAAGAAAGCAGCTTTGGAATTTAAGGCAGCGCTTGCTTTGATTCCCAATTATCAAGATGCCGATTTAAGATATGAACAATGCCGCAAACTGGCAATTAAAAGAATTGCCGTTTCCCCCTTTACTGATAAGAGCAATACTTCCGGAAAATACGGTGCTGTTAGTGATATTTTAACCGACCATATTGTCTCCCGCCTTATTTCAGCTGCTGTAAATAATGAATTCGTAGAAATTATATCCCGTTCCCAATTGGAAACGGTGATGAAAGAACAACAGCTTTCCGCTTCAGGTTTGGTGAATGATGCCAGTTCCGTTCGTTTAGGTCAAATTTTGGGTGCTAATGAAATCCTCGCTGGCAGCATTTTACAGATTAGCGTTTCCCCGGAACGAACTGTTAGTGTTCAAAGTGAAGATGAAACGGAAGTTGTTCTTCGTACTGAAGAATATACCGATGACGAAGGAAACACTCAGGAACGCGAAATTAAAGGAAAGGTTTATTTCCGTTACCGCAAGTTTACCAAAACAGCAAGTGTTAATATTTCCACCTCCTACAGTATTCTGGATGTGGAAACGGGAAAAATACTACTGCAGGAGACAGTGGAAGTTAAAAATCCCTGGAGCGATACTTGGGCAAGAAAAATTTCTGGAGATGACCGTGCCTTAAGTTCCAGCACCAAAAAATTGCTGGAAAAGCCAGAACCCTTTCCTCCTTCAGTAAACGAAATGGTGCTGGAAACGCTGAAAAATACAGGAAACGAGATAGTTAATAAAGTTAGCGGATATTTGTTACAGTGAAGCGTTTTTTATACCTCCTGCTCTTAATCTTTACCGCATGCAGTATGGCAAAACGGCAACCGGAATGGATTGTAGAAAGACCCTATAATAATGAATACGATATCGCTATTAGCAAAAATCCCCGTAAAGCACCTAACTATGTAGAGCTTGCCAGAAATAATGCTATCTTGAAATATCCACTCAAATCAGTGCAGATTGATTCCGATATTGCTTTTTAAAAGGAAACAGAGGAAAATGGTATTCCTCCTCTGAAATAATAAAGCAGAATTCGCAGTTCCAGTAATAATAAAATTAGAGACCTGCAACTGGTTGGCACTTATGAAACCAAAAATGACTATTGGGCTTACTATCGTCTTTCAAAAGGGAATATTCTGCCTGGCGGAAAACTCAATGCGAGCAGGCAATGGCTCAAACACTCAATTTGCTTGCGGATTTTGATTCTTCAGCCTCAATATTGTTTCCGAAATAACATCTCTTTTACAAGGATCAAACCGATTGTGGATTATACCGATAGGGATTTGACAACCCTTACAAAGGCAATGAGATTAAATCTTTACAACGAACTTTTCTATCGTCTGAACCGTTTACCCGAAACCTTCAGCATTAAATTTGCCAATAATGAGATAGACCTGGCAGCCGCTAACGCAAAACTGTTTCTCTTGCCGTGTTACAATAAAAACGGACAAGAATATCCCTGCTCAATTTTTCCGTATGCTTCATTTTCAAGGTGAGAAAAGGCGAAATCGTTCCTGCGCGCAACGGATGAAAAACGGTGCAAAGCGGAATTTATTATCAAACCGCATAACTTCTTTCAGCAATCCTCAATTCATAGAAGCCAAACTCGATAAGCAAGGTCATTGGCAGGAAGAGATAATACCGTAGTTAAAACTATGTTTAATAATCTGCGCTTTATGCCTGCTGTTTTGAAACTAAATGTTCGCCATCCCAAAGCTTACCTTGAATATAGTTTTGATAACACTCCAAACTGGAATTTGCAACATTTTAATTAAGAAACTGCAGGATCGGATTTGGAGGTTACCGAAAACCAAAACGCCAGCGACTGACTTTCAAAGTTAATATCTATAACCGCAGTAGTAATTATCTGCCCCTGCTCAATCAATATTCTGCCACCGCTGATGCCTATATAGAATTGCTCAGCAGCAACGGTAAAAGTATTTATAACACTAACTTAACCGGAATTAAAAGCACTGCTTCTTTACTCCGAAATTGCCGAAAAAATGAGTGAACTGAATGCTGTTAATGAGATCTGCGATAAAGTGATGTATATGCTGGTGGAACAATATATTATGTTTTAGAGTACTGGAAAGCGTGGGAGTGCTGGAGTGTGGTGAGTCATTTGCGCCTTGGTAACTTTCACCTGGTGATAACTTTGGGGGCGCATATGACTCAGTGACGACACCATAGACCACTCAAAAATTAAATCTGCGTAATCTGCGTAATCTGCGTAATCTGTGAGAGATGGTTGTCACGAGTCCTCACTGCCGCAACAATGTGAGCAAAGTATTTGCAGGTGACGGATCCACTTTGGCAGGACAATTCTGACTTTGCAATCACATTAAAATTTGCCAGTAATCGCATTGATATCCGAGGGCTTTTCTCATTTTAATTGTTTTTTCCGCCCATAAAAGGCATATTCACGACCGAAATTCCACTATATTTTTCTGGTCCTCGCAAATGTTTTCTATGAGCCTCGGCAGATAAGCAATTGCTCCACACTGGATATAGATTATTCGGGAAAGGTCGTTTTCAAAAGAGATTTTGAGCGGAGAAGAAGATTCAGAACCAGAAAAATATTGTCCCCGTGAATCCATAAAAAGAGAGGCATTAGCTATTTCCCGAGGATAATTCAGGCATAAGTTCCAAAATTGTTCATCTACAAAAATAAAGATCCCCGCTTTCCAAACCAAAACCTTTTTGCATTAAGTCCTTTATTGCAATTCGTCGATTTGAGATCAATGCCGTTTTTCTGCAAGCTCTTATCCCAAAGTATATTTTTGCTTGGGTTTGCAAACTGGCATAAAACCTACCAGACGCAAACATTTAATATTTCTCATCTGGTAAGTGTTTTCCTGGTAGCGGGTAAAAATTAAGCGGATATTATATTCAGAAAGTTCTTCGTCTTACCTCAAAGCCAGATAAGCATTACTGTCATCCAGTTCCAAACGGTGAAAAGTAAGCTGATAGTTGCTTTATTACTTTCAATTTGCAAATTTTGCTATGAACTGTTCGTTAATTGAGCTGCGAAATTAAGGGAATGCCTTGCCGTGTTTCCTCTTTTTGACCTCCATCTTTATCTCTAACAGTAGAAAGTAACAAGCTTTTCCTGTTTAAGTCCTCTACTGTAATTTCTTTTACCCGTCCTCCCCGGTAAATATACTCCGAAAAGCCGAAAGCTCCAATCATTAACAGCAGACACGGAATAAATAATATTTACGCATTTCTTCATCCTTTTTTACAAGCTATATAGAGAATATAATTCATAGAACAAAAAAGACAACGAGTGCGGGAGTTCAAAGTGCAGGAGTGCGGGGAGTTCAGGAGCAGGAGGTCATTTTGTGCCTTGAGAACTTTCACCGAGATAACTTTAGGCGTATATGACCTGCGATGACACTGTGTGATCATTACCTAAAAATCAATCTGCGAAACGTATGAAATTGCGTGAAAATAGTCGTCACGAGTCCTCACTGCCAAACGAATTTGTGTAGCTAAAAGTTATTGCGGCAGTGACGACTCCGACTTGCATAGTGACGACTCCGACTTGCATAGTTACGACCTTGACTTTCTTTGTAAATATAAAATCTGCGAAATCTGCGAAATCTGCGTGAAATATTGAAGTTGTGGGTTGACAATTTTACTTGCTTTAGATTTCTGGTAATGCCGAGTGCAAATTCTGGAACTGTATACAGTATGGAATTGCACCACAGGGTATAATTGGAAACGATTATGCCCTCCGTATTTGGAAAGGCAACAGAAATAAAAATTTCATCCTGTATGCCTTCATAGTTTATTATGTGAGAAAAATGAAAAAACTTAAAGTGTACTTTACTCGCACTACACTCGTTTATATTTGCCTGCAGTGAAATGATAAATCAACTGATACTAATATTTATGGTTACAAACTGGATCAATTTATTCCTAATACTTTGCGCGATTTAGTTGATCCATCTGCCAGCGATATTTAATTTCGGGAATTATTTGCTTATGAAATTGCTGCTAGTGATGAAGTCATCTGCGGTTTCATTAATGCCGGTTACGATTTAATCAATTTTTTAAGAGGGGCCATATGGCCATGTTCAAGCGATAACAACCGGAATCGTTTTCCTTGGAATTGGGACGCAAGTGCCTTCAAAGTAAAAACACATCCCAATTTAATTTATACCAAAGTAGATGTCCATAGCGGAAGTGGTAGTGAAACCGTTGAACTGAAGGGCTTAACACTTGCTACCGTTCCCAATTGGAGTTCTTAAATGAAGAAGCACCAAACTTAGCGATTTGATTCAAGGTATTAGTTTATCCGATAGCAGCAGTATTCGTTTAATTGCTATAGATGACTATTATAAAGATTATACTCCGCAACAAACGGTTTATGGCTATTATCTGCTGGATTCAGAAGTTACTACTTTTCCGGCTCTGGAATGGATCTTACTAATTCCTGTTGTGTTTAAAAAACTGGCGAAGATAGAACTAACCAATGCCGGTTTACAAGATTACAATTTTCCCCTTACACCTCATGATAAAACAGATATAGCTATTCCTGTTCCTGCCAGCTTTAACGGCTACGAATCAACAATAATGACGGATTATTAAAGAAATTCTTCAATATGAAGTGAAACGACTACAAACTATCCTGCCGCTGATTTTGTCGGATTGGTGGTTGCCTGCAGGCGCATTTCCATAAACAGGATTCACTGAAGACCTACACTCTTCTCCCGTTTATGTAATTGTGGAAAAGCCTCAGAGGCAATTGGTTCGTTATATACACCAGCCAGTGAAAGATAACAACTCCTCTCCTGAGAGAAGCAATGCGTTGCCATCAGCGCTACGATTGGACAAAGACGAAAGCACTACGCCGTTTACGGGGTTTCCGAAAAACGAAATTAAAGTGATGGTGGATGGCAAACCCTTAAATAACGGTTATTTCGGCAATGTGGATATCAGTAAACTCTCTTTGCTGGATATTGAAGAAATTCAGATTTTGAAGGGTCCTGCTTCACCTCTTTACGGAACAAATAATATGGGTGGAGTAGTAAATATTATTACCAAAGCTCCACCAAATAATTACTGGCTGGAATTGAATACACTCTTTAAACGCAATAATACAAATGAAATAACCCTATCTTCCGCTCATAGTTTTGATACCTGGAATTACCGTATAGGAGTTTCCCAGGAAAAAACAGACGGTTTTGTGCTCTCCGAAAAATTTATTCCTACCCCTTATGAAGATGGAGGAGTTCGTAATAACAGCGATAAATGCCTCTATAACATTTCCGGTTCTCTGGAAAAGGAATTCTTAAATTTCCATAATTTAGGTGTGGACTTTGGCTATAATAAAATGGATAAAAAGAATATTCCTTCTTCTATTTATGAACAACGCTATAGGCAATATCAGGACTGGATGCGTTATCACATTGGCTTATGGACTAAAATGCAAGTAAGTGAATCCGGCACTTTAAATCTGCAGTTAATCAATGATGGAAGCACCGATCGCTATTTGGAATATAAAGACCCTGCTTATGAAAATTTAGCTTTGGATTCTAAAATGCACAATGCCGGTTTTGGCTTTCATTCCCGTTTTACTAAAACATTTACGGGAAATAAAAAACTGGATATTGGTTATAATTACGATTTCCAGGGCAATAACCGGAAAGATAATGATTCTTACCAACAATGGACGGATTCGGTTGTCCATATTCATCAGGCATTTACTCAATTTGAATGCACCATTATTCCTAAATTGTTATTAACCAGCGGAATAGGAGTTAATACCAGAATAAATAGAGATAATAACAAAATTCAACCTCAATTGGAACCCGCAGTAGGAATTGTGTATGAAATAATTCCTGATAGTGAAACATCTTTTGCTATGGGTCGCAATACTTCTCATCCAACTATGCGTCAACTTTATTCAGCCAGTAAGGGAAATCCCGATTTAAAACCGCAAAATTCTCTGAAACTGGAAATTAATCATAATCAGGCACTTTGGCAAAATAAAATTTCTCTGTCTTTCAGCGTTTATTTTAACGATACCAAAGACCTGATTGATTTGTATAACGGACGCTATGAAAATATCTATAAAGTTCAATCACAAGGAACAGAAATCGGAGTAAGCTTTTCTCCGGATAAATTTTTCCAGACCAGCGTTAATTATGCTTATCTCAGCTACCGGAAAATAAGCGATTATTACTTAACTGAAACACCAAAAAATTCCCTTGAATTATGCCAGCAATTCACTTTTCCTTATAAAATCGGATTTAGAATAAACAGTTCCTACAGAGATAGATGTCTTTCTCAAGACGATGACGGAAGATATCATACTTTAGCTCCCTATTGGAAACACGATTTAATATTTACCATACCCTGGAAACGACTTAAACTTTCTATAGCTGTGGAAAATGTCTTGGATGAAGATTACCAAAGCGAATATGGATATCCAGAACCGGGAAGAAACTTTTCTCTTGGTTTGCAAGCGAAAATATAGGTCGGGAGATCAAGAAGGCGAGAAGTCCAGAGGTCTTAAGTTCTGAAGGTTGTAAGGTCTGAAGGGATTGTAGGGTTTATAAAGTTTATTGGGTTTAGAAGGTTTATAGAGTTGAGAAGGTTGAGAAAGTTGAGATGGTTTAGAGGGTTGAGAAGGTTTATAGGGTTGAGAGGGTTGAGAAGGTTTAGAAGGTTTAGAGGGTTGAGATACCTTAAAGCCCGGAGGGCGACACAATGATAGCGATGGTGGCGTAAGCCCCTCGTAAAAAGTAAGCCCCGATTATTTTTCTTTTATTTACCTTTCCCGGTTCCCAAAAGCCCCAAAGGGCGACACAATGATGTAGAAGGGTGTGTAAACCTCTCGTATAAAGGTTTAGAAGGTTTATAGGGTTGAGTGAGTCATCCTGAAAAAGTTAACACGCGAACTAATGTTCCAGGAGAAAGAAAATAAATCAAAATCAAAACCAAAGAGTCACTTATTATCGCTATAATGTTGATTATAAAATTCAGGTTTTTGTATGCGGAGGAACGGTGTCCTCCAGCTACAATTTTTTCGGTGTTCTCAGTGTCTTCGGTGATTTCGGTATAAAATAGAGAAAAACCTTGACAAAACTATGGTATTTTATAAAAAAGAAGAAGTTAAATAGCAGCTTTTGTCAAGCTTGATGAAAAGGGAGTATGCTTTGCTTTTACAGAAGTATTTTGAGACGCGTTTGGAACTTATTGACCAGGAACTTAAAAACGCACTATCATTGGAAAACAAATATGCCACAGAGCTTAAAAAAGCAATGTATGAAGCAGTAATTCCTGGAGGTAAAAGATGGCGTCCATTACTGCTTCTTTCAATGTTTGAAATGCTTACGGGGTTTAAAAAACACCGTGCTTTTCCAGATGCTGTAAAATCGGCAGTAGCTATTGAATTGTTACATAATGGAGCGATAGTTCATGATGATTTGCCAAGTGTGATGAACAGAACACAGCGAAGAGCTCAGCCCGCGTTGCATATCAAATATGGAAATGCCATAGCTATTTTGGCTGCCGATGCACTTTACTCACTGGCTTATGAAATAATCAGCGAGCTTAAAAATCCGGAACAGGCGCTGGAAGCAATTCGTCTTATTTCTAATGCTACAAAAAGCTATGGAATGATTGGAGGACAGGTAGTAGCTCTTTCCAGCCGACATAAAGTGATGAAAATAAACACTTTGAATTATATTGATATGAAAAAGGTCGGATCGTTATTACAGGCAGCTGCCGATATTGCCTGTTTGCTAAGTAGTGCAGATGAAGAAACACATCAGGTTATGAGAGCTTATGCTTTGAATTTGGGAATTGCCTATCAAATGATTGAAGATATTGAAGCGGATTATTCTCGTGGTAGTGAGGGTTTGGATGATGAATACATTCCTGTTTCCAAAGCCAGTTATACAGCTCTGCTGGGTTTTGATAAAGCTCGTAAAACAGTAGAAAATATGCTTGCCGATTCAGCTAAAATGCTGAAGCCCTATCCTAATAACTCTGTTTTATTGGAATTCGTAGCTATGATAAAAGAGAGATTACCCTGATCAATGGTTGATATTCATACTCACCTGCTGCCTAATATTGACGATGGTTCAAAATCCCTAAATGATTCTCTCAGTCAGTTATGCCAGATGGCAGAAGGTGGAATTAAAAGAGTTTATTTAACGGCACATTACTTTAAGGGTCATTATCAATACAGTCGTCAGGAATATGATGAGAAATTCAATACTATAGTTAATAAAGTAAAAGATGCAGGTATAGACCTTGATATTCAACCCGGTTTTGAGATTTATTTGCAACCTGATATTTTGGAAGACATAAAAACCCACAATCTGACTATGGGTAAAAGTTCGTATATCCTTTTGGAAAGTGATTTAAATGGATCCACCTAATGATTTTTATAATAATAATATCTCTTCCCTTTTACGAGCGGGTTATAAACCTATTTTAGCTCATGCAGAACGCTATGTGTACATTATGCAAAAAGCCCTCTCGTGCCGAAAACCTGATCTATCAAAAATATTTATCTGCAAACCAATGCCGGAAGCTTTACTTGGACTTTATGGAGATAAGCGTTAAGTCCACTGCCTACCAGTGGTTGCATGGACACATTTTATTGCTTCAGACGATCATATTCGTGGTAAATATCTTGCCTATTTTGAAGCGCGGAACAAGGTGGAAGAAATGATAGATAATCATACTGCTCATTTGCTTTTTTATGTTTTCCTCTCGCATTGCCAGCGGAGAAAAATATCCCTTATGAATATGTTCAGGTTTACCGTCCTCACCATTCTCATCATCATCATAAACGCAGTTTAATAAAGAGGATTTTTGGCTACCTCTCTATTACCGGCATTACCGGTTTGATGAGAATGTTTTAAGGGAACTGTTAGAGTCCCTCCGATTTTAATATTACCGCGTTAGTGCGTCCGAAGACAAGATCCCTGTCGCTATAAAGAATTTGAAAAACAATTCGATTGTGGAAATTGATCTTGCTGATACTGCCAATTTAGAAGAATTCTTTTACCAATGAATTTGATACAATTTTACATATTGCCTTACGAGGTGGTAAAATTTCCCAAAGAAAAACTTATCTCCGCAGCAATGTTTACAGCACAGGACAGATGGTAGAATATTGTCTTGCTAAAGATGCACGCTTGATTTATTGTTCTTCTGTTGAAGTTTTTGGAGCAATTCCTCAAGAACTTCTGCTTAATTCTCAAACCGAGAAAACTCTGATAATTACTATCATTATACGAAAATAGAAGCAGAACGTATAATCAATCGGGCTATTTTAAATGGACTAAAAGCTACATTGTTCGTCCCAGTATTGCTTATGGAGAAGGTGGACTTTGCTTCTTATCAAATGGTAAAATTGCAGATAAGATCTTTTCCCGCTTATCAATAAACCGGTTTGGATTCATCTTTATCATATTGATGCTTTGGTGAAGGCATTTCTATATCTTACAAGCAGGGATTGAAAAAGCGGACTTACACTTACAGTAGCGGATCGTGAACCAGTTCGTTTGCAGGCATTGGTAGATTTTATTTCCCGTCAGCTTCACGGAAAAAACTATCCCTCGGCTTTAAGATTAGATAGAATTTTTTGCCTGGGGTGAAAATATAGCTCGTCTTCTGAACAACTTGTGGATTAGCCGTTTTGAACTCATTTTCCAAAAGCTGGTTTTACGATGTAAGTGCTTTATTATGATATAATGGAAAAAGAAGGTTACAAATCCCATTTCACCATCCCCGAATTGGAAATAACCATAAAGGACTATCAAAAACACTGATGGCAGTTCCAATTAATGACTGGACAAAATATTTTAACAACTGGATGAAGGCTTGGGCTCTTCTTATGAACGCATTGTGCTAAATAAGTTGCCAATGCGTTTGTAAGGTCTATAAAATTCAGTCCGCTCTGAAACACCTTGTTTTTGAAGCTTTTACTGGAATAAGCGGTATAAATCTGTTAAATTTAGGCACGACAAGAATAAAGGTCTCTTCAAAGATCATAATTTGGAACGCCTAGAAAAACTAGAGAATTGTGGCAGGAATTGTGCCTTTGCATACCGATATCAAATATAACCCTGATTATGTGCAACTTCAATATCCTGAAAGCATTTCTTTGATTTGGGCTTCAATTTTTTCCGCTTTATGGTTCACCCAAAACATAAAAAGTTTTCTTTTCTGAATTCTGCAGAGTTTGCCATAAGGCAATCTTAATTTGTGTCTCTAACCGCAATGGAATTGGCTATAAAATGCAACAATGGATTATACTCCCGGCGAAATATCCTTTTTTACATCCGGAATATCTTTGACCTTACTATCAGATACCTGATGAAACAAAATAAATGGCACTGAAGACGAAACTATATTGATCGTCCTCCTCTATTCGGGATATCGGAATGAAAAAAGAACTCTTTTGAACCGCTTGCCGAAGAAACAGGAAATTCAGGAAAAGGAGACTGAACCGGTTACAATTTTTTCCTATTATCAGGAAGAAGACAGTGAATTTGCGGAAAAGATGTTTAGATACAGCTTTGGGGAAAGCGATCGTTCCCAAACAGTTTAAAAATACTGGGCACATCATTATTATCTGCTCTTCACTCCGGAAAATAATGAATGACCCGAAAAAATCGTAATTCTCTAATAATTGGGCTAATTATAGGCATTCTTTGCTTGCTGCCTGGTTATATTATACTCCTCTTTAGATGAAATTAATCCCAAATTGCAAAAGTAAATTTTAATTGGGTGATAATTGCTCTCCCATAGCATATCTTTCTGCCTATTTTTTACGCTCTTTGCGTTGGCGTTTACTTATTCCTGCTCCAGCTAATCCTAAAATATCCAAAACCTGGTTATATGCTATGGCAGGAAATCTACTCAACTATTTAATTCCTATAAGAGCTGGGATTTTGCCCGTGCCTAGTTTATTAAAAGAAATTACTATCTTCTATTTTAAAGCATTGCCTTCAGTATTTGTAGATAAGGTCTTTGATACGGCCGCCATTTTATTCATCATCATTGTTTTACCTTTCACTACAATTAAACTCAAAAGATAATCTGATGCTGATTTTACTTTGTTTATTGACATTGATTTTTATTGTGGCTTTTGCTATCTTACTTGCTTCGGTGTGGAAAAAGGAATTGGTAGTGAAGATTATTACCTCTTATTTCCTGAGTTAATCTAAAAAGCAAAAACAAAAGTAAAACCCAGCTATAGAAATTGTTTATTAGTGAGCCCAAACCTCTTTGAACATCATCCCCTGCTGGTTTTACTATTTTTAACTGCTGGCGGGGTTTTTATTGGATGGGATTTATTTTTATTTGCTTTTCAGAGCTTTCGGTATATTATATCCTTTTACTTTGGTTTTTTTATTCGGCTACACATTAATAAATCTTTCCTATGCCATTCCTCAACCTCCTGCTCAACTTGGCAGTAATGAATGGATGATGATTATTATTTTTAGTATTGGATTTGGATTGACAAAGACCACTGCCTCGGCAATTATGGCTTTCGACATATTTTAACAGCCGGATTAATGAGTTTATGGGGCATAATTGCCTTCGCAGTTCTTGGCCCTGGAACTCTTTTTCACAGTTATTAAAGGAGATAAAATAAATGACTAAAGAAGAACTGATACAAGATATTACTGCAATGCAGGGTCGGAAAGAACTTTCGCTAAATGAAATACATAATGTTATAATTGGTCAGGAAAGAGTTCTAACAGATGTCCTTATTGCCCTTTTGCCAATGGACATATCCTCCCAAAGGAAACCGTGATTAGCTAAAACCTTACTTATTTCTTCTCTGGCAAAAGCACTTTCCTGTTCCTTTCAGCCGGATTCAATTTACACCTGATTTAATGCCTTCCTGATATTACCGGAACGGAGATTTTAGTGAATGACCGTGGTTACCGAAAAAACATTTTGAATACATCAAAGGCCCTATTTTTGCCAATACACTGGCAGATGAAATTAACCGAACACCTCCTAAAACCCAGCAGCTTTATTACAAGCAATGTAAGAATACGCTGTAAATTACGTAACCGTTACCCGACCTCTACAAGCTCCTTTTTTAGTGATGGCAACTCAAAACCTCATTGAACAGGAAGGAACTTATCCTCTGCCCGAAGCACAGCTAGACCGTTTTATGTTCTTTATCAATATTGATTATCCTACTTTGGAAGAAGAACTGCAAATTGCTGAAAAGCACTACTGACTGGATAACTTCAATTACACCTCAGTTGACAGGTGAACAAATAATATCTTTACAACAGGCAGTGCGTTCTCTCGTTAGTGATCATGTATTAAAGTTTGTTGTAAATTTAGTCAGAAAATCACGTCCTAATACAGATGATGCAGAAAAAGGAAATTAAACAATGGGGCTACTGGGAGCAGACCTCGTGCTTCACAATATCTGATTTTGTCTGCCAAAGCCAGAGCTGCTTTAGATGGTCGTTTGGTAACTCCTGCTGAAGAAGATGTGGAAAGTATCAGCCATAAATGTTTTACAACATCGTATTTTACCTTCTTCGCTGCTCGTGCAGAAGGAATTATGACCTAAACAAATCAATTACTGGTTACTGGAGAAAAACGGGAAATGCAGCTTACTCAAGCATCCCTTGCCTGCTTATGTGCCTATCTATATTTCATATAGACAATAAATTTCGCATCAACTGGCTTATATTAAGACCTCTCGCATATTCTATCCGCTTTGCCGAGGGATCTGGTTTGCGTTAATAACCAAAAATTATATCTGGGTTTATTCCATTTTTAACGCCTGAAAACTCAAAATGGAAGCAGCTTTTTTTCTCCAACCCGATTGAGGACATTGAAACACTTACTGGAAAATATCTTTATGTCGCTTCTAATGAACCCACAAATCAAGTTATTTTGATAGATAGTTTGTATACCGGTTCTCGTATTTTTTCCTCAAACAATTGTTGGTGATAAACTTACCCGCGAAGGTTCAATTTTATGTGGCAGACCGATATAGAGGAATAGATATTATTGACGCAGTGGTGGAAGCACACGCGAATTATTATCTTATCTTTTCTGAAAAATGGGTATTAAGGACTTCCTGTAGCAAGTTACCTTTATATCTTTGCTCTCAATGATTTTGGTTTAGTTGCCGTAGATATTACCGATCAATCCTATCCTGTTTCTCTGGGAGTAAATTACGAACTTATAGATGCCACCTGTTTAGCTAAAACGGAAATACAATTTGATCGCGTCGGAAAAACCCTCTTCGCTTTCAATGTTTATGAACCCAAAAAGCCAACCCCTATCAGTCAAATTAGAATGACTAACGAATTCCTGGTCGGATATTGTGCGGATAAATCGTCTTTTATTGTATTAGGACGCGGAGGCGCAAAATTGTTGATGTCACCAATCCCCTCAAAACAAAAGACCCCAACAACATTTTTCTCACTATCCCCGTTTACGATTTGGATGTAGCCAATGATTACATCTTTTTAGGACTGGGAAAAGAGGGCTGGATGATTCATGAATACCGTTAACAATGTAACCGGAAGGTGGACATTCTTGTCCACCTATTTTCCCCTGAGAGTTGCAGAGAAGTCGTTATTGTCGAATAACTTTTACACTATCTCTCAAATCTATTTGGCAGTGAGGACTCGTGACGGGAAGAGATATATTATTGCTTTATGAAAGGGAGGAAAATCCTAGGATATTAACGGAGAAACAGTTGGCAGAGGCAATTTCTTTTATTGTAAAAGAGATAACCATCTTTTTTGGCCTGGGTAAAAGTTCTCCCCAGCTAAATGCATTATTTACCAATTCATAATACATTTCCTGTTCTTTAGTCCTATCCGTTATACCAAATTCTGTTGGAGGTAAGAAAGGATCGCTGAATTCTTGCAACATCATTTTTCTTTCCAAATCAGCTAGAATGTAATCTACGGAACAGGATCATATTGTTTTTCATTACAAAGAATACTTAAATGAGTTTTCCTGCAGTTTTATTTCTGTAGAATTATTTTTGATACTGATAAAGACAGGAAAGAAGCGGTTATTGATTTCCTGATAGCTGCCAGGATAGCTTTGGGGTTTAACAATTAATAATGTATCCGAACGAATAAATAACAGCATAATTATTTTCCTAATAATTCCTTCCCCGAACAAACTGGCTTACAGAATGTTGGATACAGCAGAAAAAATTCCTGCTGTCAGCGTAATTCTGTATTAACAGTCATTATCCTCTTCATTTTCCAGGTCTTCTTCTCAATTCCTCAATTTCTTCTTCATCTTCTCGGGTGAAATTCATCATTTTCCATATCTGTAAGGTCTTCTCATATCAGAAGGTTTTGCTTTCAAAATTTCAAATTTCTTTATCCAGGATCTCCTTATCGGGCCTGGGGGAATGCACGAGGGATATATCGCGCACTACATCATTAGGAGCAAGGTTTATCACCACCTGAAGTATTTTCCCACTACGGAAATTTCAGAAATGCGTTGTCGGATAATCATTCCACCTTGAGTTATAATCATTAAATCATCATCATCCCGCACCAGCATCAAGGAAGCCAAATAACCATTCCGTTCATTTGTTTTAAGAGTAATAACACCAGAACCTCTTCTGGTAACAGAATAACTGGAAATAGACTGCGCTTACGTATCCTTTTTCACTAATTGCCAAATAGTGAAGAATTAGGTTTACCGTTTTCCAATTGATCCTGACAGTAGCAATAGCCATTGAAATAACATAATCTCCATTACGCAAGCGAATCTCTTCGATACCCCGATAAAAACGACGCATAGAACGTGGATTTCACTTTCGCTGAAACGATTGCACTTTCCTTCATGCGTAGCCAGCAGAATATCATCTCGTCACAAATTCTGCATCTATCAATTCATCATCCTCTCTAGTTTCGATTGCTTTAATACCAATTGAGTTTATGATGCGAAAAAGCAGTTACAGGACTTTCTTAACCAGACCTTTACGCGTGCACATCACGATGTTTGTTTCCTAGGATGGAAATCCTTCAAAGTGACAAATGCCTTAATTCTATCTCCCGCAAGCAAGTTTTACCAAATTCACAATGGTTTTTGCCTCTGGCCGTTCTACTTGCTTCAGGGTCCCGGAAACCTTTTAGCCAGTAACACATTCCATGATCGGTAAAAAGCAAGATATAGGAATGAGTGCTGGCAACAAAGAGGTATTGAATAAAGTCCTCTTTTTCTCAAAATTAGAAGCGCTTAATCCCTTTCCTCCTCTGGCTTGAACTTTGTATGGATTGCACGAGGTAAGCGTTTTTTACATAGCCGTCATGAGTAATAGTAACCACCACCTATCCATCTGCAATCAGGTCTTCCCATATTGAAACTTCTTGCCGGGGCAGGGATAATTGTAGTTAACCTTTTATCAGCAAATTTATCTCTAATTTCGCCTGTTTCTTCCTTTAATTAAATTCATCTTAAAGCTCTTTATGTTCAACCAGTTCAGTAAGACGGGCAATTGTAATCAACAATTCCTGATATTCTGTTTCTATTTTATCGCGTTCCAAACCGGTTAAGCGTTGTAAACGCATTTCCAGAATTGCTTTTGCCTGAATTTCACTTAAGCCGAATTTTTCCTGTAAACCGACGCTGGCATCATTTGGGGTTTGCGAAGCACGGATTAGAGCGATAACTTCATCCAGATGGGTCTGGTGGCGATTTTCAAGCCTCTAAAATATGTATAAAGGCGTTCTTTAGCATTACGTGCAAGTCAAATTGTGTGCGGCGCAAAACAACTTCGTGTCTAAAATCAATGAAATTCTGCAACATTTCTTTCATATTCATAACTTGCGGAACACCATCTATCAGACAGAGATTAATTACACCAAAAGTGGATTGCAGCTGTGTATATTTATAAAGCAAATTACGGACTACTTGAGCATCATGATTGCGTTTTACCTGAATTACAATGCGCATTCCATCGCGTCCGGATTCATCCCGAATATCGCTAATGCCTTCAATTTTTTTTTCTTTCACCAGCTCCACCATTCGTTCTATAAGCTGACTTGTAGAAAGCTGATAGGGAATGGAACGAATTATAATCTGTTCTAAATCATTGGGTAGGGTTTCAATTTCAGTTTCACCCCGCATAATAATTTTGCCTCTACCCGTTTCAAAATATTCTCTTATTCCCTCAGTTCCCAAAATAAAACCACCAGTTGGAAAATCGGGTCCTTTAATATATTCCAACAAGTCCAATGGCTGCAAATCGGGATTATCAATCAGAGCAATAATGGCATCACAGACCTCACCTATATTATGGGGTGGCATATTGGTTGCCATTCCAACAGCGATTCCGGAAGAACCGTTTACCAGTAAATTGGGAAACCGCGCAGGAAAAACAGTAGGTTCTTGACGGGTTTCATCGTAGTTGCTTCTAAATTCAACGGTATCTTTCTCCAGTTCGGTAAGCATTTCCATTGTTATTTTTTGCAGGCGTGCTTCTGTATATCGCATTGCTGCAGGTGGATCACCATCTATGGAACCGAAATTTCCCTGACCTTCAATTAACGGATAACGCATTATCCAGGGCTGTGCCAAACGCACTAAAGTAGGATATACAACTTGTTCTCCGTGAGGATGATAGTTACCGCTTGTGTCCCCGGCAATTTTTGCACATTTACGAAAGTGACTTCCAGGAGTTAAATTAAGTTCATGCATCGCATAGATTATTCGGCGTTGAGAGGGTTTCAAGCCATCCCTAATATCGGGTAAGGCGCGAGAAACAATCACACTCATAGAATAATCAAGGTATGCTTGTTTTAGTTGTTCTTCTATTTGAACAGGAATAATATTGGTTGTTTCAGACATCTATTTTTGCTCCTTAAACATCAAGATTTTTTACATAGCGGGCATTTTCCTGAATAAATTCCCTTCTGGGTTCTACTTCATCGCCCATTAAAATGGTAAACATTCTATCCGCCTCAATGGCATCATCCATTTTGATAGCAATCATTTTCCGGTTTTTAGGATCAAGAGTGGTTTCCCAAAGCTGTTCCGCATTCATTTCACCAAGTCCTTTATAGCGTTGAACAATCACACCTTTTTCACCAAATTCCCGAATTGCTTTATCCCGTTCTTCTTCATTATACACATAAACCTTCTGTTTTCCTTTGCGAACCTGAAAAAGAGGCGGCATTGCAATATAGAGTTTACCTTCTTCAATTACGGGACGCATATAGCGATAGAAAAAAGTCATCAGCAAAGTGGCAATATGAGAGCCGTCTACATCGGCATCAGCCATTATAATGATTTTATGATAACGCAGTTTGCTAATGTCAAAATCCTGTCCAATTCCAGCTCCTAAAGCTAAAATAATCGGTTGAATTTTATCGTTGTTCAAAACCTTATCCACTCTTGCTTTTTCCGTGTTCAGCATTTTTCCCCACAAAGGAAGTATTGCCTGAAAAGAACGATCTCTTCCTTGTTTGGCGCTTCCGCCTGCCGAGTCACCTTCCACTAAAAAGAGTTCTGTTTTTTCCGGATCGCTTAAAGTGCAATCAGCAAGTTTTCCTGGCAGGGAGCCACTTTCCAGGACAGTTTTTCTCCTGGTAAGTTCTCTTGCTTTTCTGGCTGCTTCTCTACTGCGTGCTGCTAAAATACTTTTCATTGTAATATTTTTTGCTTCAGCAGGATGCTCTTCAAAATACTCCATAAGCTTTTCGTAAACAGCACTATTAACAATTCCTTCCACTTCCGAATTTTGCAGTTTGGTTTTGGTCTGTCCCTCAAATTGGGGATTAGCAATTTTAAGTGAAATAACCGCAGTAAGCCCTTCTCTAATATCTTCACCGGAAGGACTAACCTTTTCATTTTTAAGCAGATCGGCATTTTTGATGTAGGTATTCACGGCACGCGTTAAACCGCTTTTAAATCCGCTTAAATGAGTTCCCCCTTCAGTAGTATTAATATTATTGGCAAAACTGAAGATGTTTTCCTGATAACCCTCGTTATATTGAAGAGCTACTTCAAATTCCATTCCTTCTTTTACGCTGGAAATGTATACCGGATTGGGGAAAAGCGGTTTTTTGTTTTGATTTAAGTATTCCACAAAACTTTTTATTCCCCCCTCATATTTAAAATCATGAGCCCGACCACTACGTTCATCTTTTAGAATAATGCGTAATCCACTGTTCAGGAATGCCAGTTCTCTTAAGCGGGAAGTTAAATAATCAAAACTGAATTCCGTTGTTTCAAAAATAAGCGGGTCGGGACGGAAAGTTACTACTGTTCCGGTTTTATTGGTATCCCCTAAAACCTGTAATTCGGTTACTGGAAGACCTCTTTCAAAGCGCATAAAGTATTCTTTCCCGTCCTTAAAAATATTCACTTCCAGAAATTCCGATAGAGCATTAACTACTGAAACACCAACTCCATGCAGACCTCCGGCTACTTTATAACTTTTATCGTCAAATTTCCCCCCTGCATGCAGAACCGTTAAGACAACCTGCACTGCCGGAATTCCCATATCTTTTTGAATATCAACAGGAATTCCGCGTCCGTTATCTTCCACTCTAATATTTCCTTCGGTGGTTATAGTGCAAATAATTTCATCGCAATAACCTGCTAATGCTTCATCTATAGAATTATCTATAACTTCGTAAACCAAGTGATGCAAACCGCGTTCACTGGTGCCTCCAATATACATTGAAGGCCTTTTTCGGACAGCTTCCAGACCCTTCAGCACTTTAATATTGCTGGCTGTATAAGTTGAGCTTTGCATATTCTATTGTCTCCTATAATTTTATGAATAAAGCTAAGGATTTTTTTCCAGATAAATGAATCTCACTGGAATTTGAATCCTTAATTTGTTGCCACAGTAAATGATATAGTGTTATTGTCAAGCACTTTCTTTGTCTATTTTCTGTTTATAATCCTTTATCTTGCAATATGTTATAAAACCCGTTTTTTTTGTTTTTTAGATGGCATTAAAATTCCCTTTTTTCCCGCTCCTTTTTTCTCCCTTTCAGGTTAATTTGCTGTCATTGTGAAAGTTGCTTTTCTTCCATAATAGCATTACCTACTCATTGCTTACCCATTACGGATGGGATTAGCAATGGGTAAGCAATGGGTAAGCAATGCTATTAAGGAAGAAAACGGAATTATATTTATTTAGTAGGAGTTAGGAAAATTTAGGGGGAAGAAGAAAATATTATATCTGTAACTCCATATTTTATATAGTTTTAATATTCATAAACTCTATATAATAAAATAAATCCTGTAGTGATGGCAGTTAGATAACGACGGGTTTTAACCCCGACGCATATTCTATTTTAACTCACAATTTTCACTTGCCCTCCAGGTACACACATCCCACAAACATCTTCATTTGCAACCGAGTTATAACTTGTTTACGAATTAAAAAATTGTGAGTTAAAACAAGAACCCTGCACACTGTCAACCGAACTACATTTGGTCTCCTCATTTCAAAATTGTGAGTTAAAACAAGAACCCTGCACACTGTCAACCGAGCTACAACAAACTCACGAATTCCACGGTCACGGAAAAAATATATATTCAGCCGCTCCAGAAATGTGGGGTAGGAATTGTTCAGAATTTGTGACTTCGGGGAATACTTTCGTTTTAACTCTAAACCGAGCTTCAGCTTTGAAAGTAGAAGGCAACAAACAAAATTTCCTGTTACCTCAGAATATAGTTGCAAACACAAAAGGGTCGGTTTAGAGTCAAAACTCCACCGCGGCAAAATATAGTTGCAACGATGCTTGTTTTGACTCACAATTTTCATTCGTTTACCCAATTATCAGCATCCCTCTTGCTTCTACACTTCCAACTGCACTATAAATGGTTTCCCAACCTAAAAATTGTGAGTTAAAACAAGAAGCAAGCACACTGTCAACCGCACTACAAATGGTTTCCCAACCAAAAATTGTGAGTTAAAACAAGAACAGTCAAATTCATTTTACATTCTCAATTATTCTCTTTCTCTCTTTTCTCTTTGTAAAAATAAAATTTGCGTGTTATCATTCTTCATTTTTTATAAGTTTTGTTGCAGTTCCCAAAGTTTATCTCTCAGTTCAGCAGCGTGTTCAAAATCAAGGTTAGCAGCGGCTTTATTCATTTCTTTAGTGAGCAGTTCAATGATTTTTTCTTTATTATCCAGTTCCAGATATTCCATAAATTCCTTAGCGGAGGGTTTTTCAAATGTAGCTTGTTTGGCAATTTTATCATAACCCTCAGCAATAGCGGTGGATTGCATAATCTGGTCAATTGTTTTATAGATGGTCTGAGGAGTGATTCCGTGTTCTTCATTGTAGGCAAGCTGTTTGGCACGGCGTCTATTGGTCTCGGCAACTGTTTGTTTAATAGCATCGGTAATTTCGTCAGCATAAAAAATCACTTTGCCATCAACATTTCTGGCTGCTCTACCGGAAATTTGAATCAGGGAACGGGTAGACCGCAAGAAACCGGTTTTATCGGCATCTAAAATAGCTACCAGTGAAACCTCTGGCAGGTCTAAACCTTCTCTTAAAAGATTAATGCCTACGATTACATCAAATTCACCTAAACGAAAGTCCCTGATGATTTTAGCTCGTTCAATGCTGTCTATATCACTGTGCATATAGCGGGCTTTGATTCCGGCATTATTCAGATAAATGCTAAGGTCTTCACTCATTCTTTTAGTTAGTGTCATAACCAATATCTTTTGTTTTTTAGCAACCCGTTCTTTGATTTGCGCGATGAGGTCATCTACCTGATGTTTTATAGGTTTAATTTCAATTTCCGGGTCAAGCAAACCGGTGGGACGAATCACCTGTTCTACAATTTCGCCTTTAGTTAAACTTAGTTCGTAATCCGCAGGAGTGGCAGAAACGAAGATTACCTGATGCATAAATTTTTCAAATTCTTCAAAACGCAAAGGACGGTTATCAAAAGCGGAAGGTAAACGAAAACCGTATTCCACCAGGTTCTTTTTGCGAGTGTAGTCCCCAGCAAACATTCCATGCACTTGAGGAATAGTTACATGGGATTCATCAATCACCATTAAAAAATCCTCAGGAAAATAATCCAGTAAACAGTTTGGCGGTTCTCCGGGTTTAGCTCCCGTTAAGTGACGCGTGTAATTTTCAATGCCACTACAATAACCCAGTTCGCGGAGCATTTCCAGGTCAAAAATTGTGCGTTGTTTCAGGCGTTCTGCTTCCACATATTTTTGATTTTGTAAAAACCAGGCAACCCGTTCATTCATTTCCTGCTCAATACTGATGAGGGCTTTGCGCAATTTTTCCTCATTCATTAAAAAGTGAATTGCGGGATAAACATCGTAATTTTCTACTTCTTCCAAGGGTTGACAGGAAATAGGATGAATTTTTTCCAGCCGATAAATCTCATCCCCAAAGAATTCCACGCGCAAACAGTGTTCCAAATAGGCAGGAAAAATATCAACTACATCGCCTCTAACCCTGAAAGCACCTCTTTCAAAAGCAATATCATTTCTGCTGTAATGAGCCGATATCAGTTGATGAATAAGTTCTTCACGGTCCATTTTCATACCTTTTTTTAGGGAAATTAATGCCTCACGATATTCTTCCGGAACACCAAGTCCATAAATGCAGGAAACAGACGAAACGATAATTACATCCCTTCTTTCCATCAAACTCATTGTAGCACGCAAACGCAGTTTTTCTATCTGTTCATTGATACTACTATCTTTTTC
>JAXGIH010000003.1:0-45271 GCA_040770845.1 Cloacimonas sp. (SeqCode)
CAAATTCTATTGTGGCAAATAAGATAGAGAATAACAATGTTAGAAAAACCAAGTCGGACAAAGGGAAGAGGCAACATTCGCATTATAAGGTCTTCTACAATGTGAATTGAAGCAGCAACAGCAGTATAAAAAGCCAGTTGAGTGAGATTTGATTTATCGTGAATATTCATTGTAAGTATTCTTGTAGGAGGGGATTAGGTGATTGTGATAAGTCACTTGTTTTGCCATTGTAAACAACTCTGCCTGCATCTAAAAATAAAATCTGATTGCCAATTGTTTGAATATCTTTCAGTTCATGGGTAATAGTTATCAAAGTAGCGGAAGCAGTTTCCACAATGCGCGTAATGTAAAACATAATTTCTCTGGAAGTAATAGGGTCCAATCCGGAAACAGGTTCATCAAAAATAATATAATCCGGTTCATAAACTAAAGCCCTGGCAATGCCAATTCTTTTACGCATACCACCACTAAGCTCGGCAGGATAAAGGTTTACGGTATTTTCCAGTCCAACCATTTGCAGACATTTATATACTCTTTCTTTTATCAGGATAGCGTCTTTTTCACCACGTTCATAAAGGGGTAGGGCAACATTTTGCAGAACAGTAAAGGAATCAAGTAAAGCAGCATTTTGGAAAACCATCGCAAAGCGTTTTTTAGATGTTTTCCTTTGGTCTTCCGAAGAGCGGTGAATATCTATTCCATCAATAACTACACTGCCGGAAACAGGAAAATAAATGCCCAGCAGGGTTTTGATTAAAACAGTTTTTCCGCTACCGCTACGACCCAAAATAACCAAATTATTGCCATTATTAAGCGTGAAACTAATATCCACCAAAATTTCTCTATCATTCAGAGAAACGCAGAGCTTTTCAACTTCTATCATATTTATGCAAGTAAAATAAAAAGCCGATTATGATTCCGGCAGAATTTGCCATAAAATCATATAGGGAAACATCGCGCCCAGGAATAAAATTCTGATGGTATTCATCCAAACCGGCAAGCAACAAAAGAAACACATAAATTAGGATGACAGTTGTTAATTTCCAGTCCTTAAAAATTAACCAGTATCCAAGCAAACAGCCCAAAATAGCATAAATACCTATATGTTCCAGTTTATCAAAACCGATAATATTTACGGAAGGAATATGTTGAGAGGGCAGAGATGATAAAATCCAGATGAGGCAAAACCAAATAAGAGTAGGGTAAAGAGTCCGAAAGAATTTCATTTTTTGATATCTACCAATTCCCAACAGGAAGAGAGTCCTTTCTTTTTAAAAGTTGCTTTCACGGCGTATTGATTGTTATAAACCCACAGGTTCAGTTTATTATTTTCCTGCAGCATATTGAAGGTTACCATATCTATATAGGGCATCTTTTTCTCGGTTAAATTATGGAAAGTAATTTCATAATGTCTTGCAGGATATTTACCAAGCGGTGTATCAACTGTTTCAGAAGCGAGCTGAACAACATTTGCCTGCCATTTTACACCGTTTGCATCAATAGGATATTTTCCCGTTTGCACTCTTCCGGCTATAACTTCTGCCAGAAAAGAATAGACATCCTGGCTGTTTTTAGCTATAGAATATTGGATAGTGCTATTATCCGATAAGCGAATCATAGTTGCTTGAGAGCTATTATGATTGTAGTTTACAATAACTTTATCATTAACATTTTTTTGACGGATAACCCGGGTATAGGTTATGGGCTGATAGGAACCGTTATGTTCAATCCGATAAATGTTGTTTAATTGAGGGGATATAGCTGTTTCTTTCAGGGATTTGGCTTTTATTTCTATAACCGGTTCATTTTCACTAATTTGGATACTTATTTCAGCCAGTTTAATTCCTAATGCTTTCATATAATATTCTGCAGTTGATGCAATTAGCAAACTGTGCCAGAGTAAAAATAGGGTTAAAAGGTATTTCAGGACAATTCTCCCGGCTTGATTTTCACCTGAATTTGTTTGATGCTTTTCTCATCTGCATCCAAAATGGTAAATTCCAGTTTATCATCATATTTGGCAGTTGCGCCAATAGCAGGAACATTATTGAAATAAGCAAGCAGAAATTCAGCTATATTATCATAGTCCTCCACAGAAATTTCCGTAGAAAAAACCTCATTAAACTGGCGAACGCTGAAATTGCCGCTTAAAATATAGTTATTTTCATCTTTTTTTATCAGTTCGGGTATTTCATCTTTATCATATTCATCTCTGATATCGCCAACTATTTCTTCCAGAATATCTTCCAGGGAAATTATACCGCTTGTGCCACCATATTCATCAACCACAACTGCAATCTGTAATTTTTTCTGTTTGAACTGATTTAGCAATGCCTGCACTTTCATATTTTCCGTCACGAACCATACGGGACGCATCAATTCTTTAATAGTTTTCTTTTCGGGATACAAGAGCAGGTCTTTTACATAAATTATTCCTACAATTTCATCTATAGTGCCGCGATACACGGGAATTCGGGAATAACCGCTGTCAATAATAATCTGTTTCAGTTCTTCAAGGTCTTTGTTTTCTTCTATAGCAGTTATTTTTACTCGTGGCACATAAATTTCTTTTATTTCCGCTTCTTTAAATCTGAAAAGACCTACCAGCATTTTCTTTTCGTGTTCTTCCAAGCTGTGACTGCTGCTTTCGGATTGCAGCAGATTATGAAATTCCTCATGGGTAAATTGCGTTCCTATATATTGGTCTACAGCTTTCCTTTTGGATATAAGTTCGCTTATTTTTTCCAAAACCCATACAACTGGGAAAAATATTAAGCGAAATCCCACCAGTGGCAGGGAAATAATTTTACTAAAACTATCCGCTTTGGAAAGAGCAATCAGTTTGGGAGTCATTTCTCCTAAAAACAAAATCAGAATAGTAGTAATTATAATTTGGACTGTTACTACCGATGATTCCGTATAACCGTATTTAGTTCCGATTTGTAAAGCCAGCAAAGTTCCGAAGGAAGAAATTGCCAAGTTTACAAAAGTATTGCCTAAAAGCAAAGTTATCAGTAACTGTCTGGGTTTGCTCAGTAATTTTATAATCCTTTTTGCACTGCTTTTATCGTTATTTTCCAAGCGTTTCAGCTGAATGCGTGAAAGGGAAAAAAGAGCCGTTTCCGAGCCGGAAAAAAAAGCTGATAACGCAAAAAGGACAATTATTATAAATGCCTTACCGTCATCCACTGCTATATTTCACCTTGTGTCTGTTTTAAATAATATTCTTCTTTTTTGTTCATTTTTTCTGCATCTGCACTGCGGATATGGTCGTAACCAACTAAATGTAACAGACCATGTATCAAAACAGCGCGATATTCTTCTTCTAAAGTTATAATTCCCTTTTGCTGAAAAAGCCGTTTTATGTCAATAATAATATCACAAATACGCACCGGTTTGGCGGAAAATCCATCTTCCTCATCCCTTTCCTCAATTGCACAAGCGGGTAAATCTGCAGTAATAAAACTTAAAATATCGGTGGTTTCATTTAAACCCCGATAGCGTTTATTGTAATGTTTCATCGTTTCACTATCTACTGTTTTAACGCATATCTGATAACTATGTTCAGGGTCTTCCCGAGAGCATATCAGTTCTGCAATTTTTTCCTGTTCAGATTCCGGAATTATTGTTTCGCCGATTAATTCCAAACTATTCATCTTTTTGTGCTTCCGGATAGTCCAGTCGTTTCCTATAAATACTTTCCAAAACCGGTATAAAGCTCTGTTTCACTATTTTCAGGTCTTTCATAGAAATCGGTGCTTCATCAAACTGTTTTTCTTTCAATAAATAAGTTATGGTATCATCAATAATTTTAGCGATATCTGTTTCGCTTTCAATTTCTTTGGCTTTAGTAGTGGATTCCACAATATCTGCCAGCATCACTAAAGCTGCTTCTTTGGTTTGAGGGCGGGGACCAGGATACCTATAGGCATTTGTATCCAGTTCTTTTCCTTCTTTATTTGCCTTTTCATAAAAATAGCGAATTATCATATCGCCATGATGTTGCATTATAATATCTATCACCGGTTGAGGAATTTTGTATTTTTTTGCCAAAGTAATGCCTTCGGTAACATGATTACGAATCAACTGAGCACTTTCATTCGGTTCAATCTGGGAATGAATTTCGCTGGAATCTTCATTATTTTCCGTAAATATTTCGGGATTGATTATTTTTCCTATATCGTGATAATAACTTCCTACTCTGGCTAAAAGAGGATTAGCTCCAATGGCTTCAGCGGCATGTTCTGCCAAATTTCCCACTACCAAAGAATGATGATAAGTTCCAACTGCCTCAGTTGCCAGTCGTTTAAGCAGGGGATGGTTAAAATCCAAAAGTTCCAATAGGGTCTGTTTTGTTGCCCTGTTCCACTTTTTTTCATAATAAGGGACAATCAATAAAATACCGGTTATACTTAAAGATGCCGAAATAAAAGCATAACCTATTGAACGCATTATAGTTATTATGGAATCTCTCTTGTAAATTCCCAGGCATATAATTACAACTAACAAAGAAATTAGTAAATATAACCAAATCATCAGATATTCATGCCACACCTTTTGTCGCCGTAATATTAACAGACACATTATGGTAGATAATAACATTATTACCGGAGTGAATGTTTCCCAATTCAGGAAAGGACTTATTACCAATATATTACAAACACTGTAAAGAAGTCCGAATTCAAAATTGACTAAAATCGCTCCCGCTATGGCAATCATTGCAAAAGGAATTATCAGATTACTGCCGGAAAGAACAAAATTGCTGAGCACCGTTAAAATAACCAGCACAATAAAACCTAAGTTTACAGGCAGAAAATCCGCTACCGGTATCTTTTCTTCTTTGCTTTGAACTCCGTAATAGTGATTTGCCAGAAAGATAACCACGAAGATAAACATCAGTAAACCGAGAGATAAAAACAATTCTTAGTGATTTGCGAATTTTTTCACGATATGCTTCTTGCAGGATTCCAGATTTCTAACTTCATCCTCTGTAACGCGAGTTTTTCGCTATAACTCGTTTTTTAAGACCATTCCTTCGCTTGGCTGAACTGTTGCAGGAACTTTGATGGAGTTTAGTTAATTTCTTCGTTCACCAGCAGATTGGGTTTTGAAATTGTTCCGTAAATTCACTGATAAAGGTCTTGCCTGGAAAATTTATTCAGGAGGAGCTTCCTTTGCTTTTTCCTCGGAAAGAAAAATCCACTTTTAACTCTTTTTCAGCAGTAATTTTGATAAATCAGGATACTATCATCTTCGCGGATTCATAAATCCCCTTGTTTATATAAAATTCCCAATTCACTCCGCAGGATTCATAAATTTTATCCCGTAAAGATGAACGCAGAGTAAACTCCAGTGCTCGGGGAGTAAAGGTATAACCGGCGCGTTTAGAATCAGCAATTTTTTCCAAATCATCAGTTGGCTAATTGTATATAGAATATATAAATATTATCAGATTGCTAATTACCTCAAATAGCGGTTCTTCCCGAAATCTTTACATGGCTTATAACCTTGGAAAGCACTTCTTCCTTTTCTTCAGCCAGCTCTTGAGGTGATTTTAGAACGGAAAATCAAGATTATCTCCACTTCCGAAACTTGTCTCTTTTTCAAATTATATTCAGAATGAACCGTCCATAAGCTATTTGTCATCAACAATTATTAAAGCCGTTACTGCACAATAAAGTATGTATTTAGAATTCATATTTTTATCTTTTTGCACATAGCTTCTCTGTCAAGTGCCATTTTTTCTCTCATTATTTTTGCCTTCGCTTGCCTTCTCCTAAACTTAATAACTATTAAACACTTCCAACATCCCTTAACTCTCGTTAGGGAAATGTTACGGAAGTGTTAGGGATTTCAGTGTTACGGGTTGCGAAGTGATTAAGAATCAATAAGCGTTTACTTTTAAAACTGCTTCGAGAGCACATTTTTTCCCCAATAAAAAGAATATTTCAGATTGCGCTCCATTTTTTATTTAATAATCTGCACATTGCAAAAGTAACTAATTTGTAAAATTAGAAGTTGTAACTGCTGAAATAATTTTTTTCTCAACTGCGAACTAATTTGGCAGTGCGAATTTATAGCGATTAGTTAGCAATATTTTGGGGTTTGAAAGTATAGAATTAAAATTATCAATCTGTGTCATCTGGTGATCATGAAAAGATAATTCTATAAGGATAACGAGTCATATACAGGGCAAAGTTATCTCAAAACATAAATTATAAAGCACTACTCGTTTATATTCCTCATAGCAAAATATTTATTTATCGTCAATTCTTAAATTCTCCTATCTCTATTTTCACTTAATCTCTTTTTTGCTTTGTAAAAATATACTTATTTTCCTTTTTGGAAAAAGCAATTTTACTTTACTATATTATCAGCAAAACGATTCGAACAAATAATGATTCAGCTCTTGAACTACCTGTAAGTTACGGTAAAATTCATTTACCGGCAAAAGTGGCATTGTAGTAACAAAAGCCAGCGGATATAATTTAATTACCATTGAATGGTTTATGCGAACTTTCTTTAACCCCCCGATGTTTGCCATTTCAATCGGAAAAATAAATCCTCACGAATGTTTGAAGCAAACAGATACTTAATTTAGTTTTCTCCTCTAAAGAATGAAACCGCTTTAATTCTTTATGCGGTTCCAATTCGGGTAGGGATATGGATAAATTTGCTGTAGGCAAAAAGGGAATATATTGCTGGTAAATTCCAAAACTTCCTGTTTTAAAGGACGCTTGTTGCCTGTTTTTGAATGCGAAATTGCAACTCAAACGCAGTGGAGATCAACAATTTATATTGAGAAGTGCATTTATAGCTGGGAAAATCTGAGGAAAACTATTCTACTTTCAGAAGGAATTGAAAACAAAACCACTTTTAAGGAAGGAAGAAAGAAGTTTATCAAGGAAACGGGGAAAAAAGGTTTAGAAGGTTGAGAAAGTTTAGAGGGTTGAGTAAAATGCAAGCCCCGTTTCTTTTTCTCTTATCTCTCTTTTTTGCTCTGCCTGTTTTGCTTTGACTAATCAAAAGCCACAAAAGGGTAAACCCACTTTACCAATGGTAATTTAATTGAAGAACGGGTTTATCTGCAGATTAAAAAGGAAAATCTGCTTTTTTACACAGGTATCCACCTTAAAATATCAATTGTGCTCACTAAATGATTTAAGATTGCTATTCCACTGGCAAAGAGCATAATTATCATAATCCATACTCCGATTACGGATTTTATTATATTCGCTTCTATGATTTGAGCTATCCCAATACCAATATTTATCATTTCCATAAGCATTATCGTTTATATACTGTTGCTTTATTCTGGATTATTTTCAGGATATAAATTCATAGCTGTTTGACGCACCCAATTATTATAACCACCGGCATCAAAACCACTACTTTCATAGCGGGCTAATTGTTTATAAAATTCTTCACTATAACCATCCGGATTCAAATGGGCAAATTTAATGGCATATTCATAACATTCCTGTTCCAAGACCTTGCTTTCGCTATGAAAATAATAAATAGAGCCAATTATAACTGCTTCTGCAGTAAGCATTGCATAGCCGTAATTTCTGTTAGAACTGATTTGAGACCATCCTGGAACGGCAAAAGATTTTAAAGTTAAAATTCCTCTGCTTTGAGCAAATAGCGATGTAGAAAGCAGAATAATTAAAAGGAAAATGCCAAAACGCTTCACAGTTATTCTCCTAAAATTCAATTTGATAATTTAGCATTGCACCGTTTGCAGGTAAAGGAGCTAAATAAAATTCTCCATGTTTCTTTTTAGATAAAATGGAACTATCTATAATACTGATACCTCTATTCAATAACATCAGCCCCAAAGCAAGCTGATTATTCATTTTGGTTTTCTGATGCCGTTTACGGAGATGCTTATATTCTTCCCATTTTTCTTCGCTTTGCCAGCTCCATTCTTCATTGCCTTGATAAGTATTGGCCGAAATGTATTCCGCAAAGGATTCAGGGTCATAATTATAAATTAAATAATAGTTGCGAGCCATCATTTCCTGAATATCATTGTAATAATCGCTATTAGGATAATTTTGCACTGCCTGATAGTGCTCATCAGGCATTCCGTAAGGCACTCCGGCATAAAGTTCGGCAAATTTCATAAAGTTCTTTTTCTGCATCTCTATTTCCCGATCAGTGGCAATAAAAGCATAAATATTTATTAAATCCACACCCATTAAAGTAGCACCCCTTGTATTATGCCCTAAAAGCAATTCACCTGTTCCCGGTAAAATTAAAGAAGAAACAGGATACACAAATTTGGGCAAAGCTAATAAGGGAATTATTCCCCATAAAAGCAGAAGAATTATAAGACAGGTTTTCCGTTTCAAAAAGTCCACTTCAACCCCAACATCGGTGTTACATTTCCCAAAGGCATAGCAGCATAGAAATTTAAGGAAGGAACTGATTGAGAAATGTAATAACGATTAAAATTACGAGTAACCCTAACGGCATCAAGTCCTGCTGCTAAATGATTGAAAGCCAAGCCCAAAGTGAAAAAATGTGCCATACTATAAGAGTCCTTAGCGTCGTTACGCATTTTAATATAGGTCTGACGCATCCTGCTCATTTCATGGGAATCAATAGGGATAAGGGTTTCAGTATCATTACCCCATAAAGGATAATTTCCAGTCCAGCGCATATTGGGACTATCATTTTCTCCATCAAATTTCCACCGAATGGAATCACGCACACCTGATTCATTACAGGCAAAACGATAATACCAATCCATCCAACCAAAAACATATTGAGGGTATTTACCTATGTCTTCATAAAAATGTTGAGAATTTGTCTTATCTAAGCGAAAATAGCCGTTATCATAAATATCATGTTGGTTTACACCTATCAGAATTGCCTGAATTTCATCTTGCCTACTTCTATCATACCGGAAACCCGTTATTTTAGTTCCATCTGGAGTAATATAGGTTACAATTTCGCCATTGGCATATTTTTCGTATTTTTTGGTTTTATCTTTGCCTTGGTTATTGAAATAAACAAGTCCGCCAATTAGTCCAATTTCCAGAACCGGGAAAATATAGGTTGTAAGAACTGTCTTATTGGCATAAAATTGACCTGCACCAGGAACCAGCATAGACATAGCCATAGCTAACTGGGCATTTTTCTGGTTGTAGTTTATTTTAATTAAATCGTTGGTAACAACAGAATCCCGCATTGCATTCTGTTGTTCTTCTTCTGTTTGATTTAGCCATTGGTCAATATCGGTTTTGGGTTTTTCCTGAGAGAAAAGGCAAAAGGCAAAACCGGCAATAAAAATCAGCAGGATAAATTTCTTCATTGCTAACCCCCTAAAAAATCATTTCTCTACTGCAAATTTGAGGCGTTTCGTGGAACCATTATTTTCCAGAACCATAATATAAACCCCGGAACTAAGTCCCAAAGTGTTTAATTCAAAATCCCTCGGGTTATTATTGGATTCGGGAATAATCATCTTTTTTACCAAAGTACCACTAATATCATAAAGATGGAGTTTTGTTTCTCCGAAATAATTTTGCAAATTAAGTTTATAATATGGCTTCCGCACAGGATTGGGATAAATATAGGCAATTTTTTCCGTTGAACTGATACTTTCATCTCTGAAGGCAAAAGTGGCACATCCGCTTGCTCCATTTCTGTAACCGGCAAAAAGAATAGGGTTAGTGTCAATATTCTTTTTACTGTGAATAAATAACCTTCCTGTGCTATCAGGATAATACCAATTCAGGATTTGCTGTTCCGGTTGGTAATATAAATAATCGTTCTTTTTATCTTTATTTACGGATAAACACATTTCCGGAACTATTCTTCCCGTTTTATCTATAGCTAAATAACCAGTTTCCGCTAAAGGATAGAAGAGAATTTCGGCAGAACCGTTGTTTAAAGCAAAGGGCGTTTCGCAGGGAGAAATTGCTTTCGGAGCAATAACCGGAAAATGAGTTAATTTTGTGCCATCCGCTTTTAAGGCATATTGTTTGTTACCGATACCAAAAAACAGAACGGGGGAAATATCCCCTAAAGAGGAACAGGCAAGTTGACCAGGTTTTTCCTTGCTATGATTGGCAAAGATTAATTCCAGACGGTTTTGATAAATCCGATACAAATTGCCGCTATTTGCCATTACAAAAATCATTGCAATGCTCTTATCCGGGTTTGTATAAATCAGCGGTTCAATATTGCTGCAAGGTTCAGGCAGGATGAATTCATTGATTATATTCAGGTTATCTAATGCCAAAGTATATAAATAGTTCTTTAAAACTATAACATTATTGTCATAACCTGCAATACATATAGCTCCAAGTAAATTGATATAATCCTGAATGCTGAAGTTTTTTACGGAATAGATACAATCTTTTGTAGTTACACTAATGTATTAGTTATAGATAAGGGTGTAGTTGTAATAATCAGAAAGGAAATTTGATGAAAAGCAGGCGAATCATTTGCCTAATCCGTAAAAACAAATAATTGCCGTTAACAGTAACCAGTTCGTTAAAACCATCGTTATTGAGGTCTGTTTTTTGCAAAGGAAAATCCGATAAGTGAGAAGGTGTGCTGAATTTCCCCATCATATCCTGCCATTCATTATCCCAATAACTGAGCAGGAACATTTTGTTATCAATAAGTACAGGAATGTTGTCTTCATTGAATCCTGTTTTTATAACCGGACCGATAATAAAGGAACTGGTAGCATAATCAAAAATCTGAGTGGTATCAAAACTACCGCTTTCTACCTTGAAACTCATTTTTTTTGCCGGATTACCGATTTCTTTCAGATGATATAAACCGGGAACATTGAAACTATCTACCAAAGGTGGTTTGGTGACAGCTGTTAATTCCGGTTTCCAATGTTCCTGACTCCAGTTTACAAATAAACCGTTTGTATCCAAAATGGGTTTATACTTATGAAAATATTCGTAAGGAGTTCCTGTCCAATACATAGAATAGTCACTACCCAAATCCGTAAGTCCATCTGCTTCAATTACGGAAACACCTCTGTGGTAAAAACCGGTATTAACGGTATTGGCATCAAAATTACTTGTCCAGTTGCCACTGCTATCCGTTTGCCCTTCATCATATAAAATAGCTTCATTGATATGCCAGACAAGTATACCGCCTCCAATTGCTGAACCATTTGCTTTCATAAAAGAAGGCAAAAGATAGTCATATTCGTAAGTTGGAGGTGGGGGTGAAATATCTTCAAAAGGAGTAGGATAGAGAATAACTCGTCCATCCAAAGCTCCAAAAACAGCTGTTCCTCCATCGCCATCAGGGTCTACATTGCGGTTTTCCACTAAAATATACTCCTTGCTATTTAGGGGAATTTTGTAAGTATGAGGAACAAGATCATTTCCATTTTGCATAGCACTGATAGCAGATAAGGATAATTCTGTCATCGTGTTAAAATCAGGGAATTCTTTTAATAACCCGCGTTCCAGATAACTATCCCGAAACATCAAATTGCGGGAAAAAGCTCCCGGTAAAGTTGGTAAAGCACCTTCCACATAAACCAAATCTCCATTATCCAGTTCATCTATTAAAATGCCTGAACCGCCACTATCCATAATATCAAATACACCAACCATAGGAGAAGAATTATAAACATTATACAAATCCACCATTCCTAAAGAATGACCGAATTCATGAGCTATTACTGCATTTAAGGCACCGTAGCCACTGTGAATTATAGTACCATTTTCTTCATTTTCATAAAAATCCTGGGAAATGGTTTCGGGAACATTACAGGAATGCGAAATCAGGACTGTTCCATTATCTACTACTGCTTCTTTACCATCACCAACCTTGATAAAAAAGGATGGCAAATCTGATGGTGTATTGCCCATAAAATATCATGTTGCCAGTCCGAACCGGAATGTATAATCATAAAATGTCCATAACTGGCAAAATCTATCTCCGGGTCTGTGCTATCGGCTGTTTCTAAAGCTGTTTTAAAATATTCTCTTTCCATACGGCTGACAAATAATTCGAACTGGCGCTGTGGAGGATTATAATAACCCAAATCCCTCGTGTAAAGTATGCAGGTTTATTTTTAGGATAGACATCGTAATTCAGTTTCATAGGCACCAGCAGAGACAGGCTAACAATAATATTTCAATGCCTCCAGATTTGCCTCAAAATATTCTCTGTTATGAGGAGGAGCACCAACTGAATAAATGTATTGGGAATCGGGTTCCAGCTGGAATTTTCCGTTACCGGTTGTATTGGGGTCGTCGGTTTCTTCTATAGCAAAATCTACCAGAATAACCAATAAGTGATTAAAGTTTGCATTATCCCTTTAGTTAAATCCTGTTTGGAATTATGCTGACCATTTATTTTGATACGGATGTTTTGCCTGTTTATAGAATTGTTGTGTTTTGCGTAATACCATTTTTTGTGTTAGCAATGCGCTGCCAGCAGGAATAATATCAGTAATTTATTTTTTCATCTTATTTCAGGGATGTTGAGTCCTCGTAACTTCGGATGGTTGACATCCTCGTCAACTACAGGAGGTAAAAGTTATCGTCAACTCTTGAACGACAGGGACATCGTTCTTCTGTCACTAAAACTCAAAGCCCAGAGAGAAGATTTTATTATAATCAGTCATTCCACCTGCAGGAACTACTGTAAAATCAAATCCCAGTTTATAACGCTTGCTGAATTTGTATTGCACTCCTACACCAAAATCCGCTCCTTCAACCTCACCTGCTTTATCGGAATAATAACCACCGCGCAAAGCGATCAGATCTAAGTATGTATATTCTGCTCCAACTCCATAAATTGTTTCGTCAAAATACTTCCTAACCGGTAATAAACCTTTCATACAAAGGATCATCGTTTGCCAGGATTTTACTCATTTCCGCTGTTGCTATTAAACGTCCTACAGAACTATCCATAATTTCATAACCAAGTCCGGCTCTGAAAGTTAATGGAGCGATCAGATTGATCCTCATCAACATAAGTAATATCGTGACCTATATTTTGCAATACAAACTGAAGCATTCAAATTATCTACAGCTACATCTTTGAATAAAGCCCTATATCAAAAGCGAAACTGAAAGCAGAACCTTCGGTTTCTGTTAAACCGGTTCCAGCACTTGCAAGAATACAACAATTTGCTGGCCACCTACTCCAATCTTTTCCGGAATTACTTACAACTACAACCTAAAGCACCGGCAACTTCATAAGTGTGAAAATCACCAAGATTAACATTTTGAGCATTAGTTTGAGGTTGCGTCTCTTCATCCAGCCAGATAATATGACATTGATGTTCCCAATACCATAAAAATAATTATTAATCCAAATATTCATAGAAGATATCAATAACCCCGGAACCTTGCAACTGTGAATATGAGCGTTGCACTGAGTATTACGGTTAAAAAAGCCGTAGCCCTTGATCCCACTACATAGCATAAGCGTCATTCGCATGGCAGAATAGGCACGACCCATAGTATTGGCACGAGCTCCAGGTTCAAAGGTTAAGAATAAATACGCTGCTCGGGATATTCCAGAGCAGGGCAAAAGGTAGAATTAACATCAGCAATATGTTGAGGATAATTGTGTGGCGCTTAAACATTATACCTCCACAGGTTTTGTATAAAAAATAAGTTTCAGGTTTAAAGAAATATCACCTGAAGTATTTGATTTGAATTTATATAATCTAATCTGCGAAAATAAAATATCAGTTTAGATTATGCCTCTTCTACAGTCAACTACATTGTAAGGATCGATCCCTGTTAGGTAAGTAAAAAGTTTTTATCTCCTCATAAAAAACTTTGGTGCCGAAGGCCGAATCGAACCGGCATGAGCTATTGCCTTGGTGGATTTTGAGTCCATCATGTCTACCTGTTTCACTACTCGGCATACTATTTTGCCACAAAAATAAAGCCGATACGAACAAAAGGAATTTTTACACAAATAGAAAATAACTCTCGCTGTCTATAAATAATATAATCCTTTCTTTCCTTTAAAAAAGCAAATTCACTGCAAAAGCATAGAAACAAACAAGCTGAGTAATTGCTTTGACATAAATACCTAACTTTATTAGTTTGCATTAGGTGAGGAAGTGAATGGTAATATATTGTTGATAGATTATTAAGAAATAAGGAAGGAAAAACTGTGTCTGAAGAGGAATTAACTGAATTGATAGTTATTGATGGCGAGAATTCGGAAGTAGAATTTAAAGAGGATAATATCCGTCCTGAACAATTGGCTAAAGAGATTGTTGCTTTTGCCAATGGTTATGGTGGTAGAATTATTTTAGAGTTGATGATAACGGGATGGTAATTGGAATAAAAACAAAATTTGAAGAATGGGTAATGGATACGGTTTGCGGTCATTATGTCCATCCTTTACTGATTCCGAAATATGAAGAAATGCAGTGGAATAAAAAAAATCGGGTTGCTATTGTAAGTGTTTTAGCTGGAACAGCCAAACCGTATGTAGTAAGGACAAAAAACCGCGAAGATATCTATATAAGAATTGGTTCTATCAGTAAATTGGCAACCAGAGAACAAATTGTTCGTTTATCAGCTACGGGTGGTTTAATGCATTTAGAGACAATGCCCATTTCAGGAACGAATTTTAATAATCTTGATCTTGCCAGATTAGAGAATTATTTTCAATTTATATTAGCAGAAGCAAATTTCCCTAAAACGCAAGCTGAGTGGGAATTACGGTTGGAAGATATGGGTTTTATGCAGAAAAGTGAAGTGCAGGGTTATGTTGGTACTATTGCGGGTTTAGTTCTTTTTGGGATAACCCCCAGAAGATATTTAAGACAAGCAGGTATTAGAATAGAGGTCTTCAATACTCTGGAGAAGAATTATAATGCTCTATTAGATGTTGTTCTGGATGGACCTATGGTAGCCAGATTTAATATATCTCAAGCAGGATTCAGCGAAATAATTGATGAAGGATTAGTGGAAAACAGCTGCAACATTATATCCTTTTATAACTGCTGAATCCTGATAAAATTGATAAAGGTTTCGGCGTAGCATTAAGCATTATTATCCTTGGGTTGTAATTAGAGAACTGGTCTTGAATGCTTTGGCTCATAGAGATTGGTGCCTTGCAGTGCGGATATAGAAATTTGTTGTTACTCAGATCGTTTTGAAGTTATAAGTCCCGGGTCATTGCCCAATTCTATGACTGTAGAAAAAATGATTGCTGGTAGAAGAACGCCCAGAAATAATATTATTATGGAAGTTTTAAGGGATTATCAATATGTTGATGCAAGAGGGATGGGGATAAGAAATAAAGTAATTCCTTTAATGAAACAATTTAACGGGACTGAACCATATTTTGAGGCAACTGATGATTACTCTTGTGACAGTTACTTACAATAAAGGAGCAATTATTGACCCTGAAAATGACCCTAATATTTTTCAGGAAGGTCTTGAATTATGACCCTAAAAGAAGGTATTTTGACCCTAATAAGACCCTGTATGATCCTAATAAAACTTGAAATTGACCTTAATAAAGTTCAAAATGACCCTAATAAACCTGAATTTGACCCTAATATGAGTATATCGGATCGGATTTTATATTTAATAAAGAATAATCCTAAGATTAGTTATAAAGAAATGGCAGAAATTACAGGCAAAAGTATTCCTACCATCAAAAGGTCAATTAATGTTTTCTAAAGCGGAAGGATTAATCAAAAGAAGTGTTCTCCCAGAGGAGGGAAATGGATTTTAGCGAAGGATGAAACAGCTGAAATGATAAGAATAGGGAAAGAATTCCATTGATTGCAAATTATACGATAAAGGATTAGGGTTGGAACAAATTAATTCAGAGCAAATTCAATAAAGAGCAAGAGAACTGATAAAACAGATGTTTGGTCAGGGGGCAGAATTACGATCCGGTCAATGGGAAGCAATAGAATATGTTTTATCAGGCAGCGGTAAATTGTTAAATTGTGCAGAAAACAGGTTGGGGTGTGAGTATTGTATATTTTATTATGACCAAAATCAACCGTGAACTGGGCAAAGGGACTAAACTTTATTATTTTCTCCGCTTTTAGCTTTGATGAGAAATCAGATTTATAATGCCCGCAAGCTAAACCTGAATGCTGCTACTATTAATTCCGCCAACACCAGGGAATGGGATGAGATTAAAGAAGGACTGAAACAAAACAGATATGACCTGCTTTTGATTTCTCCTGAACGTCTTTCCAGTGATAATTATCCCGAAATAGTTCAGCTATTGGAAAATTGGAGCTTTGTAGTAGATGAAGTGCATTGCATTTCGGATTGGGGTCATGATTTCAGGCCTTGATTACAGGAGAATAAAAAGTTTGGTGAAGACCATCTTTACAGGTATTCCTGTTATGGGAACTACAGCAACTGCCAATAACAGAGTAGTGAAGGATTTGGAAGAACAGTTGGGTACAGGTTTTTTTTACGATGAGAGGAAAACTAGTTGTCAGGTTTAAAGCTCCAAAACATTGTTTTGCCGACAATAGCGGAAAGATTAGCTTGGCTGGCAGAAATAATTCCTACTTTAGAGGGCTCAAATTAGATATTGTTTGACAAGGGCAGATGTTTACAGAGTAGCTAACTGGTTGAAACAATGTGGAATTGACTGTCATCATTATTGGGGAGGAAATGTCCTGGATGAGAAACAACAGGATATAAGCCCAATTTTGGAACAGAAGTTACTGGATAATAAAATAAAAGGTTTTGGTTGCCACTTCCGCTTTAGGAATGGGTTATGATAAACCAGACCTCAGGCTTTTGTGATTCATTATCAAACACCGGGCTCTGTAATTTCTTATTATCGTGCAAGTTGGCAGTGGTGAGAAGTTCTGAATCGTATGGAGTTCTCCTAAATGGAAATGAAGAAGATGAAATCTTGGATTATTTTATGGAGGAAGCGATTTCCTACTGAAGATACAACAGGCAATCTTAAATTATATCCGAGTTTCTTTGTTTCTGCTACAGCAGGACAAATACAAAGAAAACTGAATATCCGTTCTTCCCGACTGGAAAAAGCGCTGAAACATCTGCTTATTGATGGTTAATTAAAAAAATAAATATGAATACAGCCGAACAATAAAACCCTGGACTTATGATTATAACAGAGTAAAATGATTAAGGACTGTCGCATTCAGGAAAGGGACAGAATGAAAGAATATATTCAGCATAAGGGTTGTTTAATGCAATTTGCTATCAGGAACTGATGATCCCAATTCTGATTTCCTGCGGAATATGTATGAACTGTCAAAATGGTCTTTTACCCGATAAGCCAAAGCCGGAAACAATTCAAAAGCGTTGGAATATTTACAGCAGGATTATGGCTGATGCCCGAAAAAGATGGCCCGGGGGAATTGAACTAGCTGTAAATTCTCAAAATCAATCGACAACAGTGATTCCCAAAGAGGAAATTTTGGAACAGGGAAGAGCTCTTACTTATTCAAAAAGCAGGTTGGGGAACTATTATTATGAATTGTATAAAAAGATGCTCTTTTACCGGAGGATATTGATGCCTCCTGTTATCTTATTGTCAATAAATGGTCACCTGATCCTTTCCGGAATGGATTACTTATATTCCTTCGTTGGGGAGAAAGAAAATTATTCCTGATTTTGCTGAACGGATAGGGGGAAAAAACTGAAACTTCCTGTTTATGATACAATTTCCATAATTAATTTACAAAAAACAGCCCATTCATCACTATAATAACAGTCAGCAGAAAGTAGATAACAACATTAATAACTGGTCAATTAAGAAATCAATTCTCCTAAACCTGTTTTATTGATAGATGACTTTGCTTATTCCAGATGGACTTTAACCATTGTTGGCAGGTTATTAAAAATTCGGGGAGCAGAAAAAGTTTATCCTTTCACCCAGGTTCTTCCAAAAATACAGAATAATGCTGGATACAAACGCACAAGTTATCTTCCTTTTAACCTATCGGTTTATGAGAGAAGGAGAAAAAACCATTAACAGCGCAGAAATTAGTCAGCTTTCCAGAAAAATCAAGCAAGCAGGATTAGAGGGACCAATCACTTTGAAAATGAGTTCAGATGAGATAGCTATGATACCTGATATAGACCAGCAATGGCAAATAAAATTCGTGATCTGTTAAATCAGGGAGGAGCTGCATTCATATTTGGAAAGATATTTAAATCAGGACATCAAAATAATGACCATAACTGATAAGCGTTTAATTGCCCGTGCGTTTAAAACTAATTTATCTGACTTTGCTCCACCTTATATCTGTTATGTTGGTAACCCAGAACTTCTCTATAATCTTGATTCAACTTATATAATTTCTGCCGGTGATGCAATGCGAATTCCTTTGCCTGACATATTTTCCGATATTCAAAATATGGTTTTTATTCTGGATTCATTGCAAGCGGTTAATCAATTGGGAAAATCAGAATTATACTGGAATAAATGTGTCATAATAAGTTCCTTGGGTTTAGCCAACCAATCCATTATCCTTTTTTGCGTGATCAAATTAAAAGCGGTAATTGTTTAATACTTTCCCCAAACACTCTGGAAGGAACGATTCCAAATTTTCCCGGTTTATACCTTTGTTTAATGGCATTGGCAATTTCATCTCAAAGTGTGGTTGCTATCTATGAAAATAATGTCCAGATTTTGCATAATTTTGAACAAATCTTCAACAATACCTATTATCAATCGCTTATTCAAGTAACCAGGATTCCAGCTACCTGCAAAAACATCTTTTTACGGGATGTATGAAAAATGAGAATAACTCCAACAATCAATTATCCAATTCACGGACTATTTATACTATAGGGCACAGCAATCATACTATAGAAAATTTCGGAATTGTTAAAAAACATAATATTCAAATTCTTGTGGATATCTGTCCTGTCTCAATAGTTCATATTCTCCCTCAATTTAACAAAGATGAACTGAAAAATGCTTTACAGGAAAAGGGAATTGAATATCAATGATCTGGGACTTAGCTTTGGGTGGTAGACCTTTAAATAAAAAAGTTCTCAATTCAGAAGGCAAAATTATTCGCGAGTTTATTGAACAAGAGGACAGGTATCAAAAAAGGAATTGAGGAATTACTGTCTTTAACTGCTAACAACAAAAAAGTAGCCGTAATGTGCAGTGAAGAGGAAGATCTCATCATTGCCATCGGGGGATATATTGTTACCAATACTTTATTGGAAAAAGGAGGCAAGTTTTACATATCAGAGGAGATGGAGAAATAAATGATTTCGGTTTATTTAATTTCTCCTTCGGATCAGATGGAGATACCATTATGAAGAAAAAGATTGAATTATACACTATTGGCTTTGCACAAAAGAAAGCACAGGACTTTTTTGAAATCTTAAAACAAAACAACATCAAAACTTTAATTGATATGTACGGCAAAGCAATACAAATATCTATGCCGATTTACTGTTAGAGACAATCTACGCTATTTTTACAGGAAATTTGCCAAATAGAATATGTGGAAAACAAGCTTTTGTTCTTACCCGAGAAATCAGAAATTGCTTTCATAAAGATCATAACTGGGAAACAGTGCTAGCGCCTATATAAAATTAATTAAAGAACGCAAAGTAGTAGAATCCCTTTCTGAACAATTACTGGATAAGGCAGTTCTTTTGTGTTCGAACCAGGTGCTGAATTTTGTCATAGGCGATTAGCGGCAGAACAAATTGCCAAATATTATTCCAATGTTAAACTATTCACCTCTAAAGGAAAACGATGTTCCTGAATAATTTGTTGACCAGGACGTCAACCGATCCGGAAAAACGACGTCCCCGTCGTTTAATTTGGTTGACGAGGAGGTCAACCATTCGGAAAAAGGATGTCCCCGTCGTTTAATTTTACCGGAAAACGATGTCCGTCGTTTAATTTTATCGGAAAAACGATGTCCCCGTCGTTTAATTTGGCGCTTGACGAGGATGTCAACCATCCGGAAAACGATGTCCCCGTCGTTTAATTTTATCGGAAAAAGGATGTCCTCGTCGTTTAATTTGCTGACCAGGAGGTCAACCATCCGAAAAAGGATATCCCTGTTCTTTCCGGCTTCTATTTTTTAATTCATATATCGGGAGATATAAAATATGCTTAAACAAATCATCATTACAGGCATTACCAATATGAGTGAGTTTTATTTGTATCAGTGGTTTTGATAGAGAAGAGAAAAAATACATCAGACCTGTTTTGTCAAAAGGATAACTTACTGAACAATTTCTTTTCTGATTATAATGATAAAATAGAGCTTGGCAGTATATTAGAACTTGATTTTATACCGAGTTATGCAGCTTCACCTCCACACATTGAAGATACATTATTTCATCAGTTTTTCTGTAAAAGTATTAGATAAGCGATAAAAAACAGTTTCAGGAATTTATTGTTTCTATAGCAGATAAAGTGAAGATATTTTTGCCGCGAACAGAACTATAAAGACAACCTGTTCTTCCTCAAGGGACAGGAAATCGTTCTCTTGGGAACTATAATTTGCCGAAAATGCAATGTTGTAATTGACTATTCAGGGAAAGCCAGATGTGATTTTATTGATCAATTTGGAAATGAATTCCGGCATCTGCCAATTACCGGAAGAGATGAATGGATAAAAAAACCAGGGAATTATGCCAATGTTCCCTGTCCGATTCGTTTAACCCGACTCTTTCAAAAGATAAAAAATTGAACTCCTTTATTAGCTATTAGTGGAGTGATAAAGTATTAGATTTATTTTCTCATAGTTTATACTGATTTCATAGATTTATAATTATGATTATTTTTGTTGAGAAATCTTGATTTTACGGAAGGTGAAGACCCAATTATTCCTCCGTAATAGGATATTACCTATATTATATTGATAAGTAAAATAAATAGCGCAGTTGGTGAATAGCAATATGAACAGCGTTTTTTCTTATCAGTCGGGAATTTTTTTGGCGTTGAAAACTTGTGTTTTGGAATATAATGCAAAAACGTATGGCTTATGGAAATATATTAGAGCAGTTTTAATAATTAAATAAACCGGATAATTTTTAGTCCCCGATTCTGCTTTTAATGGCATTTGGCAAACTACGGTTTTCCGATTATTCTATTAGAAATCAGACCTACTAAAATGAACACTCCCTTTTTTCTCATAACTCCATCATTGTATTATTTCTTGCTAAAAAGTGAGGAGAGAGAGAAAAAATAAGTAATGTCTTTATTTGGAAGGAATTTTAGTATGTTTCTTACTTTCTATGATACGACAAAACAGGGCTCCGGGAAAAATAATTTGTCTATTTCTAATTCTAACCAATTAGTTTGTTAGTATAAGGTCTTTTTTAGGTAAATAATAAGGTAAAGGAGGAAAGTATTAATGATGAGTATAAAAGTGGGCCCAATAAATCAAATGATTTACCTCGTGGAAATTTAAAAGGATTTAGTATTTCCTTTCGGCCGAGCATTTAGTAGATTCCGAGATATTGCCTCTTCAGCTATCAATAAAGCGATTATGCATTTTCAACGCAAGAGAAAGGAGGATTCCGATTTTGGCTTTTTGGGATGATAAGCTCTGCGGTGTGTTAATAGTGAATAAAACTGGAATGGAAGAATATATTCTGAAAATATTTTGGTGTATGTTGTAGAGAAATCAATGCGCAATATGGGAATAGGGAGTAGTATATTAAAAAAGGCAAGGGAAATTGCTGATGGAGATATCGCACTTCATATAGAATATGACAATCCGGCAAGGCATCTTTATGAAAGATTCGGCTTTACTTCCAAATATGCCGAAATGCGTTGGCAGAAAAAGGATTAACAATTTTACACCTTACTTTGCTATCAGCAATATTAGTGGTTAAAGATCAATGGTCTGATAATCAATAAATACCTAACTTGCAAGTCCTAAAAGCACTTATAAAGCGGGAAAGTTATATCCTGATTGAAATACTAAAGCATTGCTTACCCAATACTAATGCCATTAGCAATGGGTAAGCAATGAGTGAGTAATGCTATTAGGGAAGGCAAAAGTTATGCTAAGGTAAGAGATTGTCCTAATGCAAGATAGTAATTTTTTTAGTCCAAGAACTTCCTGAGGCAAAAAGACGCAGAATATAATTTCCGTTAGCTAACAAATTTCCTTTTTCATCTCTACCATCCCAGAAAAGGTTATAGTTACCGCTATCTTTGGTTTCATTTAAAAGCGTTCTTATTTTTTGCCCTTTTATATTGTAAACTTGCATTAAAACGGGAGATTTTGAGGGAATTCCATAGAAGATTTTAGTGCCAGAATCAAAAGGATTGGGAGCAAATGAATAAAATCCTGCTTTAACAGGTATGGAAGGTGTTTGATTTCCGTTATCATTTATTTCTATAACAGCAGGTCCATAAAACGAATTATATCCATCGTAATCTACAATTTCCAGCCAGTAATAGTAGATATTATTGGAAGTAACCTGGTCTGTATAGGTGTATATTTGTAATTGTGAAGAATTCGTTGCCGGAATAAGGTAATTGAGATTACTGGCTGTGTTCAAATCTGATTGAGTAGCACGGTAAATATAATATCCCATAATATTTGTTTCGGATTGAGTTACCCAAGTTATTCTTACAGTGGAAATACCAATTTGTGTTAAGGAAAAAGAACTTAAAGTTACAGGCAAGGTATCATCTCTTTCTTTACCGATATAGTAATATACATCTTCTTTGGCATTGGGGAAACTATGTGCAATAAAGGAAATCTCTCTGGGATGAGCAGGATTCCAAATAGTGTTCAATGGTTCATTGCTGTTTGACAAATATACTTTTGGGAAATTATGAACATTCCAATTGTAGTTATCATCCTCATTTTCACTCCAGTAAAAGGTTACTTTTTTAGAACCATTGAAATTCCCTTTTAGATACCATTTGCGTTTAACATACTCACCATTATTCTGAAAAGGAAAAGAATCTGCCAAAAAATTATACATCAGAGTACCATTTTTGAGAATAACGGTTTTTTTTACATCGGGACTATAAAAACCATCTACTCCTTGAGGTAAAACCGTGTAATTAATATCTCCTTCAAGGAGTTCCAGAGTAGATACAACTGTTATAGGGTGAGTTAAAGTTACACCTGCGGGATTATCAAAAATAATGTCATTTACAGTATAAGCATTTGGCGTTGGGTTAAAATCTCCGGTTTGCTGATGTTCGGTGCCATTAAAAATGTAGTTACCATTGCTGTTATAATTTCTTGTTCCTACCTGCACACTGCCTTTTTTGTCAGTAGACCAAAAACCATCTGGATTAGCGGTTGCAATAGTGGCCCCATCTTCCATAGAAAAAGTTCCTGAACCATACCATGCTTCCTTGAATAACAGATAGCCAAAAGAGAGAGTAGTTCTGCTATGAACCAAAGCAGTATTTACAAGTTTTATATCTACTTGCTTATGCTGGTAGATTATTAAAATCTATACCTAAAACCTGTCTCGGTATTTTCAATCCCGTTATTTGGAGGTTCTGAACCATTAAAAATTAGGTAAGGACTGATATAGCCGATTGTTCCTACAACTTAAGGAACCATCCATATTCGCGGATTAGAAGTAGCTATAGTGCTCCCATAATAAGTGGTAAAAGAACAGTTCTTGGGTTATTGAACCTTGGCTACCGAAGATGATTTTCCTGTTGGAATTTACCAACCAGGCAATTTTTGCTGGCATTAGAATTAGATATAAGACCATTGTTTTCAAACGTTCCACCATCCATAACAGTGATTGATGAATTGGAATTACCGGTTATTACTTCACTATTATTAATTAGTTTTGAAGTTAGCTATATTTGAATTGCTCCGATCTCGCAATTGCTATCTTTATTGATTGTTACTTCAATTCCAGAATATAATTGTAAAGTTCCGGTTATAACCAGACCAGTTCTATAATCATCATAGAAGGCGTATAGCTATGTTTTGAGTGTTGATATAGATTGTATTGGCAAAAGGTGAAGAGGGAAGTTGGGTTGCATTAATCCAACCACTACCATTATAACATTCCATAAATTTATATCTTCAAAATTACTGCTCCATTTTGTGCGATAATCCCTGTATTATAGCAGAATAAGTTAATAGCAACCAAGTGCAAGAAGTGCCAAAATCACTACTCGTTTAATACTGTATATCTTTGCTCTGTGTTTTTGCTGTTAGGCATAATATAACCTCTTGATATATATAATGTTAAGTTGAAAATAAAAGAAATAACGGCTTTAGGTTCACGCTTTTATAAGAAGAATAGTGTCAAGCCATTTATTGTATAATAGAGGTTATTTATATGTGTTTGTTAGAATAATGAACGGAAAGGAAAAATATGCTGGCGAAAAAATAGTTGACGGTATTCCAGTAAAATAAAAAAGGCATTCAAGGAGAAATATGTTGCCTAGCCGAAAGATTATTGTTGCTATAGACGACCTGCGGCTTCCGGTAAAAGCACAACAGCCAAATTATTTGCCCAAAAACTGGGATATGTGTATATTGATACTGGGCAATGTATCGGGCGCAGTTTTTATAGGCAAAGCGAGAAAGGATCCTGAATTGATGATCTTTCTGCTATTATTCCTATGCTGGAACGAATTGATATAAAAAAATTTCTGATGCTGGAAAATGGGAATATAATTTGGCTGAATGGAGAAGATGTAAGCCAACAAATTCGCACTCCGAAATATCTGCTGCGGCTTCTGCGATTTCTGCAATTCCCTATGTCAGATATAAAATGGTAGATTTACAACGCAAACTTGGTAAGGAAGGAGGCGTTGTTTTTAGAAGGAAGAGATATTGGAACTCTGTATTTCCCGAAGCAGAAGCGAAATTTTTTATGGTAGCGGATTTGGAAGTAAGGGCAAAACGCAGATTTAACGAACTTGCAGAAAAGGAATAAGAACTAATTTTGAGGATGTATTGCAAGAATTAAAAACCCGTGATACAGCAGATGCCAACAGGTCTCTGCTCTCTTAAACCTGCGGAAGACGCTATTTTAATAGATACAACCAATTTAACTATTGAAGAACAGGTGGAAAAACTTTACAAAATAACTTGTAAATTATAGAAAAGCGAAAAAAACAACACAGGCATTGAAGCACACCGTAAAAGTCAAGATTCGTTTGGCAAATTATCCTGCTACTGTTTTGGTGTAAGGCGAGCAATTCAAATGGCAAAAGAAGCCAATGTAACTGAAAACCGGTTTATACTTTAGAGAACTGATCCATAATCCCAGCATTGTTCGCGAACTTGAAGAGCAGGGAATTCATATTGCCAATAACGCTGTTGAAATTAAAAACAGCATCACCATATTCTGCTCTCCGCATGGAATTACGAAAAGCATAGTGATAAAATACTTAAAAAATCATAACGAAATTATAGATGCTACCCGTTCCATGTGTAAAAAGAACGCACAAAAATCCTACAACAGATTGTTAAGGAAGGTTATCCGGTATTAATTCTGGGAGATAAAAACAACATCCGGAAGTGACAGGAATGCTTTCTTACGGTAACGATAATACATTTGTTATTAGTGAAGACGAACCCATACGCCCGAAATTAAAGAAAAGCATTTAGCGATAATTGCACAGACCACACAAAGAATAGAAAAGCTTCAGGAATTGGTATGTAAATTGCTCTCAACCTTTAATGAATTGAGAGTATTTAATACTATCTGCTGTGCCGACAACACAAAGGCAGAAAGCTACAGTAGAACTTGCTCAAACCAGTGATAATGCTGTTATCAGTTTGAACAGTTCTAATACGCGTGCTTTGGCGAAATTGAGTTCAGTTTATTGTCCGAATTTTTATCACATAGAAGATGAAAAACAGTTGGCACCTGTTGATATTTCGCAATATAAAAATATTAATTACCGTCGAGCTTCCACTCCGAAGAGATGATTATAAAAGTTTATAATGTATTATTACAAAAAAGCGGGGATTTTAAGACCGTAACAGCATGAAGAAATCCCTATGTTTAAGGAGGAATTTGCCAACACATACCAAACACAGACCTGCCCGAAGGCAAAGATACGGAAAATACTAATCCTGAAGTAGAAACCGTTTTGAGCGTCGGTGAAGGCAAAATGTCAAATTTCCAGTTGAGGAAGAAACCAAAAGAAGAAGAACCCTCAATTGCTATTCCCGAAGAAATGTTAGCAAAAAGTCCGGAAACAGAGGTCTCTGAAAAGGCAGAACCTGAGGAACAAGCTCCGGAAAAGAAACCTGATCAGGAAAAGAAGGAGCTTACCCGGTGAAGAAAAGAGCATCAAGCAATGCTTTCAATGTATGAAGACCGTTCTCCGTTTCAAAAAGGTAAAATTATTGAGGTATGGTTGTGGATATTTCCGATAAGATGTCCGTGTGGATATTGATTTAAATCTGAAGGTAAAATTCCAATTTCCGAATTTGTCATATTATGGGAGTCCTGAACTTAATTCCGTGATAAAAGTGTATATCAATGAAATTGAAAACGGAGAAGGTAAATTGCTGCTTTCCAAAAAAGAAAGCCGATTACCTGATAAACATTGAACGAATCAAACAGGCACACATAGATCACACTTCATTAAATGGAGTAATTCGCCGTCGTGTTAAAGGTAATGATTGTTGATGTTTTAGGTATAGAGGCATTTTTACCTTGTCTGCAGATGTCCTTTAAAACCGATTCCAATCTTGATCAATTTACTGGTAGAGAATTACTTTTCAAAGTTGTGAATATTGATGAGAACATCATAACATAATTCTGTCCAGGCGCCAGGTTTTGGAAGAAGAAGTAGAACAGAAGAGACAGGAATTACTTGTGAAAAATTCAGATAGATTCAATTGGACGGGGAAGTGAAAAATATCACTCAATATGGTGCCTTTATTGATTTAGGTGGTATTGACGGTCTCGTATCTGACAGATAAGGAGCTGGGGAGAATTAATCATCCTTCAGAAATGCTCCAAATTGGTGATAAAAGTAAAAGCAGCATTACCTTGATCCTGAAACAAATAAAATTTCTGCAGAAACAACTGGTTCCTCATCCCTGGGAAAACATAGAATTAAATATCCTGAAGGTAGTAGAGTGAGCGGTAAAGTTGTAAATATAAAACCCTTCGGAGCTTTTGTAGAACTTGGAACTTGTAAAGAAGTATCCGGTGCATATTTCGGAAATGAGCTGGACAAAAAAGATTACCGATGCCCATAAATTCTAAAATTCTGGCGAAACAATCAATGCTATAGTGCTGGATATTGATAAAGAAAATAAACTATTATCTCTCGGTATGAAACAGATGGAACCCAATCCCTGGCTCACAATGAAGATCGCTATCCCATTGGAACAATTTTAACTCGTAGAATTAAAAGTTTAACTGCCTTTGGTGCTTTTGTGTGAAATTGAAGAAGGTATTGATGGTTTGATTCATATTTCTGATATTAGCTGGACTAAAAGAATTTACCATCCCCGCGAAGTATACAGGAAAATCAGGAAGTTAAGGCAAAAGTCCTTTTAATAGATAGAGCTCAGTATCGTGTTGTTTTTTAGGCGTTAAACAGCTGTTCTTGCATCCCTGTAGACATTAATCAATATTTACCTATTAATACTGAAATAAAGGGAAAATCAGTAAACTGATACCTAGTGCGCTTTAGTTGATATTCTGTAATAATGATACAGAGGGTTTTGTTCCTGTTTCACATTTGGCAATCCCCAAGCTTGAACATAGCGAAGATAAGCCTTATATTGGAGAAGAACTACCTAAAAGTTATAGAACTGATATGGAAAAATCGTGGCGTTTAATTCTTTTTCATAAAAGCATTTTTCTTCTCGCGATCCCAAATTGCAGGAAGAATATATCACCCTGCATGAACAATATATGGTGGGAAAAAAGTAGCTCGCCAACAAAAGAAAAAACAGGAAAAGAGAACAAGTAAAGAAATCAACACAAAAAAGAACAGAAGAAATAACCAAACCTGAAGAAAAAGAATTATCCCTGAAAAGGCAGAATTCCAAGAAGAAAAAAACACAAGAAACTAAAGAGTTAAAAGAGGAAAAAATTACCTGAACCGGAACAGACAAGAACAGAAGAAATTCAGATCCCAATAGAAGACCGAAGAAACAAAAGAAGCTGAAAAGGAAGAGGATATTATTTCGGAAATAAAAGAAACCGAATCTCAGAAATGCAAATTACAGCAGAACTGAATCTGTAGAACTACTTGTTATAGCAGACCAAAAGAACTCAGTGAAAGGTCAACTGGAACAAATAATAGCAGAAGAAATGGCCTCCATTGAAATTGAAACAACAGAAAGCCAACCGAACCTGTAACTGAAGAAATTACCAGGAATTGAAATGCCTGAAGAAGAAATGAGATAAAAACTGAAGAAAAATACTGCTAATCTGGAACCTCTCACACCTGAAGAAATAACTATCAAAATTGAAAAAATTCAGAAGAGGAAAAAGAATCTGAAAAAATTGAACAAGAAGCAGAAAGAAAAATGAAGAATCCAGACAATAGTGATACCTATTACAGACGAAACAGAAGAAAAGAAATCTGAACCTTTAGCAACGCAAGAGGAAACAAAAAAAGAAGATTAAATAAAATTATAACAGCTCATCAAAGTTTAACATTCCTGAGAAGGAAAATAGTATTTACGGATGAGTAAAGGACCTTTTATGAAAAAAATGGCAATATTACCAGCTATATTTCTGCTCCTGTCTTTTAGCTTAAGTGCAGAATTGATTGCTGAGGGTAATAGTAAAAATTCCGTATCCCTGCTTATTGATAATGAAAGCGAAACCATCCTGGAATACCGAATAGGTGAATTTGAAAAAAATATGATCACTATAGAAGGTGAGGAATGGTATCAAATTCGTCTGCCTAAAGAAGGAATAACTCAAGATAAGGGCTATCCCGAATTGCCTGTTTTTAACCGCAGTATTATTATTCCGGATCAAGCATTGATGGCGATTGAGGTTTTTGATCTTGAATTTAAGGACTATCCCATCAAGGTAGCTCCTTCCAAAGGAGTTATTACGCGTGATATAGATCCGGCTAAAGTTCCTTACACCTTTGGCAATGTATATCAGGAGCCCTTTTACTATCCCAATACAATTGCAAATTTGTCGGAACCCTATATTTTAAGGGATTTTCGGGGAATAACTGTTTTAACTAATCCCTTTGCCTATAATCCTGTTACCGGTATTTTAAGAGTTTATACTTATTATAAAGTGAGAGTTTATAATAAAGGAACTGATAGCGTAAATACTTTCAACCGTTCCCGAATTTCTATCTCCCGGAGTTTTTATACTCTCTATGAAAACCATTTCTTAAACTGGAATTCCTATCGTTATACTCCTGTAGATGATTCCTACGGTAAATTACTGGTTATCTGTCATTCAAGTTTTTTAACTCAGATAGCTCCCTATATTAATTGGAAAAGGCAGAAAGGGATAGATACCGAGTTGGTGGAATTCAGCACAATCGGAACTACTGCCAATCAACTTAAGGCCTACATTCAAAATCGCTATAATGCAGATAATTCTATTACCTTTGTGCAACTGGTTGGTGATGCACCTCAAATTCCAACTCTTTCTTATAGCGGAGGAGGAAGTGATCCCGGTTTTTCTCTTGTAGCAGGTAGTGATAATTATCCCGATATTTTTATTGGAAGGTTTTCAGCTCAAACTACAGCAGAAGTAACAGCGCAAGTGAATAAAACAATCCAATACGAAAAGGACTTGAATACTTCGGCTACTTGGCTATCCAAAGCAATGGGAATTGCTTCTGCTGAAGGAACTAGTGGCGAAGGTGATAATGGTGAAAGTGATATAACCCATATGAATTTGATTCGGACTAAATTGCTAAATTATGGCTACACCAGTGTGGATCAAATTTATGATCCGGGTGCCTCAGCTTCCACGGTTACTACTAATGTAAACGCCGGGCGGGGTTTTATCAATTATGTAGGTCATGGTTCCAATACTACATGGGGAACAACTGGTTTTAGCAATACTAATGCTTCAGCTCTTACTAATGGCAATAAAGTTCCTTTTATTATGGATGTTGCCTGTGTGAACGGTAATTTTGTTTCTATTACCTGTTTTGCTGAAGCCTGGATGAGAAATGCCAATGGGGGAGCAGTTGGAATTTATGCCAGTTCTATAAATCAATCCTGGGCTTCTCCTATGCGAGCTCAAGATGAAGTTACAGACCTTCTGATCTCTGAAAGTCATACTACATTAGGGGGGTTGTATTATAACGGTTCCTGCAAAATGATGGATGTTTATGGGTATGATGGTGTAGATATGTTTAAAACCTGGCATATTTTCGGAGATGCATCCCTTCAGGTCCGTTCAAAGACCCCTCTGGCAATGACAGTTAGCCACCCTGCATCCGTAACTTCAGGAACAAATAATATTATTATCTCTTCAGGGGTAGCAAATGCTCTTGTGGCAATAACCTATAATAATACTATTTACGGCAAAGCGGTTACCAATAGTAGTGGTTCGGCAATTGTTAATATCAGCAATCCTCCATCAGGAGAAATTACATATACAGTAACGGTTACTGCTTTTAATAGAGTAACTTACATAGGAACATTGTCCCAAATAAATAATTCCACTCCAGAACAACCTCGTTTTGTAGCAGAATGGGAACCCGCTCAAGGTTCAATAATTCGTTATCCTTTTGGTTTGCCCTATTCTCTGATAGCTGATTTATCTAATAATTGTCTTTTGTATGTGATCGTATCCAGTTCACTTCAGGCAACCTGTAATTCAGCTCTTGTTTCCAATGGTGTTAATATGGCTAATGTGCGTTATATTGTTACGGATAATGATACCTATTGGATAAGAGATTATGGACCTTGGACTATTATGAATAGGGAGAATAATCTCCAATTGATTGATTTTACCTATAATCGTCCTCGTCCTTATGATGATGCCGTTCCTTTGGCAATAGCTAATTTCCTGGGAGTAGATTTATATAAGATGAATATTACTCATACAGGTGGTAATATTATGACCGATGGACAGGGAAAAGCAATGAGTACAGACCTAGTTTTAACGGAAAATACTTCCCTCAGTCAAAATGATATAAATATTATGTTTAACAACTATCTTGGAGTTACTGATTATCAATTGTATCCCGATCCTAATAATACATATATAAACCATATTGACTGCTGGGCAAACTTTGGATGTAGATAAAGTTCTTATTCGCAGTGTTCCGACAAATCATTCACAATATAATGCCATTGAAGCAGTAGTAACTCAATGGCAATCAAAACTCTCCAGTTATGGTACACCCTATAAAATTTATAGAGTTAATACTCCTAATGATGAGCCCTATACGAATTCCTTTATTTTTAATAAATATATTTATGTTCCCTTAATGGGAACTGCTAACGATGCAGCAGCTCTTCTTGCTTATCAAAATGCAATGCCTGGTTATACTGTAACAGGTTATGCATACAGCAATTTTGAGTCCACCGATGCTATTCATTGCAGAGTTAATACTATTTTTGATAATCAGATGATTTCTGTTCAGCACATTCCTCCGGTTCTTTCTGCGGTTTCACAAACTCTTACTTTTGATGTTAACATTGCCCATACCAATGCTCTGAACCAAAATGGAACATTTATTTCCTGGAAAACGGGAAAAAACGGGATTTGGCAAAACAGCTATCTGAGCTTACAAAGTAAGGGAAATTGGTTAACTAACCTCACAGCTCCAGTTATTGGAGATACTCTTTTTTATTGGATATCTGCTACAGATGTTACGAATCGGAATGTTACTCTGCCTCTTTGTGCTGATCAAGATCCTTTTATGCTTGTTGGAGTTTATGTACCTGCTATCAACCAACCCCAAGTGCAATTACAAATTCAGGACAATAATGTGAGAATATCCTGGAATGCAGTTTCTTACGCCAATAATTATATTATCTATGCAGCAAATTCACCGGATGAAGATTTTCTGCCCGTTGGTTCTACTTCAGCAACTTTTTGGGAAACAACTCTGAACACAGAGAAAAAGTTTTTTAAAGTAATCGCTCAGCGCGTTGTAAGATAAAATCGTTTTTTTCAAAAATTTCTCAACTGAATGTTGGGAATAAAACAGCGATGGCAATTTCTATTTATTTTCCAGCAGCTGCATTATTTTTTCCGCTACATTTTCACCAAAGAGAGCAGGATGAGTTTCCGGTGGCTTAAAATCATTTATTGCTAAAGGAAAATGCCTAGAATTTACAGGCAGCAGAAGATTCCATCCACTTTGAACTGTTTCCAGCCATTCTGTTTCCGGACGAAGAGTTACGCAGGGCTTTTTTAAAATATATGCCTCTTTCTGAATTCCCCCCGAATCGGTAAAAATCATTTGTGAGTGTTGCATTAAAAGTAAAAAATCAAGATATGCCTGGGGTTCTATAAAACGGATGTTTCTGAACTTTATTTCCTTTATCTGCTTAAGGATATTAAGTGTTCGGGGATGAACTGGAAAAATTATCAGTTGCTGTAATTTATCCAATCCTGAGAGAATATGATATAAATTATCAGGATCATCTACATTATAAGGTCTATGCAAGGTCAACAGACAGTAGTTTTGATCCTCCAATTGCAAAGTTGATATGGCTTTTGAGGTTTTTTCTGCTTTCCTGATTCCGCAGGATAGTGAGTCCACCATAATATCTCCCACCAGAAATGTTTTTCTTTTCAAACCTTCTTTGTCGGCATTTTGCCAAGCTGTTTCTGTAGGGGCAAATAAAATATCGCTTGATGATCAGCTACGATTCTGTTTATTTCTTCCGGCATACTTTTATTGTAACTGCGCAATCCTGCTTCTATATGAGCAGTTTTTATTCCCAGTTTAGCAGCCGCCAAAGCACCTGCCAGCGTTGTATTGGTATCCCCATAAACAATTGCCAGCTCTGGTTTTTCTTCTATTAAAACTGGTTCTAAAGCACTTAATATATTTGCTGTTTGGATACTTTGGCTACCTGAACCAACATTAAGATTATAATCTGGAGCGGGAATATCCAAATCCTGAAAAAGACCTCATTCATTTGCCGGTCATAATGCTGACCGCTATGAATAATTATTTCCTGATGGCGTTTTCTAACTTCCCGGGAAAGAGGAGCCAATTTTATAAATTGAGGTCTGGCTCCCACAATTTGCGCTATTTTCATCTTAAAAATCCTTATCTAATCTCAACTAATATAGTTTTAACTTGAAAATGATGTAATAGAAGGGATACCTGCTTGCACAGAAATGACGCGTTGTTTATCATTTTTAATCCTTTTTGTGCCTTTATAATTCAAAGGATATTACTGTCAAGCAGGAATCCAAATATAAAAAAGCGGTTTTAAAAAGAACAAATCAAAATGATGAAGCCCGAAAGTTACTTTCGGGCTCCATATAATTATCTGTAATCCTTGCGCTTACTGTATCTTGTAGACACTTAATTGGCAATAAGTTTTCTATTCTCCAATAATTTTTACTAAAACGCGTTTATCACGCATACCATCAAATTCACCATAGAATATTTGTTCCCAGGTTCCGAAATCCAATTCTCCGTTGGTTATGGCAACCACAACTTCTCTGCCCATAATTTGTCTTTTCAAATGAGCATCGGCATTATCTTCAAAACCGTTATGACGATATTGGGAGTAGGGTTTTTCCGGAGCTAATTTTTCCAGCCAGGTTTCAAAATCACTATGGAGACCTTTTTCGTCATCATTGATAAAAACGGAAGATGTAATGTGCATAGAATTTACTAAACACAAGCCATCTTTTATTCCGCTTTCGTGTATGACATTTCTCACCAGAGGAGTTATGTTTATAAAATCCCTGCGTTTATCGGTTCTGAAATGCAGTTCTCGGCGATAACTTTTCATGGACAAAGGGGTTGAGAATCCAAATAAGTGGACATCTCTGTAGGGCTGTCAAAAATCAAATCGGCTCCAGCAGCTTGGAGGTCTTTTTTGTTTCCATAACCCCAAGCAGCGCCTATAGCAATCATTCCTGCATTTTTAGCGGTCTGAATATCTACAACACTATCTCCAACAAGAGCAACATTTTGCGGTTTTACAATTAAGCGTTGGGCAAGTTCCAGAGCTACGGTGGGATCAGGTTTTTTGGGTTTATTGGGTTCTTCACCGCTGTAAACGCCAAAAGGATTTTTAGTATGGCGAATCATTGCTCCCCGGAAGAAATGACGAATCATTTTTTTCGTAAAATAATGTGGCTTGTTGGAAAGAATTGCCAGTTTCATTTTACGGGCTACAGCTAATTGAATGAGATACAATACACCGGGGAAAATATTGGTATGCAGATACCATTGAATATCGTAATGATCCCAGAATTTTTTAGCAAGAGCTTCAATATTTTCCGGGGTTCTTTTATTTTCCGGTAAAACTTTTCTTGCCAATTCCATATGTCCATCACCGATAAAGTTGCCTTATATGCCTCTACCGGATGTTCAGGGATAGCCAAGTTCTTTTAAAGCAGCATTCATTGCACCTGCGATATCAACAATGCTGTCAATTAAAGTGCCATCAAGATCAAAGATGATGGCTTTGATTTGAGGTTTTGTAGTCATTCTTCACTTCCTTACTCTTTATTTTATTTTAAGATGTGGATTCATTTTTTAGTTCCTCAGCATTGGCAATGAATATGTGAGGGAAGGGAATTGTGATATTTTCCTGTTTAAATTTCTCCTTGATACCAATTATCAAAGAGGTCTTCAAATTTTGAAAATCTTCTTTTTTAGTCCAAACGCCAAAAAGAATCTGGATTCCCGAGTCACCAAATTTGTCTATAAAAAACAAGGGAGCTGGGTCTTTTAATGCCAGAGGGCTCATTTTCCACGATTTCCATAAAGGCAGTTTTCACTTTTTCCAGATTATCACTATAGCTTACTGATACATAAATATCCGAGCGCCTAATCGGATAGCGTGTAATATTTATAACTTCCGTCTTAATCATTGTTTCATTTGGAACTCTAATGTAACGGTTGTCGAATGTTTTAAGCTTGATGGATAGCAGGTCTATGGATTCAATTATTCCGATATTGGAACTGACCTGAACCACATCTCCTATCTGAAATGGCTTTTCAGAAATGAGAAAAATACCGCTGATAATGTTTGAAAAGCTCGTTTGAGAAGCAAAACCGATGGCAACACCAAAAATACCTGCTGCTCCTAATATGGCAGAAAGCCGAAATCCAAATTCATTCAGCAAAGTAATAAGCAGGATTAAAACAGCTACATAATAAACCGACCGCACAACTAATTGTTCACTTTGAGGAGAAAGACGGTTTTTTACTATTCGTTTGGTTATAGACCTTATCAATCGTATAAGAGGAATTCCTATAACCAGAATAAGAATAACCCGAATTATCAAGCTTATCTTTTCCGGAGTTATAAAATCTCCTGTCAGCTTTTCCAAATTAATAGCTAATAGCATTTTTCATCCTTGTTCTAATAAATTTGGCGTCTCTAAACAAGATAATCATTTTGATGATTTATCCAAATATTATTTTTCTTTGAAACACTTATATGTTGTTAACTCTTTTTTGGCTCAAGTTTCCGGGAATAGTATAAACAGCTAATTACTTCCATCTTTAATTAAATAACCACCTAATCTATGTACTTGTAAATATTCAGGACTAAATAAACTGCTTAATATTAGTTTCAGTAAATTAAATTCTGCAACTTATGTTTAATCATTCAAACTGAACCTTGGGGCTTTTTCAGCACCTTCTTCTGCCTGGAAAAACTGGAATGGCTTTACATTAATAATACCGGCAATGATATTATTCGGGAAAGTTACAATCAGCTGATTGAATTTTTTGCTGCATCATTATAGCGCATTCTTTCAGTTCTGATTCTGTTTTCAATACTCTTCCAGCTGGGATTGAAAGGTAAGAAAATTCTGGTTAGCTTTCAATTCCGGATAGCGTTCCACCACAACCATCAAACGCGAAAGGGCATCACTTAATCCTGCCTGACTTTGTTGAAATGCTTGAAATGCCTGTGGATTGGTTAATGCTTCAGGAGGCAGATTTAAGCTTCCACCAGCTTTTGCACGAGCTTCAGTTACTTGAGTTAAGGTGGACTTTTCAAAATTTGCCGCTCCTTGAACCGTTTCTACCAAATTAGGTATAAGATCATAACGAGTTTGATAAACATTTTGCACTTGTGCCCAGGAGCTTTCTACATTCACTTTTTCTTTTGTATGGTATTATAGCGTCCGATAAACCATCCGGCACAAATTATAATTACCAAGATAATTGCGAGTAAGACAATCAGTCCTTTTTTCATTTTATCTCCAAAATTTATTTTGTATCCTTTTTTTGAGGAATGGTTTATTTTGTCCAGTATTTTTTTACTTTCCTCACCAGGGCATTGAAAGCTCAAAGAAAAATAATATAATAAAGAGGGAAAAGGAAAAAAGTGAGAATTCTGAACTGGTATAAAGAATTAATCCAACTGGAAACTGGTTTGTAGTAAGTTTTCGGACACACAATTCATTGAAGAAAGGGGCTATAATATAGAGAAAATAATCGTTGCTTAGCTTTGTTTTAACTTATACTCACCCCGATAGTTATCTTATAACCCCAAAATATGCAGGAGTAAATAACTTTTTACTTAAGACCTCAATAGTAAAGAAAACTTAACATTCTCCTTATAAAATCTTTAACAGAAGAGAAGTATAATAAAAGTAGAGGCGAAAGCCCAAAAATTAAAAAAGGAGAATACAGATGAAACAGTTGCAACTAATGCTGAACCTTATTTGTATAGGATTACTTTGTATCCCGATAGGGTTAAGCAGTTTGGAAACAAAATTAAGTGGCGAATTTTGGGGTCGTTGGATTTCCGAAATTGCCAAACGGAAAGACAGCGAGGGAAATTATGAAGACAAATTAGTGAGTAACTATCTTTCATTGGAAAGAGGTTATCTGGGTTTGGAAACAAAATTTACCGAACAGGTAAAAGGTCGTTTTACTGTTGATATTTTTACAACTGATAAGACCTACGAATATCAGGTATATTCTTTAAGTGACGGCACACTTACTTCTTCTACAAAAAGTGGAAGCATAGACGGAGCTGGGCTTAAAATTAAATATGCTTATGTTGACTTCGGTGGTTTTATTCCCGTTAAAGATATGACCTTAACAGCAGGAATGCAAAAAGTTTATTTCGGTAGTATTTATGACTGGAGTTATACTTTAATTGGCAAAGCGCCGTCTGACGAACATAAAGTAGTAAATTCTTCCGATTTGGGTATAACCTTGAATGGCTTTTTCCCTTCCGGTTTTGGAGAATATCAATTGGGGATTTATAACGGAGAAGGGTATAAGAAAGTAGGAGCAAATCTAAAGGAAAATACCGATTTTGCTTATTTGGGAAATTTACGCGTAACTCCAATTACAGGTTTTACAATTGGAGGTTCTTATATGATAAATACTGTAGAGAGAGATAAAAAACTTGACGGAGAAATAATTAATTCTTCTTATGAAGAGCAGAAATTAACTGATATTTACACTCGTCTGGCTTATGGTCCCGTAGATTTGACGGGAGAATATATTATCAAAGATGTTGATTTTCCCAATGTAAAAGATATTAACAAAACACAAACATATACAGCAACAGGAATTTCCATATTTCCTTGCCTAAATTTGAAAGCATATTTGCCTTATGATCTTCAATTAGTTGGTTGTTATGATATTTGGGATGAATCAGACCGTCTGGAAACAGATAAAGCCAGAAGTAAACTTAATGCTTTCACAGTCGGTATAAATTATAACTTTCTTCCCGATGAAACAGACAATCCTGCTATGCAATTACAGCTGAATTATACCGATAAGAAGTATGACGAAGATAAATCTCATAGTGATTATGCAGACGGGAAAAAGGACTCATCGCAAATCTATTTGCAGCTGAAATGGAAATTTGCCAACACTTTATAACGAAAAGGAGATAACAATGACCACAAAAATCCATTTTGTCACCCTATATTAATGATGTCGGTTGCGTTCAATTTGAATGCTGTTACAAAAAATCAAATAACCTGCACCGGTTCTACAACAGTTCTTCCTATTGCCCAAGCGACGGCTGAGGCATTTATGAATTCTCATCCGGATATCAATATTTCTGTGCGAGGAGGAGGTTCAGGAGTAGGAGTTGCTGCCTTACAAAATGGAACTACAGATATCTGTAATTCCAGCCGTCCCTTAAAATCAAAAGAAATTTCGGCAGCTAAAGCAAAGGGAATTAATCCTGTTTCTTACGCTATTGCCAATGATGCAATCAGCATTATAGTGCATAAGGACAATCCCCTTAAGGATATTAGCATTCAGCAGATAAAAGATATTTACACTGGTAAGATCAAGAACTGGAAAGTATTGGGAGGTCCCAATTTACCGATTGTAGTCATTTCTCGCGATGTTTCTTCCGGAACTTATGAGGTCTTTAATGAAAAAGTTCTGGCAGGTGCGAAAGTAGAAGGTAGTGCTCAATTGCTTGCCTCCAATAATGCTGTCTTGAGTTCAGTAAGTAATACTCCAGGGGCTATCGGTTATGTGGGTTTGGGATATGTGAATAATAGCGTAAAACTGATCAGCGTAAATGGAATCATCCCTTCCGAAGCAACAGTAAAAAATGGCAGTTATCTGCTTTCCTGAAAACTCTATATGTATACCAACGGCAAAGCTAAAGGGGAAGTAGCAAATTACATAGGTTTTATTCAAAGTGAAAGAGGACAGCAAATAGTTCAAGAGCAAGGATCTCATCAACATCAGGTAATTGATTATGAGAACAACAGGTGAGGGTTGCTATCTTGCCCTCACCTTGTGTTACTAAAGGATTAGAGATGCATAAATATAAAGAAAAGGCATTTACTGCTATTACTTATACCGCAGCGCTATTTACTATTGTAGTGCTTTTTGCTTTAATATATGGTTTATTTAGAGAGGGTTTGCCGCTTTTTAATAAGGTCTCTTTAACTGAATTTATTTTTCGGCAGTAGCTGGTATCCGACAAACGCAGAACCGGAATTCGGTGCCTGGACTTTTATTATCGGTTCTTTTGTGTCACCTTTGGAGCTTTGATAATAGGAATTCCCTGGTTTGGGCTCTGCAATTTTCATCTCTGAAATAGCAGGAAATCGGTTAAAAGAAATAGTTAAGCCCATAATTGAACTTTTAGCCGGAATACCTTCTGTGGTTTATGGGCTTTTTGGAATGTCCGCAATAGCACCACTTATCAGAAATTGGTTGAATTTAGATACGGGACTGAATATATTTACTGCTTCACTTATTTTAGGGCTGATGATTGTTCCCATAATTGCCAGTATGAGTGAAGATGCTCTTTCTAATGTTCCCAAATCCATAAGAGAAGCCGGCTTTAGCTTTGGGTTCAACGAAAATGGAATGTATTTTCCGGGTTATCATTCCCGTACAAAGAGGGATAATTGGCAGTATTTTACTTGGTTTGGGTAGAGCCATTGGAGAAACGATGGTGGTTTTAATGGTGGCAGGAGGCAGTGCTCAAATTCCTAAAAGCATTTTTGATTCAGTAAGACCCTTAACTTCAACAATATGCTAGCAGAAATGGGGGAGACGGTTATGGGCAGTTTACATTATCAATCACTCTATGCTTTGGCGATATTGCTTTTTGTAATCACTTTCGTAATTAACCTGATTACCGAATATTTTATCGCTAAAAGGGATAAAAAATGAAGAACAGGAAGGTCTTGAATTTTTGCGGAAATGGTGTTCTTACGTATATTGGTAGGGATTACTATTTTGGCTTTATGTATCTTTTTAGTTAGGATATTTTCTTTAGCGGCAAGGTTTTAAGCTGGGAATTTTTATTTACTGCTCCCCGAAACTGTATGCAGGAAGGAGGTATTTTTCCTGCATTAGTAGGGACTTTTTGGCTTACCGTTATTTCCATCAGCATAGTAATTCCGTTGGGGATTTTAACAGCTATATTTTTAACTAATTATGGTAAACCAAAGTGGTTGTTGAAAGTGGTTCAGATAGCCATTGATACATTGGCTGGAACTCCTTCCATTATTTTTGGCCTTTTTGGAATGGCTATTTTTGTCAACTTTTTTGCAATGAATGTTTCGCTAATTTCCGGAGCTTTAACTTTAGCCATCCTGGCATTACCTTTATTTATCAATTCCTGTATAGAAGCCATTAAAAGTGTTCCTTTTGATTTTTATGAAGCATCTTTAGCTTTGGGTGCAACGAAAAGGCAAACAATCACGAAAATTGTTTTACCTACTGCCTTGCCCAATATTTTAACAGGAGTTATCGTTTGTATTGGGAGAGTTGCAGGAGAAACGGCTCCTATTATGTTTACTGCAGCTACTTTTTATACGCGGCGTTTACCTAAGGGTTTAAAAGATGAAGTTATGGCTTTACCTTATCATATTTATGCTTTAATGACGGAAGGAACTCATCCGGAAACACAGGTGCCCATTGCTTACGGGACAGCAGTTGTTTTATTATTGCTGGTTTTAGGTGTTAGCGCCGCGGCAGTTATTATTCGTTCATCTATCAGGAGAAAAAGAAAATGGTAAATAACATTCTATCAACTGAAAATTTAAACCTATGGTTTGGTAGGAACTATGTGCTTAAATATGTTAACCTTAATGTATTAGACAAGAATATTACTGCCGTGATAGGACCTTCCGGCTGCGGGAAATCTACTTTACTGCGCTGTTTTAACCGGATGAATGATCTTATACAGGATACCCATATTGAAGGAAAAGTAAAGCTTTTAGATGATGATATTTATACTTCCAAAATGGATGTAACTGAAATTCGCTCCAGAATTGGAATGGTTTTTCAAAAACCTAATCCCTTTCCTAAGAGCATTTACAAAAATGTTGCCTATGGTTTACAGATTCAAGGTAAATATCATAAAGACGAAATTAATGAGAGAGTTGAACAAGCATTGAAAGCTGCTTGGCTTTGGGAGGAAGTTAAAGACCGTTTGCATAGTCCGGCTATGGCTCTTTCCGGAGGACAGCAACAGCGTTTATGTATTGCCAGAGCATTGGCAAATAGACCTGAAGTTCTTTTGCTGGATGAACCGACTTCCGCTTTAGACCCTCAGTCAACCTCAAAAATTGAAGAACTGTGTTTGGAATTGAAAAAAAGTGTTTGCATTTTAATTGTAACTCATAATATTGCTCAAGCGGGTAGAATTTCCAATTATACCGCTTTTATGTATTTAGGAGAATTAGTGGAATTCGGACCCACGGAAAAAGTTTTTACCGTGCCAGCAGATAAAAGAACCGAATCCTATTTAACGGGTATTTTCGGGTAATTGCTAAAATAAGGAGAAAATATGCTTATAGAAAGAATCTCGGAACTAAAACAATTATTGATGGCAGAAGCGGGATTGGTGGAAAAAATGATTCTTTTGGCTATGGATGGACTTGCCAATTTTGGAACCGCTTTTCTGGAAGAAGTGAATACTTTTGAAACGAGAGTAAATCAAATTGAAATTGAATTGGACGAGAAATGTATGACGGTGATTGCGTTATATCAGCCGGAAGCAAAAGACCTGCGTCAAATTCTGATGATTTATAAAATAAATAACGATTTGGAACGCTTGGGCGGATCAGGCAGTTAATATTGCCGAAAGCGTTCAACTAACCGGAAATCCTGTCTTAAAGTTAATTCCAGAACTCTTTCTATGAAAGAGCTAGCTTTAAAAATGTTAAAAGATGTTCCTTTTATGCTTTTACCAGAGAGGACTATGAACTTTCACGACAGGCTTGTGATGCTGATAATATCGTTGATGAATATAATCGTAATATTTACAAGCATATTCCAGTAAAGCTTGATCCGGGAAAATCCATTACAAACCGATCTATATCTACATATTTTGCGTATAGCTAAAAATCTGGAAAGAATTGGCGACCTCTCTACCAATATAGCAGAAGATATTTCATTTTTCTCGCGCAAGGAAAGGTTATTAAGCATAATATAAATAAAATATCTAAATAATTATGGTAAAGCCAATCTGTCAAAATTGGTTCCCATATTCCGTTTTGCTAACTAAATAAAGGAATATGACTTTGTCCTATGGTGCTGGTAAAACAAGAATTTATCGCTACCTAACTTACTGAAAAATCATAATTTTTTGCCAGGTTATTTTTTCAACTGTCTTATTCCAATATAAGTTATTAATGTCTAACTTACTGATTCTAGCCAGTTCTTGCTCGACCCTGTAACACTTCTCTAACACTTCTCTAACACTTCTCTAACAAAGTTAGGGAGTCGTTACTGAAATGATAGAGGAATATTAGATGGCAAAGAAAGCAAGTATTAATCTTGAGGGTAGTGTTTTTTTAGCAGGCGACGCAACGCTTTTCTCTTTTGCTGTGTAACGCGTTCAACGCTCATCTGCAAAATGTGGGCAATTTCCTTCAAAGATTTTCCTTCCCCGAAAGATAGCTGAAGAATTGTTCTTTCCAAAGCCGGCATAACTTCAGGGAAATCAAAACCGATACTATTTGGGGAAATGGGTACATACGCAGGTTCGTAATTACTGCTATTTGTATCGGTTATTTTATCCGGCAAATTGTCTGCTCCTATATTTTCCTTTATTTCTTCAGTATAAGAGAATGAATTGCTTTTTAGCGCAGCCAGTATTTGTTTTTTAATCCAGTAAGTTGCATAAGTAGTGAATTGCACATTTTTATCCGGATCATAATGTTCTCCGGCTTTCAGCAGACCCAAGATGGCTTCCTGTTTCAGGTCTTCCCAGTCCAATCCTTTGTTGCGATATAATTTAGCAATTCCGTAAGCAAAATTGCCATATTCGGTAATTAGTTCATTGTTCTTTTTGTTATCCAAATCAATGGGTCTCTGGTGCTTGTAAAAGGGGTAAGAAGACAGAAAAAACGCTGCCTTTGCCGAGTTCACTCTGCACGGTTATACTGCCTTGATGTAATTGAACTATATGTTTTACAATTGCCAAGCCCAATCCTGTTCCACTTTGGGTTTTATTTCTGGCGGGGTCTGCTACATAAAAGCGTTCAAAAATACGAGGTAAATGGATGTTATCTATACCTGTGCCGGTATCGCAAACCTCAAAAAGGGCTTCATTTTTTAGCTTTTGGCTGCGGATGGTGATTCCACCCGTGATTGTATAACGCAAAGAATTTTGGACTAAATTGATGAAAACCTGTTCCAGTTTGAAAGGGTCACAAGTGAGATATGGCAAATCTTCATCCAGCTCAATTTTCAGGTAAAGGCCTTTCTCTTCCACCATCGGACTAATGATAAAGGCAATATTAGCGAAAAAGGTGGCTAAGTTAATTACTTGAAGTTCAATGGCAGCGGTTCTTTCCAGGCGAATCAGCTGTTCCAAATCGCTAATTAGATGAATTAGGCGCTGAGTGTGATTTTGGATTATTTTTAAGTATCTTGTATTTGTCTCATTGATATTATCTTCCATAGCTTCCGCAAAACCGCTGATAGCAGTTAAAGGAGTTCTTAGTTCGTGAGCCAGATTAACGATAAAATCCTTTTTCATCTGTTCTGCTTGCTTTATTTCATCTATATTTTGAAGAATGAATATGCAGCGTTTTGCCTGGTCATTGTGCGAAGCGGAAAGCAAATAATTATGATTATCCATAACTATTTCTTTCATCAGCTTATCTTTGCTACTTCCGCAATCCTTGATAATAGACAGCAGATAGGGGTCTCTGATTATATCAGTATAGAATACATTGTCCTTTTTTCCAATATTACCAAAGAGTTTTTGAAAGGGCTCATTTGCCCATTCCAGTTTGCCTTCGGAACTTTGAGACCACAAAATATCATCAATGGAACTAAGCACTAAACGCAGTTCTTCACGGTGGACAGCTAAATGGTAAATTGTTTTGTCCAATTTTTCCAGCATAAAATTCAGGTCTTTGCCCAAAGCGCAAAATTCTTTTGTCTCCAATTCGGGAATGCGTAAAGAATGGTTTCCGTTCGCAATTTGCACTGCGGTTTGCGATATTTGCTCAAATTGCTGATGCAGGATGCGAATCATATTCACCGTAAGTAATGCGGCAATAATAAGAGATATAATTAATAAAAGCCAAATTGGGATTTGAATTAACAGCAGTATCAGCATCAATCCTATCAATAGAACAAAAGAGAAAGAAAGTAAAAGAGCTATGCTATTCTTCTTTCCGGCCATTTTCTTCCTCACAGAGAAATTGATAACCCACACCTCTGATGTTTCTAATCAGGTAGGCATAAGCACCCAGTTTTTCTCTTAAATTGCGAATGTGAACATCAATAGTGCGTTCAATCACAATCTTATCGTTCCCCCAAAGATAATCCAAAATCTGACTGCGGTTATAAACCCACCCGGGTCTTTTAGTAAGTAACTGCAGGATTTTAAATTCCGTTAAAGTAAGGTCTATCCGCTTACCTTCTATCCACACCTCATAGTGATTAAAATCTATAATAAAATTTTCAGTAATGGCTAACGCATTTTTGCCGTTTTCCCACTCACTCCGTCGTAAAATTGCTTTAATTCTGGCAATAAGTTCTCTACCTTCAAAGGGTTTGGTTACATAATCATCGGCTCCGTATTCCAAGCCCTTGATTTTATCTTCCAGGTCCGTTCTTGCTGTTAACATCAAAATAGGAATTGCGGAGGTTGTTTTATCTTTTTTTATTCTCAAACAAACCTCCATACCATCTAAATCCGGCAACATCAAATCCAGAATAATCAGGTCAGGATGTTCAATTTTAAGCAAATTGAGCATTGGTAGGGCTGTTTTAAAACCCTTTGTAACAAATCCTGCACTCTCCAGTTTCATTCTGATGAGTTCCAGAATGTCTGTTTCATCCTCAACTACGAATATCTTTTTACCTTTTGCATCCATATAAAACCTTTAAATAATATAACTGATTTTGAGCAAGTAAAAACAGCCGGGTTTTGGTTAAATTTTCTTAACAATAAGGTCTTGAGGTTTTTAAGGTTTGGAAGATATTTGTTTGCAATGATATTTGTTTCTTCATTTCACATTGTCCCCTTTTTCACTTAATATGTTTTCCTCTTTACCCGATAACCTAAAAAAGCCCGTTACGCAATAATCGTAACGGGCTTTGTGTATATTAGAGAGATTAAGGGGTTTTTTCTTACACTATACCTTGGTCACACATAGCATTGGCTACTTTCAAGAAGCCGGCAATATTGGCTCCCTTAACATAATTTACATAGCCATCAGGTTCTTTGCCACTATCAACACATGCCTGATGAATGTTTTTCATAATTTCGCGTAACTTTTCGTCTACTTCTTCTTTGCTCCAGCTTAAA
>JAXGIH010000004.1:0-43837 GCA_040770845.1 Cloacimonas sp. (SeqCode)
TTATTAGATCCTGCTAATCCGCCTGCAAGCGGTTTTGTTCTTAATGGTCAATATCCTAAAATAAGAATTACTTACACGGCTCAAAGCATTGCCAGCGACCTTTCCTGTTCGCAAGTTATTTCTGATAAAGTTGTTACTTTAGGTGCTACGGAGCAGGTTCAGGTGAAGATTAATAACTATGGCTATGAAGATCAGGATAATTACATTGTTAACCTCAAAAAAGGGGATGGAGAACTTTTAGCTACTGCCTTTGGAAATCCTGTTTCAGCAGGACAAACTCTTATTCAAACATTAATGTGGGTTCCAACAACTCCTGGCACTTATGATATTTTTGCCGAAGTTGTGTTGAATGGTGATCAGGATCTTACCAATAATCAATCTCCTCACATAAATGTTACAGCTTTTGAAGCCGGATTTTTCTCCTTAACCATAGGAATAGGTAATCTGAGCGGTAATCTGCCTTTGGATTTCAGTTATCACACCAGCTTATTTGAAACCCTTATTTAATGCTCCAGGAAATAGATACAACGGGGATTATAACGCACCTGATATTTTACAATAATTTTATTGAAAATATTAATGATAAACCTGTTATTATCTGGCTGGGTGAAACAGACCTCGTCAATTTGCCTTTAACCTGGATACCATCTTCTAATCTGGCAATGGTTTATTACCGGAACAATGTCCTTTCACGGGCACAGAATGAAATAATTTTCCCGCTTTATCCAACTTACAATTATCAAGGTCAAAATCTTGTTTTGATGGTTCAGCGTCCTTTTGATTATAATGTTTTTAATGCCAATAATGTATTCCGGATGCAATCAGGCGCAATGCAACGCACAAAATACATTTATAGTGACCAGCAGGAACACGATCCGGGAGCACCTCCACTTTATGCTTTTGATTCTTATCAGTTTCCTCAAACGGGATTTATTATGCGACCTCCCAATACAGGTTTTTTAAGGGGAACCGTGAGAAATGGAACTGATTTAGTAATTGGAGCAACTGTTACGGCTGACGGCAGCCAAACTACTTACACCTCTTCCGCAGGAACTTATTCCTTATTATTGAGCAGTGGTTTGCATAATATCACAGCTTCCTATCCCGGATTGAATACAGTTACCAGACAAGTGAACATTACGGCGGGAATTGTTACTACTGAAGATTTTAATTTGGAAGGCAACGCGGTTGAAGATCCTCAAACACCTCATATTTCTACCTCCCTGAAAGGAATTTATCCCAATCCTTTCAATCCAGAAACAACTATTTCTTTCAGCATTTATAGGGATAACACCCCGGTTGTAATAGAATTATATGACCTCAAAGGACGTAAAGTGAAAACCCTTATAAATTCCGTCTATAACAGGGGAGAACAGCAATTTCATTTCTTTGCAAAGGACGAAAAGAACCAAGACCTTGCCTCGGGAGTTTATTTTATCCGGCTTTCCGCACCCGATTATAGTAAAACCGTTAAAGCACTTTTGCTGAAATAGGCATTTTGTGTAAACAAGATATTTTCACAGTATCTAATATTAGTTTCCAGTGGAAAAGTTATGTCTTAAAAATTCATTAAGGCAAAGTAACGGTTTATCCCAAACAAGGCAGTTGAGGACAAATGGGTTGTCAACTTCTTTCTTTGCAAAGAATTAATAAAACTCTGAAAAATAAATGTCAGTTATTTATACGGAATTAGAAACTGCTAAATCAATTTACAATATCTACTATGAAAGGAGTGCTACTGTATTATTTCTACGGAACTCCATTCTCAAAAAAGAAATAAGCTATCTAAAGCTATCCTGATCACCAGGTTGAAACCACTTGTTAAAAACTAAAAAAAAATCCCGTTAGGGATAGCCCGAATGCTAACAACGGGTTTTGAACCCGGTGAAAATGAGTGAAACCTTACCACTATAATAAAAAGTTCCGCTAGGAACGACAGATACTAATAGCGGGTTCAACCCGCACAAAGCAACAAGGAGGAAAAAGCAAAAGATCCAGCAGGTAAAGATACAATAAAATAGATAGGACTTATGTAGAGAAGAAGTCATTGGCTAGAAAAAATGAAAATTTATCAGAGAAAATCATAATTCTGTCGTTATTCCCGGAACTTTTTTCCTTGAGTAGCTATATTTTTCGCCTGGTTAAAACCCTTCTACAATATCTGTCGTTCCTACGAACTCATTCTCAAAAAGAAAATAAGCTATCTAAAGCTATCCACAATCCTCGGGTTAAAACCGTTGTTAGTATCTGTCGTTCCTACGGAACTCTTTCTTGGAAAAGGGAATGACTCTCTGATTGCTTATCACCGGGTTGAAACCCGTTGTTAGTATCTGTCGTTCCTACGGAACTTTTTTCTTCATAGAAGTGTAGTTGAGTGGGTTTTTTCTCCCCTTTTATCGGGTTGAAATCGTTTTTTATAAAATATCGGAGGAAAACGCATAGATATTATTTATCTTGTGTGGATTCACTGCTTGCGCAAGAATGACAAATGGTTTATCATTCAAAAAATGAGTAGATAATTGCAATCCTTAAGAGTATTTTTATCTATAGCTTTCCCAAGATTGAAATTATCTGATTACTTATATTTATTTAAAATGAACAACTCATTTTTTTCTAAGCGCATTGCTTTAGCATTGCTCACCCATGCTAATGCCATCCGTAATGGGTAAGCAATGGGTAAGCCATGCTATTAGAAGAGATGATATTTTTGGCTAATTGTTTATGTAAGTATGCATTATAGGTTTGTACAAATTACGAGGGTTTATTCTATTATAAATCAAAATATTTCAATTTGTAAACCGATATAAGTTCGGTTGTAAGTGAATTAGTTCTGGGGGAGTATTTTCCTGGAAGACAAGTGAAAATATTTAGTAAAAACCCTCTTGTCCTCTTGTTTTCTTGTCCTCTTGCCCCCTTAACCTCTTGCTATTTTTCATTTCGCTTGACAGAAGAATGTAATTGCTTTTTTTTGTAAAAAATGAGGTAAAAAATGTTAGATGTAATCGTCTTTTTGGGAATCCAGGGAAGTGGAAAAGGAACTCAAGCGGAACTTCTGGCAGAAAGAACCGGATTTCAACATATTAATATTGGCGATTTATTCCGGGAAGAAGTTCATAAACAAACGGAACTCGGGAAAAAAGTGCAGGCAATTATTGCCAAAGGTGAACTGGTTCAGGACGAACTGGTATTTGAAATTGTAAATGCTTCTTTAACAGCTGATTGTGCTGGTGTAGTTTTTGACGGTTTTCCCCGCACTTTGGCACAGGCGGAATATCTGTTAAAAAATTATAATGTGAGAAGAGTTTATTATTTGGAACTAAGCGAAGAAGAAGCAATTGCCCGCATTGAAGCCCGCCGTCTTTGCAGTTCTTGTGGCGAGACCTATAATATTTTAAGCAAAAAACCAAAGCAGGAAGGGATTTGTGATAAATGCGGTTCCCCTTTAGTTCAGCGCACGGATGATTCCGGAGAAGCAATTCGGGAACGAGTTAAGGCATTTTATGAACAGACCTTCGCGTTGAAGGAATTTTTTGCAGAAAAGGGTTTGCTGAAAGAAATATCTGCCCGCAAATCAATTGAAGAGATTCAACAGGAAATAATAAACGACCTGAAAATAAGGTAACAAAATAAACTAAAATGCCCGCAGAGAAGAAATCAGGAACTTTTAAACACATTGAACTAATTGCCTATATACTGGCTTTTTGGAGTTTTTTCGTTCTTTTTCTGGAGCCCATATTTGAATATTACACCAGTTCCTATTCGACTATTGAGTTTATAACTGCTCTGGCAAATTTAGTTCTATTAGTGCCCCGATTCTTTCAGGAGTGCTTTCAGGAGGTAAAAAGAAAACAAAACGGTTGTTTATTTTGATTTGGTGATGTTGATTTTGAGTTCATTACTGCTCACCTATCAGGCAAAGTTTGTAATCTTTTTCCTTTTAATCCGGCAGACCTGGTTTATCGTCCAGTTTATTTTATTCAGAGCTTTTGAGGGTAAAATATACAAATTGCTGATGAGGAATCCTCCTGTTTCTTTGATGTTCAGTTTTGCAGGTGTTATTTTAATTGGAACAATTTTGCTGATGTTACCTGCTTCTTCTACTGAGGGTTATATTACAAACTTTGTAGATGCTTTGTTTACAGCCACATCTGCCACTTGTGTTACGGGTTTGATAGTTGTAGATACAGGAACTTATTATTCTTTGTTTGGTCAAATCGTAATCTTACTCTTAATTCAAGTTGGCGGTTTAGGAATTATGACTATATCTACTGCCTTTGCTTTAATGCTGGGGCAAAGAATTTCTTTAAATGTAACAAACTTGATGCATAATGTTGTAGGTAAGACCCCTGTAATTGATGTTCTGAAATTACTTAGAAGTACTGTGTTGGTTACTTTGATAATAGAAATAATAGGTGCCTTGTTTCTTTTTACCTCTTTTGCTAAACTAATGCCTGCGGGTCAAGCGATATATTATTCTTTGTTTCATTCTATATCGGCTTTTTGTAATGCGGGTTTTTCTTTGTGGAGTAATAATCTTGCCGGTTTTGTAGGGTCTCCTTTGGTAATTTTTAGTTTTTCTTTTCTGATTATTTTAGGCGGATTGGGTTTTGCCGTCCTGATAGATATTTATCATTATTTCTTTTCTTCCAGGAGGGTTCGTAAGTTAGCTTTGCATTCCAAAATTGTTCTTTCCACTACCGCAATATTGATAGTTACAGGTTTTTTGGGGCTTTATATAGGTGAATATAACAATTCAATGAAAGGTTTTTCGGTTGCTGGCAGGGTTTTAAGTTCCTGGTTTCAATCCGTAACTGCAAGGACAGCTGGCTTTAACACGATTAAAATTGGTTCATACAGTTCCGCGTCTGTATTGTTAACTGTTTTATTGATGTTTATTGGGGCTTCTCCAGGTTCTACAGGAGGAGGAATAAAGACCACAACTTTTTCCACTTTAATGCTTTCTGTTCTTTCTATGCTTACCGGAAAAAGGGATCTGGTAGTTTTCAAGCGCAAAATATCTCTTGCTAATGCCAGAGAAGCAACAACTTTGGCAACATTAGCTTTGGCGATTATTTTAACGATTATTTTTATTCTGATGCTCATTGAGCCGTTTCCTTTTGAGAAAATACTTTTTGAGGCATTTTCCGCTTTTGGAACAGTTGGCTTAAGTTTGGGAATAACATCACAGTTATCTTATGCGGGTAAACTGCTGATAACTTTACTAATGTATATTGGAAGAATCGGACCTCTAACCCTGGTATATGCCATTTCTATTCGCAAAAGACAACCCCATATATCTTATGCGGAAGAAAGAATTTCCATCGGTTAGATTAACCTACTTGAAATAAGGAGAAAAATATGGCAAGATATGCAGTAATTGGATTAGGCCGGTTCGGAATGACTGTTGCCAAAATCTTGACAGAAAAAACGGTATGGAAGTAATTGCCATTGATAAAGATCAGGATTTAGTAAATGAAATCAGTTCCATAGTTACTTCTGCCGTCTGTATGGATAGTACCGATGAAGCAGCTTTAAGATCGCAAAATCTGAATGAAGCAGATGTCGTTATTATTGGAATTGGAAGCAATATTGAAGAATGCATTCTCAATGCTGCAATCCTGAAATTTTAAAAAAAATCGGGGTAGGGATAATTTATGCTAAAATTGAATCGGAACTCCATGGTAGAATTCTGAAAATACTCGGAGTGCAACATACTTTATTGCCGGAAGAAATAGTTGGCAACCAGCTGGCTAAAACCTTGATTTCCCGTAATGTTTTGGACTATATCAATCTCTCCAGCGGTCATATTGTAGTGGAAATGGTTGCTCCTAAAGAATTTGTAGGTAAGCCGTTACAGGAACTTGCCCTTCCCACAAAACGCGGGGTAAATGTTATAGCTATCAAATACAACTATCTCTCTGTTACGGAAGACGGTCAAAATGTAATAGAAAAACGGCTGAATGATATGCCTGGAGCCAATGATATTATCAACGAAGGCGATGTTTTAATTTTATTAGGACCAAAAGGCAATATAGATAAACTGATCTATGAAACAGCCGTTAAGAAGGATTGAGAAACAATGAAACGCTCTTTTAAAGCACGATACCATATTTTGATTGCCATTCTCTTTGGCATCATAGTGTTACAAACTCTTGCCCTGCTTTTTTCTGTAGCTCGGGCACAGGACTTAACAACTCTTGCTAACGATATTCATTCAATTGTGATTATCTTCGTCTTTATCATTTTTGTGTATATCGTAATTCTTTACAACTATATACCTTTCCGTCTGCATAAAGCAATTCGTGAAGTGGAACAGCTGATAGAAGAAATTTCCAATGGCAACTATCAGATTGATATTGATAGCTCTATTTATGACCAGGATAAGGATTTTCAGGAATTGATTTATGCTCTGGATAAAATGCTGGGAATTATTATCCGTTTTGATCAGGCAAAGGCAGATAAAATATTTGAACACCATCAACGTATCCAGCTTTTGATTAACCTTTTGCCACAAAGTATTTTAATTACCGGAGCTAATGGTGATGTTGTCTACTGTAATGAACCCCTCAGAAAACGCTTTCCGATGATTTCAGAAACGGTAAATTTGAATGAATTGATTTGGAAAAACGATTACCATAACCGCATTTTTTCCGTTATCTTAGATTCCCTGCGCTATGGCAATAATATTTACGATATAATTGTTGAAGATGTAGTGTATTTGGGCAAGGTTAAAATTAATGGTTCCATAGTGAGAAACAGAAAAGGTCTTTCTACCGGCGCTGTTTATGTGCTGGAATTTTATGATAATGAAAGATAAACTGAAGGTAATCTATACTTTACAGGAAATGCAACGCTTGGATAAGTTTCTGGCGGAATTGAAGATACAGGAACTTTATTCCCGCACTTTTATTGAACACCTCATAGAAGAAGAGCGTGTTTTGGTTAATCTTACTCCCGTAAAAAAAAGCTATCTTCTTAAGGAAGGAGACGAAGTTATTATCAATCTTCCCGAGCCGGAACCGATGAATGTTTTGCCTCAAGATATACCCTTGGATGTGGTTTATGAAGATGAACACCTCGCTATTATCAATAAAAAAGCAGGAATGATTGTGCATCCAGGTTTTGGAAATCCCGAAGGCACTTTGGTGAATGCCATTCTTTATCGCTTTGGAGAAAACCTTTCCAGCGGAAAAGAATTTAACCGTCCGGGAATTGTTCATCGCTTGGATAGAGGTACTTCGGGACTGATTATAATAGCTAAAAATGATCTTACCCAGGCAAAGCTTTCCGATATGTTTGCCAGAAGAGAGATTAAAAAGACCTATTTTGCTATTACTACAGGGATTCCCGAGCCCGAAAAAGGAGAAATAGAGACCTATCTTGCACGCAGTAATAAAAATCCCAGAACTATCTGTGTTGCCAATGAAGGACGATATGCTTTCACTCATTATGAAACAATAAAGACCTGGCACTATTTTGCCTTAGTGCAAATAAATCCGGCAACAGGAAGAATGCATCAGATTAGAGTGCATTTTGCCCATATCCGTTATCCTATTTTAGGGGACTTATTATATAATAGCAGACGCTATGTGCAATCCCTGGTGCCGCAAAATATGAAAAAAAAAGTTACAGAACTGCTGATAAACCATTTACACAGGCAGGCATTACATTCCTGGAAACTGGAATTTATTCATCCTATAACCGCTTATCCAATAAGTGTTTCAGCTCCTTTACCGGAAGATTTGATTATACTGTTAACTGGATTTGGATAATTATTTTAGTATTGACACAGATACCCATGATCTTAATCTGATTTTGAATGAGGAAATAAACAATGGCTAATACAGAACAGGAATTGGAGAACAATTTTCGCCACTATTGAAGAAGCAATAGAAATCATCCGTAAAGGGTGATATGCTAATCGTTGTAGATGATGAAAACAGAAAAATGAAGGTGACTTTGTGGCTGCAGATAAGATTACTCCGGAAAGGTAAATTTATGATCAATAGAGGTAAAAAGAAGGTCTACTCTGTGCTCCTTTGGATTTAGAAATTGTAAGCGTTTGGATATTCCTTTAATGACCAATAAGAGTAGTGATCGTCAAGGCTTGCTAAGTTCGCTGTGTCTATAGATGTTATTGAAGGCACGACTACCGGGATTTCTGCTGTTGAAAGAGCAAAAACAATTAAGGCATTGGCAGACCCGAATGCTGGCCATCTATGTTTATGCGTCCAAGGGTCATATCTTTCCTTTAATTGCAGAAAGGGGTGGGGTCTTAAGAAGAGCGGGTCATACTGAAGCAGCTCTGTAGATTGCTAAACTTGCCGGTTTAAGTCCTGTGGGAGCTATTTGTGAAATTATTCGCGAAGATGGAGAAATGGCTCGTTTGGATGATTTGATACCTTTTGCTGAAAAGCATAACTTAAAAATTATTACGATTGAAGCGTTAATTCATTGGCGGAGAAAAGAAACGCCTTGTCCATCCCTGTTTCTAAAGCACAGTTACCGACAAAGTATGGTCAATTTGAAATTATAACTTATATCAGTATTTCAGATGAATATCATCTGGCTTTAGTGATGGGTAAAATAAACCCGGAAGAACAGCTATTTTGGTAAGAGTGCATTCCGAATGCTTAACCGGAGATGCTTTATTCAGTTTGCGTTGTGATTGCGGAGAACAATTGGCTCGTGCCTTTCAAATGATTTCTGAAGAAGAAGGTGTGATTTTGTATCTGCGTCAGGAAAGGAAGGGTATTGGCTTGCTGAATAAAATTAAAGCATACCATCTTCAGGATGAAGGCGAAGATACTGTTCAAGCAAATATCAAGCTTGGTTTTCCTCCCGATTTAAGAGATTATGGAATTGGAGCTCAAATGCTGAAAGTTTGGGAATTAAAGGGAAATGCGGTTGATGACTAATAATCCGAAAAAGATTGTGGGTTTAAGCGGTTACGGACTGGAAATTGTAGAAAGAGTGCCGATTGAAATTAAACCGCAGGAAAACAACCGTGATATTTAAAACAAAAGAACGAAATGGGGCATATTAAAATGAGATCTAAACGGTTCTTCGTTGTATTGTTTCTTTTTTGTTTCAGTATTACAGTATAGCGTTATTGTGCCTGAACCGGTTGGCTTTGTAAATGACTTTGCCAATATCTTGGTTCAGAAACCCGCAATAAAATTAATGACTGGGCAATTGAACTGCGAGAAAAGACAGATGTGGATTTTGTAATTGTTACTCTTCCTGATATCGGAGGAGAAGATATTGTGGATTTCGGGGTTAAACTTTATGAACAATGGGGAATAGGAAGTAAACGGGATGAAGGTGTTTTAGTTCTTTTAGCTCTTAAAGAAAGAAAATTGCGTTTTGAAGTTGGCTACGGCTCGGAAGGATATTTAACCGATGCCTATATCAGTGAGGTTTATCAAACAATGAAAAGCTACCTCACCAAGGGTAACGAAAAATGGGATGATGCCTTTATTCAGGGCTCGCTAATGTTGCTTTCCACTATTGCCAAAGAAAAAGGAATTACTTTAACCGGCGTTTCGGAATATTCACAAAAGAAGAAAGAAAGTTCAGGCGGTGTAGGTTTGCTTGCTTTTCTCATTCTTTTTATTATTTTAATTATAGCTACTCGTGGCAGAATTTTGGAATGGCTTTTTTGGATGAGTATTTTTGGAGGACGTGGAGGTGGAGGAAATAGCGGTTCTTGGAGTAGCGGAAGTGGCGGTTTTGGCGGTTTTGGAGGTTTTGGAGGTTTTGGAGGTGGACGTTCAGGTGGTGGGGGAGGTGGAGGAGGTTTTTAAATGATTTTCTTAAAGTCACTCACTTTTATCTTGGAACACTGTACAGGAACGCTTCTGGTGCTTCTTTTGAATTGGCTGTTGTTCAATCGCAAAGCAAGGTATATCTATTTGGGAAAAAGATTCCGTTAACTCCAGGTTTCTTTGTTGCCAAAAGGGATTGGCTGTTTGACAAAGTGCGTTCAATTTTACACGATTATCTTGATCAAGCAGCTCATCCTTACCTAAAAGACGGCTATCTTTACGGTTGGATAAAAAAGGTGCGTCAGTATTTGTGGGAAAAAACAAGCTTTATAGATGAATGGCGTTTTTTACCTGCAAAGTTAAAGCTGTTGGTTAGAAACAAAATTGTGGATGCCTTTACCGCAATAGCAGAAAGCATTTTAAGAAAAACAGTTCCCAGATTAGTGGAACAGCTGCAAATTGAACATCGGATTGATGAATTTGACATTCAGTTCAGTGTGGATTTTTTCTATGGCTATTTCAAGCGTTATGTTTATAAACCGATGTTACTTATTTGTGCCGGGCTCAATCTGTTATTCGGCATTCTGAATATGGTTTGGTTCCTGATTATCGTATAAAAAATGAAGCTGTTCCTGCATCCCTTTCGGAAAATTTCAGACCGCTTGTCTATTCGCGGTGAGGATCAAAAATTATTTATCCGTTTTTTATGGGTTTGTTCCTTTATAGCTATTCTGCTTTTAATTTCGGCTTTGCTGGCTTGGGCTTTTGAGCAGAAAGGAACTCAGGAAAATACCATAAAATCATTCTGGGATGGAATCTGGTGGGCAATTGTTTCTATAGCCACAGTAGGTTATGGAGATAAATATCCTGTCACTTTTCAAGGTCGGTTGGTAGGCATTATATTGATTATAGTAGGTTATTCTTCATTATCATTTTTTACCGGTCTGGTTGCTTCTCTTTTTGTAGAAGACCGGCTGAAAGGAGCTAAGGGTTTGAAAACGATAAGAACACATAATCATATCGTGATTTGTGGCTGGAATAATACTGCCGAGTTTTTTCTGAAAGCACTTTTGGAAAAACAGGTCTCCGAAATGGATATTTGTATTGTTATCAATGCCACGCCGGATTTTTTTGAGCGGTTGGAATCACGCTTTCCTACATTATCCCTGAAATTCGTTAGGGGTGACGCAATTCAGGAAGAGACCTTAAAACGAGCTTCGGTGGACACATCTGCCCAGGTTATTATTTTGGCTGATGAACAGTTAGACCCTTCTGTTGCTGATGACCACAGTATTATTGTGGCAAATGCAGTTCATTATTTAACCAAAAATGATAAGATAACCGTACAGCTGGTGAATCCAGAAAATCGTTCTATGCTTCAGCGTTTGGGAATTCGGAATATTATTATCTGGGATGATATTGGGGGTTACATTTTGGCGAATAGCATAGCTGATAATAATTATTTGGCTGTGTTTTGCCAGCTGGTTCAGGATAAACAAAATCATCTGCAGACGCAGAAAATTCCTTCCGATTTTATCGGAAAAAGTTTTGGTGACTTATCCGATTATTATTATCGGGAATGCGGTTATTTACTTTTAGGATTATTAACCAAAGAACCGGAACTGGAACTTTCCTCTATTTTTACGGAAGATATTAGTGGAATTGATCAATTTATTCAATATGCGCTAACCAAGTCCCAAAAGAAAATTCGCGAAGAAAAAAGCAACATTCGCTGGAAACCCGAGAAGGATGTTCAACTGCAAAAAAATGATTATGCCATCCTGATGATTTAAAAGGACTTATTATGATAGAACTGGAAACACTGGCAAAAATACCTTTATTTTATGATGTCAATTCCGAAGCTTTAGCTTATTTGCAACCCCGTTTTAAGCAGTTACTCGTTAATAAAGGTACGGTAATTATCAAAGAAAATACCGAAGGCGATCAGATTTATATCCTGGTGAAAGGAATTGTGCAGGTTACTAAAGACCTTGTAAAGGGCTTTGACGAAGATCAGCTCTTAACGGAAAAGGTTTTGGCAAAGCTAAGTGCCGATTCCCTTCCTACTTTTTGGAGAGAATGGATTGTTAGGTTACGGACTAATGGCAAATATTATTGCTACCAGCGATTGTGAATTATACACCACACTTTCTGGGCGGATTTTGATAAATTTGCTGAATATAATTACCAAGCCGGCTATAGTGTGATGAAAAAACATAGCCCGGAAATTATCGGAAAGTTTGAAAGACACCGATGAAAATTTAGTAAAGCTGGCAACTGCTCTTTACATCGCTGTTCAGGGGTGATATTTCTAAAATTTGCTTATTGCTGTGAATTGATTATTATATAGTTGAAAAGAATGAATGTGAATTTGTATCTTTTTCGCAAACACTAAAAGTAAAAAATCATTAGGAGATGAAGTGAATTACACGACTAAAATACCCCGAACTTTACCGGTTCTGCATATGAGCAATGTAGTGATGTTTCCCTACCTGCTTATGCCATTGGTAGTTTCGGATGAAGAATCAAAGCTGGTGATTGATTATGCACTGGCTAACGATAAATTGATGGCTTTTTTCCTTGATCAGGAAAAAGACGATACAGGAGTAACTGAATTAGCACATTTTGGCACTGCAGTTACTATTTTGCGTATGCTTCGTAATCAGGATGGTTCAATCAGTATGCTCCTCCAAGGTTCTACGCGCATTAAATTGCAAAAAATTGTGCAAAAAAATCCCTTTATAATGGTGGATATAGAAGCAATTCCGGAACAATTTGGAGAGGATACTGAAATTCAGGCATACAAAACTGTGGCTTTGGAATTGCTGGAAAAAATTACTCAGGAGAGCAACATTATCAATCGGGAAATGATTACCGGACTTAGCAATATAAAACAAGCAGGAAGAGTGGCTGATATTATTGCCGGAAATATAGACCTGCCTATTTCTGACCGCCAAAAAATATTGGAGACAATTGACCTCAAACAGCGTTTCCGTTATTTAAACAATTGTTTAGCGGAGCTGATTAAACAAATGAAGGTGGAAAATCATATCCGCAGTAATATTCAGCTGGAAATGAGTGAAGACCAGCGTCGTTATTATTTGAGAGAACAAATGGATGCTATTCGCAGAGAATTGGGTGAAACGGATGAAGTTAGCAAAGAAATTATGAAATGGCAGGTACTTATTGAACAGAAAAACCTTCCGGACTATGTGAAAGAAACTGCATTGGAAGAATTAGAGCGTCTTGCCACTATGCAACCTGTTTCCAGCGAATACAGCGTAGTAAGAAATTATCTTGATTGGATTGTTAATCTGCCTTGGAGAGAGTATAGCAAAGACCGTTTGGATTTGAAAAAGATTGAACGCATTCTGGAAAAAGACCATTACGGCTTGAAAGAAGCTAAAGAACGTATCCTGGAATTCATTGCCGTAAAGAAATTGAAAGGGAACTTAAAAGGACCTATTCTTTGTTTTGTAGGTCCTCCAGGAACAGGAAAGACCTCTATTGGCAAATCAGTTGCCAGAGCTCTTTCCCGCAAGTTTATACGGATGTCCTTAGGCGGAATTCATGATGAAGCTGAAATTCGCGGTCACCGCAGAACCTATATTGGCGCTATGCCAGGTAAAATAATAATGGAAATCAAGCGTCAGGGAACTGCCAATCCTGTTTTTATGCTGGATGAAATAGACAAAGTAGGCAGGGATTTTAGAGTGATCCATTGCTTCTGCTTTATTGATTCTTGATCCGGAACAGAATAACGGCATGGATAATTATATCAACCTGCCTTTTGATCTATCTGAAGTACTATTTTTATTACGACTGCTAATTCTTTGGATACAGTTCCTCCGGCATTAGAGACAGAATGGAGATAATTGAATTCACCAGTTATCTGAAAAACGATAAAATTAGGTGCCAAGCATTTTTGATTCCCAAGGAAAAGGAAAATAACAGTTTGACAAAAGTGAAAATTACTTTCACCAAATCAGCTCTACAGAAATTGCTCCGTTATTATGTTCGAGCGGAGTCCGAAATTTACAAAGGCGAATCAGTTCAATTTTCCGTAAAATAGCTAAAGAAGTAGCTATGGGAACTCAACAGAAATGGACAATTAAAGCAGAGGATATTGTTAAATGCTTAGGTGCCCGTAAATTGACTTTGGAGATGGCAAATCGCGAACCCGAAGAATTAGATAGCTACGGGCCTTGCCTGGACAGGTTTGGGGAGTGAAATCCTTTTCTGTGAGACAATCCGTATACCCGAAGGAAATATTATTTTAACCGGACTTTTGAGTGAAGTAATGAAAGAATCGGCACGCATTGCAGTTAGCTATCTGAAAGCCAATCACAGCGTTTTTATAATCTCTCCCAAGCTTTTTAGAACTAAATGTCCATATTTCATTTCCCTTCCGGAGCTGTTCCCAAGGATGGGCCCTTCAGCAGGATTAACTCTTACTGTTGCTTTAGCTTCACTGTTACAGGACAAAAGTGCAGCACGATATAGCAATGACAGGTGAAATTACTTTAGAAGAAAGGTTTAGCCATCGGTGGCGAAAAACTTTTAGCGGCAAAAGAAGCAGGAATTAAACAGCGTAGTGATTCCGGAAAACGAGGAAACCCTTTCCGATTTTCCTGCTGACATTTGGCGAGAATGGAAATCACTTATGTGAAGAAATTCAAACAATAAAAATATTGCTGATTCCCGTTACAGAAAGATTGAACCAAAACCGAAACAGAAGGATTGCCTAATTTTGGAACGCTATCAATATAAATATTCTGCTGAATCTGCCTGAAAAGTATTTACAAAAGCGGGTTGTGCTCCGCACCTATTGTTATATTTTGCGTTTGAACCCAACCTTTTTTATGGCAAGCACTATGAAGAGACGCATTTATATTACGGATTACAGACAAATTTGATTATCCGTTGAAAATATACTTTCAGACCGAAACAGCAGATTTTTTTGAAAAAGAGGAATTATACCCTCTGGAAAAAGTGGACTTTTGCAAGTTCCGCAATGGGCGAGTTTACGCTTTCTCTTTTCCTGTAGCGGAGCTATCTTTTCTTTTACCGAAGAGACCTGTTTCTTTCGTAAGGATATAATTGCCAGCGGGTTTTATTTTTTAACCTGCTGGCATGAATATATATGCTTCCTATTATGGGCAAACAGAAGACAGGATTGACTATAAACAAGCTTGCAATACCGCTGGGATTTTACAGAAACACCAGTTGTTGATGTCTATTGCTCAAATGTTGCTTTATACTATGAAACTTATTGTCCCCAGTTTATCAGAGAAATCAGCTGGGCAGAAAAAAAGCGTTTTGCTGTATCTCTTTCTCACGATATTGATTATTGGGATTATTGGAATAGTTCTGCCAAATTGGATGCTTTAAATACCGCCTGCGAACATTTATCAAACGGCCTCTTAATTCTATTTATAAAATTTCGGGTCATTTCCTGCATAAAATCTTATTTACAGTCACGAAACAATGCGTTCTATGACACGCCGCCAGAAACGGACAGGGGTGTTCGCTCCACCTGGTTTTACTAGCGAAAAAGGGATTTTTCGGATAAGCGCCAGAATTATATCAACGATGGCAGGCAAGAGTCCAGATAATGGATTTATTGGGTCAACAGGATGTAGGTTTGCATGGCGATCCCGAATCCGCATTTGATCCTTTAGTTTTAGGCTGAGAATTAGCAAACTTGAGAGACAGGATTTAATCTAAAGGTTTCGGACTCATTATCTCCATTTTATTATCAGCAGAGGTTTTCCATTTTGGAAGGCAGGGATAAAGTATGATTCTACATTGGAGTTGTTAAGACATATAGGTTTCCGTGCAGGTATTTCATTTCCTTTTTATCCGTTTAATATAGCCGAAAATAGACCTTTCCGGGTTTTGGAAATCCCTCTCATTATGATGGATACTACAACTTTATTTTCGGAAAAAGCAATGAATTTAAAGCTATATTTCAGCCAAGCATTAACTGAAAAAGATTAATAGATACTGCGGAACAATATCAATCCCATCTTTCTCTGCTTTGGCATAATACTACTTTTGATCCTGTTGATTATCCGCTGTAAGTGTTAAATTATATTGGAAAATAATAGATTATGCTCTTAAAAAACAAGGTTGGGTAACTTCTCTACGGAAAGATATTTATGAAAATTAGGTAACCTAAGCTATTAACATTTATAACTTCTTAAGAATCACTGCTTTGGGAACTTCTGTTCTGCCTTTCTTTCTTATCTTACTTGTGATTTATATAATCTATATTGTATTGAAGCTTATTTTACCCCGCAGAGTTTCCAGAAGCATTTTACAAAGGATAGCAAGTTTTGGGCTAAAATAGTTATTCTTTCCACCGGCAGCAAGAAAGTTACAGTAACAGGAAAAGAAAATCTGCCTTCAAGTGGCAATATGTTTTGTCAGCAACCATCAGGGATTTGTTTGATATTCCTCTTATTCTGAGTTTTTCAGGAATACATACCGGATTTGTTGCTAAAAGGGAACTCTTTAAAATTCCGGTGTTGAGTCAATGGATGAAGGAAATACCCTGCACTTTTATTGACCGCAGAATCCTCGTAAGGCAGATTCAGACCTTTCAAAAGTGCAGAACTAATTAAAGAGAAGTCAATAGTTATTTTCCCAGAAGGAACGCAGCAAGAAGTGATAAAATTGGCGATTTTCATTTAGGAGCTTAAAATTACCCGTTATGGCGAGCTTAACTATTATCCCTTTAGCCATAAGAGCAGCTGGCAAATCTATGAAAAAAATAAAAAAATCAAATCCTGCTACCAAATTTATCTGAAAATATTACCCACCATTGAACCTAAGGATGATATATATAAAAATAAACATAAACTTGCAGCTTATTTGCACTCAGAATTTCTACCGAGCACTGAAATGAAGTTAGCGAAATGGCGAGATGGATTTTTACAAAGAGAAAAGAAAAAGAGATTAAATTGAGAATGAAGAAGGTTGAGAGGTTGAGAAGGTTGAGAGGTGGGGTTGGAGATTGTTCTTAATTTGTGACTTCGGGGCGAATTTTTGTTTTAACTCTAAACCGAGCATCAGCTTTGAAAGTATCAGACAATGAATGAAATTTCCTGTTGCGTCAAATTATAGTTACGTCACACAAAAGGTCGGTTTGAAGTCAAAACGAACTGCTTGTTTTGACTTACAATTTTACCACTGCCACTCTCTGTAACCACAACCACAAACTCAAAAACACTAACAACCGTGCTACAACTGGTCTCCTTATTTCAAAATTGTGAGTTAAAACAAGAACCCTGCACACTGGCAACCGAGTTACGCCAACCCCTCAAATTCCACAATCGTGAAAGAAGTTTTTTTTCACATTTGCAGGAGTGGGGATGAGATTGTTCAAGAAAATAGTGACTTCGGGGCGAATTTTTGTTTTAACTCTAAACCGAGCATCCTCGGCTTTGACAGTTGAAGGCAGAGAACAAAATATCCTGTTGAAGTCAGAAATATAGTTGCAACCACAAAAGAATCGGTTTTAGAGTCAAACAACGACACCACCTCTGCTTATTTTGACTTACAATTTCACCACCACTCTCTGAAACCACAACCCACAATCCCAAAACACTAACAACCATATACAACTGGTTTCCTTGTATTTTCAAAGAATTGTGAGTTAAAACAAGAACCCTGCACATTGGCAACCGCGCTACACACCAACCCCTCCGATCCCACAATCGTAAGAAATAATGTATTTTCACATTTGCGGGGTAAGGGTGAATTGTTCAGAAATAGCGACTTCGGGCAGATTTTTGTTTTGCTCTAAACCGAGCTTCAGCTTTGACAGTTGAAGGCGAGAGAACAAAATTACCTGTTGCCTCAAAATATAGTTGCAACCACAGAAGAATCGGTTTGATCAAAACTTCACCACCACAAAGATCCGGTTTAGAGTCAAAACGAACTGCTTGTTTGACTTACAATTTTGCCACTGCCCCTCTCTGAAACCACAACCCACAAATTGTAAACACTAACAACCAAATTATTACTGGTTTCCAAACCTCAAAATTATGAGTTAAAACAAGAACCCCGCACACTGGCAACCGAGCTTCGCCGGCCCCTCAAATTCCACAATAGTGAAAGAATGCTTTTTTCACATTTGCAGGGTGGGGTGAATTGTTCAGAAATAGTGGCTTCGGGGCGAATTTTTGTTTTAACTCTAAACCGAGCTTCGAAAACTGAACAGTTGAAGGCAGAGAACAAAATTTCCTGTTGCGTCAAAATAGTTGCAACCACAAGAAAGAATCGGTTTAGAGTCAAAACTTCACCACCTCAATTTTTGTTTTAACTCTAAACCGAGCTTCAGATTTGAAAGTTGAAGGCAAGAACAAAATTTCCTGTTGCCTCAAAATATAGTTGCAACCACAAAAGAATCAGTTTAGAAGTCAAAACATCACCACCACAAAAGAGTCAGTTTAGAAGTCAAAACGACACCACCTCTGCTTGTTTTGACTTACAATTTTGCCACTGCCTTCTCTGTAACCACAACCCACAATCTCAAAGAAAACACTAACAACCGCACTAAAACTGGTCTCCTAATTTCAAAATTGTGAGTTAAAACAAGAACAACAATCATCAATCATTCTTCTTTATTCTATCTTAAACGATGCTTTTACGAATCTTAAACAATGCCTTAACTTTGTTTAGGAATCGTTTAAGAAGCGTTAAAGAAATGTAAAGGATAGGAGAAAGAAGCGGTAATTGAATGGCTGCCCTATGTTCGCTTGAGGAGGGAATATTTTTGGGTTTTGTCACCTTTTATTTTCTTTTGTCACCCATAAATAATGGAAGAGACACAAAAAGGAAGAAAATGAAAGTAAAATTTCAATACGGATTAGCGGGTTATACAGGCAAAGCAGATGGCTTGATATACTGCTACAACAGGAAATCAGGTAAGGTGTATACCCGCCGAAAAGTGCAGCCGAGAACACAGCTCACAATCATAAAATGGGTTCAATAACGGCAAATCTGCATTCGTTACTGCCCTCAACTGGTTTTAAATATGACCTTCGGCTTTATGTTATGCGCTATAACGGCTTACCAGAAAATGCCGAAAAAGAGGTGTATTCCTGGGTGAATATCTATTTGAAGATGATGCATCAACTGGCAAAATCGTTTCCGGAAATAGACCTTAAAACTATTACCCGGAATTATATATATGATAATGATCTACCTTGCATCAGTGTTAAAAGGGCTGTGGAAGCGGGTTTACTGCCCCCAGTAACGGACTGGGAACTGCTGGATAGAACTTTGTAAAGAAGGTTAATAGGTGAAAAGGTTAGCGAGTAATTTTTACCTATTTACTCGCTAACCTGCCAACCTACTAATATCTCAACTGCATTATTGTGATTAATAAGTAGCTGTTGCTTGATTTATGAGCTGATTAACTCTGGCAATACGATTATTGATATCAGCAATAGCATGTTCGTCAGTAGTTCGTGCTTTAGCATTATTGAGATATTCCAGGGCTTTACGGAAATTATTGACAGCAGAATTTCTGGCATTATCGCGTTGGGTTTTAAGAGTGCTTGCTTTTTTACCTACGGCTTTAGCAGCTTGTTTTTCCAGATCAATGAAATTGTTATAATCGTTAGTTCCCTTGCTTTGGCTGATAGTAGCAAGATAAATATAGGGCAGATATAGGGTTGGGTCTTTTTGTAAGGCCTTATTAGCGTATAATTCGGCATCCTGTAATTTATTTTGGCTTAAATAGATTGCCGCCATATTCATATAAGCAATAGCATTATTGGGTTGATTGGTAATCAAAGTATTTAAGATATCAATTGCCTTCTTATTGATGGCAGCAACTTCTGCTGGATCAGATGTTTGAGTTGCCTTTAGACGATATAGATTCACAGCACTTAAATATGCCATAGTGTTTTGAGGATTATTTTTGATCGTATTTTCATATTTGGCAATAGCATCATCCAGACGATTAGCTTTCTGATAGGCATTGGCTAAACGCGTAGAAACAAGTTCATTTTCCGGATATTTATCAAATATGGCTTCCAGATAAGGGATTGCTTCGTCAAAACGGTTGTTATCATACAAAAGAAAAGCCAAACGCGTTTTTGCTTCAATATAATTAGGGTTCAGTTCCAGAGCTTTTTGTAAAGCTTCTTCCGCTTTAGCAATATTATTTTGTTCCGAATACAAGTTAGCTATGGTTAGCCACAATTCCTCGTTTTCATTTAAGGTAGCAAGTTTTTCCATAGCATTTAAGCGTTTAGCGGTCTGATTGGTTTTTTCGTAAATATCAATTAGAATGGAAAGGGTTTGAGTATGCTGGGGATTTTTTTCCAGATTTAATTCCAGATTTTGAATTGCCTGTTCCAATTTTCCTTGTTTATAATAAACGGAACCAAGATAATAGTAGGCATCTTTGAGATCGGGATCAAGACCTAAAGCGAAGACGAGATTTTTTTCCGCTTCTGCATAATTGCCATTGGCATAATTGTTGAGAGCGATATTATAAATTTTATTCACTTCGTTGGAAACAACATCATCCAGTTTGGCAATAAAAGTAGTTTCCAAGGTTTTCCAGCGTTGTTCCCGGGCGTTAGTAACCTTAAAATCAAGCGGGGTAAGCTCTTCGGTTTTAGCGCTGAAAAAGCGCATTGACAAAGCAAATTCATCACTGCGAATACTATTTATGCTGCCCATAACGAGGATATCACAGCCGATCATTTCAGCTATTTCTTTCATTTCTTCAATTTCCAGGTCTTCCACATCTTTATAACCGGACATTTTGAATTGCTTAGCTACCTCATCCATATTCAAAAGAGAATATTGGGGAAATTTTGTAAAAACATAATCAAAGTCACGGACAGTTAAAATCTTCTGGATGTTACGGCTTGAAGAATCAATTGTTTTAAGGGGTAAAATAGCTACTTTAGTAACAATTCCCGTATAAGGTTCGGTCTCTTCATTTTTAGGGACTGCGCGATTTACTGTGCAGCCAAAGAGAATAAGCACAGCTGTTAACGCTATCAGTATCCATTTATTCATTTTTCCTCGGAAGTATAGCGATCAAAATAATTTTGTTTAACCAGCGCTTTTACAATGAGTGTATCTGTCAAGCAAAACCGTTTTTGGCTTATAGTAAAACGATTTTTGGCCGTGACAAAGAAAATATATGTTTCAATCCAGAAATTGAAGAATGGAACCAGTATGCACAGCAATCGATTCTCCTTCTCATTTCTGATTGATAAAGCACCATTGCTGTCAATTTCAATAATTTCTGCTTCAATGTTAATTCCCATTTCCAGTAAGGCAAAGCGTCTTTTCCAAAAAGATGTGCATTGCAATAATCAATATAGGTTTTTATTTTCCATAAACCGGCAGTTGTCTTCAACGGATTTAATAATTAAACGGCAAAGTTCATCATTGGAGACCTCAAAGCCCAAAATATCTTTAAGAGAAATAGCTCCGAATTTACCAGTTCACCATCAATTTCGTTATTGGTATTTAAGCCGATTCCTGCAATATAAGTTCTTTTAGCAAGCTGATAATTACATAGAATACCTCCTAATTTACGATTGGAAAAAATAATATCGTTAGTCCACTTAATTTGCAATTTGCCCTGCAATGGCTCAAAAAGGGATTGTAAACATTGATGAATACAAAAACCCAGATATAGAGCAAAAGAGGGAAGTGACCTGTTATTTTCATAATCAAAAGTAAACCATAAACCGCCTGAAGGCGATAACCAGATATGATTTGCTCTTCCTAAACCTTCATTTTGAGCTCCGGCTCTCACACAAAGGGGTTCTTCACATAATTCTTTTAAAAAATTATATTCCCTCATTGTGTTGTCTAATATATCATAATAAAAGTAATTACGCATTCAATCCTCAATAAACATTGCATCGCCATAGCTGAAAAAACGATATTTTTCTTGAACAGCAATATTATAAGCTTTCTTAATTGTTTCCAAGCCACCAAAGGCAGAGATCATCATTAATAGGGTAGATTTGGGCAAATGGAAATTGGTTAGCAGAGCATCTGTAACCTTAAAATTAAAACCGGGATAAATAAAAAGGTCTGTCCATTTGGAACCGCTTTGCATTTCTCCATCCTGCCAAAAACTTTCTACACTGCGCACACTGGTCGTTCCAACACAAACAACTCTTCTTCCTTCTTTTTTAGCTAAATTTATAGCAGCAGCTGTTATTTCGGGTATAGTAGCAAGTTCGGAATGCATTTTGTGGTCTGTTATGCGCTTAGTTTTTACCGGACGAAAGGTTCCAATGCCGATATGTAAAATAACTTCGCTGAAAAGCACGCCTTTCTTTTTTAAGGCATTTAGAATTTCAGCATCAAAATGAAATCCAGCAGTAGGCGCAGCAACAGAGCCATTTTCTTCGGCATAAACGGTTTGGTATCTTTCACTATCCAAAATTGTATCACTGCGTTCAATATAAGGTGGCAGAGGAATATGACCGATACGCTTAATTTCATCCCAGAAATCAGTTTTACAGGTAAATTGAATTTCTCTAATTCCTTCACTACTTCCCTGGCTGATATAACCGCTTAAATTATCGGAAAAATGTAGCCATTGAGGAGATTTCAATTTTTTTCCCGGTTTGGCTATACACTGCCAGGTGTTTTCGTTCAGTTGATGCAAGAGTAAAATTTCTATTTTAGCGCCGGTTTCTTTAGTGGAAAAAAGGCGTGCAGGAAAAACCTTACTGCTATTGATGATGACTAAATCCCCTTCTTTCAGCAATTCCAGAATAGCGGTAAAACGGTGATGGTATATTTCTCTGCTCTGTCTTTTTACTTGCATCAAACGCGAATCGGTTCTTTTTTCTGCAGGAAATTGAGCTATTAATTCTTTGGGCAGGTAATAATCGTAAGTATCAGTTGCTAAAAGATCAGGCATCATATTTGAATTTTATAGGGAACCTGTTCAGCATTTTTAAGGGTGGCTACGAAACTGCCAATTGCTATTTTACTTTCCAAACGCACGGGAATTTTGTATGCATCGTTGGTAACCCAAATCAAAATCCTGCCGCTTTGTTTGAAAATCGCTTCTCCTTTGAGTTTGGGTTCAATTACCAGGCATTCTATATTGCCGAAAATGGTTTTTTGCTGTTCTTTCCGATGAACTACAATTTCGGTTGGCATATTTCTGCCGTCAGCTGTTATATTTACCATTATCGGTTTTCCTACTTGCAGATTTTTAGTTCGCACCAGGTAAAAAGCGCTTAAAAGGTCTTGAGTTCCTGGGGGAATCTCCATTTCGCTGTTTTCAAATACCTGGTTTTGGAAACTCCATTTTTTATAGGTAGAATTTAAAGAGGAATGATCGTAAATATGAACCCGATGCTGACGGTAATGCCCTTCCTGTAAATATTTACTGAATTTGTAGGGCTGAAGATTATTTTTATCCCACCAGCTTTCAACCGTATCACGCACTTTATAAATCTTATCAAAAAAGGGATAGGTTTTGGCTTTAGTAGAAAGATGCCAAACCGGAGAACCCTGATAAACTGAACTTTTAGCTTCCAAAGTTGCTTCTCCGGCACTTACCAATCCATATTTAATAGTGAAGGTAAGTTTTTCTCCTTCCCCAAAAGGGACTTCCATTGCCGTCAAATTCACAATCAAAATCAGGAAGAAGAAGATAGTGTAGAATTTGACCTTCATTATACACCTCCGTCTATAATGATTTCTTCTCCATTGAGATTTTTTATGTTCTCATCAATCAGCAGGTCTGTCACTTTCTTTATTTCTTCCTTTGTAACTAATTTTCCGGTAGGAACCTGCGCTAAATATTCTGCAAAATAGCGCTTGCGGAAGTTTAAATATTCTCCGCTGTAATCCTCTTCCAGATTTGTTTCCACCGGAGCTGGTGAAATTGCATTGATTACAATATTATATTTTGCCATTTCTAAAGCAAAGCTTTTTACCAAATTTACTATACCTGCTTTGGAAGCGGAATAGGCACTTCCATTTTGAAGCCCCTTTTGGCTAACATCGCTTCCAAACATTATTACTCTTCCAAACGCGTTTTCCTGCATTGAAGGTAAAGTCCAACGCAAAATATTATAAGCACTCATCATATTTGTTGATAAGACATTGGCAAATTGCATCGGCTCTGTTTGATAGAGAGGCAAAGCATCTGAACTGCGAATTGAAGCACAATGAATTAGGATATCGGAACTTTGATGCAGGAATTGTTCCGCTCTAAAAACTGCCTCTTTTACAGCTTCGGAATTGCATAAATCCACAGGACAGGAAAATATGCCATCTTTATTAAATAACTCAGAAATGCGTTCCTTGAGTTTATGATAGAGTAATACAAGTTTATATCCCTCTTTGTAATATTCCTTAGCCAGGTAGCTGCCAATCTGAGAATTGGCTCCACTTATTAAAATCTGCCTCATAGTTCTTTGAGAATATTAATCAGATTATGTGCCAGCAGAAATTTATCTCCTTTCATCACCACGGAATTGATATTGGGGTCTTCTTTCAAAGGCGGATAGCCCTTAATTTTTCCTTGCACAATAAGTTCGTCATCATCCCTACCGGCAAAACGAATATCATTGGCACATATAAGATCAAGATTTTTATGATAGTATTTATCAATGGCACTTTGAATTAAATTATCAGATTGAGCTGCAAAACCGATTAACCTCTGATTTGCCTTTTTCAATTTTCCCAGCTCTGCTAAAATATCTATGGTAGGAACAAGCTCCAAGTTCAGTTCTTCCTGTTTGGGAAGCTTTTGGAGTATTGTTTCTTTGGGTTTATAATCCGCTACAGCAGCACAACAAATCAGCCAATCCATTTCTGCATAACGAGTTATAACGGCTTCATACATTTTAGCGGAGCTTTCACAAAAAACCGCTTCTTTCAAATAATAAGGAATATCAAGCTGAATATTGCCATAAATCAAAGTAACTTCTGCCCCCCTTAAAGCTAAAGCACGAGCTATTGCCAGACCCATTTTGCCGGAAGAACGATTACTAATATAACGCATTGGGTCAATTGCTTCTATTGTAGCACCTGCAGTAACAAAACCTTTATTCCCTGACAAGTCCGTTTTATAATTCAAATAGGTCTTTATAGCATAAACAACTTCCGTATTGGGAGGATATTTTCCTTCTCCTTCAGTTCCACAAGCAAGCATACCCGTTGCCGGCTTGTAAAATATAATTTCCCCGCTCTTTTAATTTCTGGAGATTTTCCTGAACAATAACAGGATTGATATATATTTACATTCATCGCGGGAACAAAAAGCACCACAGTTTATTACAGGCAACTAAAATTGTGGAAAGTAAATCATCCGCAATTCCATTTGCCGCTTTAGCTAATTATATTTGCTGTTGCCGGAGCTACAACAATTAAATCAGCCCAAGAGACAAGTGAAATATGAGGAATAGGGTCAATATCTGAAAACAAAGAAGTATGCACACTGTTATGCGTTATAGCACTGAAGTTTATAGGTGTTACAAATTTCAGGGCATTATCAGTTAACACACATTTAACTTCCAACCCTCTTTGCCGAGCTGACTCGCTAAATCAATTGCTTTGTATGCAGATATACCTCCGCTAACACAGAGTAATATTTTCTTTCGCTGACATTGTTTCCTCTTTATCGTTATTTGACTTATACTTTAATTTTAAGTTCCTGATTTGATGTCAATAAAAAAGGTCAAGAAGTCAAGAGGTCGGGGTCGGAAGTTCGAAGAGATTAAAAGGGCGAGAGAGGATTTTGTGTAAACGGACCGCTGCAGCTCCACATTATTTTTTTGCAGAAGATTAGAATTTTGCAGGGGAACAGCTTCCTCCGGCTACACAACAAAAAAGGATTTGACAGATATAGGGCTTTGTTTACAAAAGGGATAAGATAAAAAAAGAGCAACACAATGAAAGACAACAATACACATATAATTTTTAACAGATATTACTTCCTGTTAAAGTGAAATATTATGCCATACAAGAGAATTAAATCCCTGCTTTTCTTTTTGCTGTTTGCCTGTTGGGCTATGATGAACGCTCTGGAAGTTCCTTTATTCTTGCGTTGGAAATCCATCAATACCGGTGCATATTGTCCCCACCAAACAGGAAAGGAAATACACTGGAACGAATTTTATCAGATAGGAATTGGTATTGATTCCCTTGCTTATAAAGACCTTTTTGCTACAATGGAACTACGCAGCAGAGCCAATTTTATAGAGAATTATGTAGAACTATACCGCTTTGACCTTTCCTGGGCTAAATCAAACTGCCAAATTGCAGCTGGCTCTATTCCCTGGGGTTATGGATTACCAAATAAATTATATTCTTTTTCTCCTGTTTCTGCTGATCAGGATCAATACCGTTATCAGGCAACGCGTTTGAATAGAGTTAGTTTGGGATTTGGTTTTGCTGAAAACCTGATGGCAATTGATATTGGAGGAGATAATCATAATCAAGTAATAGGAATATTTACTTGGCAAAGGCAGTTTCCTTTTGGTTATTTAAAAGCCGCAGAAGAAATTAGATCTCAAGACAACCATTGGCAGACGCCTGTTTCTATAAGTTCCCTGAACACCCAAATTCAAAAAAGAGACCTTGTTTTAGAAGGGCAGCTGGCTTTCAGTTATCTTCCCAATTATAATGTAACTGAAAATCATACAACTACTTATGCTCTTGTAGCAGGAAAATATAAGATAGATGATTTAACCGCAATATTTGGCAGCGCTGAATATCTGGAATTGGAACCAACTTTAATGAGTTATCAGCAATATAGAATAGCTTTAAGCCGCAAAATAAGTTTTTTTTCCCTTAATCCTTTTTACTATCTTGATTATTATGATAAAAGCACCTTTCATAGAATTGGTTTATCCTGGGATTGGCATTATTGCCAAACACAACGAATCGGATTAATATATTATATGGAGGGCAGTAAATTGCATAAAGCCAAACATAATTTGGGAATTCAGGCAAATCTGGAATTGGGATTATGAAAACGCCGTTTTTTATTGTGTTTTTACTTTCTATTTTACTGGGTTCCTGTAAGTTTCATTACTCCTGCCAGAAAGGAATACTCCTGTTATTTGTCTTACTTTTGATGATCAAAAAGATGGAGTTTATACTTATGCTTTTCCTTTGATGCAGGAATATGGCTATCGGGGAACCTGTTATGTAAATTCCCAATATCTTTACGGACCTAAAAATATGAGTTTAGCTCAAATTCAAACCTTGCATAATGATTATAACTGGGAAATTGGAGGTCACTCTCTGCGTCATGAAGATTTGGCTGAATTAACTTATGAAGAAGCGGACTATACTCTCAGTCAGGATTACTGGAACCTTTATAATTGGGGTTTTCATCCGCGTTCTTTTGCTATGCCGAGAGGAAAATGTCCTTTGGAATATTATCCTATTATAACTAAATATTATGAATACTTACGTGGCTGTAACGATTATGCAATGCACATTCCTCTTAATGTTCAGGGTTTGGGTTATCTGGCTTTTCAAAGTTCCTGGACAGCTGATATTTATAAAGAACGCATCCGCAGAGGTATAGCTAACGGGGAAGACCTGATAATTCTTGGTTTTCATGCAATTGAAGAGCCGGATAATATCTATGGAACAAATTGTCCTGTATCGGAATTTGAAGAAATACTAAACTTTATAAATCATCTGGGACTGGAAGTTTTACCTCTTTCAGAGGCAGTGGATAAACTGAATAAATAGTGTAGACAGAGCTCGCTGAAGCTCAGTAGAAGAAAAAAACCGAGAAACAGTTTCTTCCGGCTACACATTCTTCCTCATTACTTAAGTCCTTTGGACTTCTTGATTGACATAAAACCGCTTTGCAGAAATTATGTTTTGCAAAAAAATGCGTCCCTGTAGCTCAGATGGATAGAGTGGCACCCTCCGAAGGTGAAGGTCAGGCGTTCGAATCGCCTCAGGGACGCCATAAAGGTTAACAGGTTAACAGGTTAACAGGTGAACAGGTGAACAGGTGAACAGGTGAACGAGTGAACACCCTGAATAAATTGAAGCCAGTAATGTAACTAATTATATAAGTTTGTGTTAAAGTAATAATGATAATTTGCAAAAGTTGCGAAAAAATCTGTGTAATCTACGGGAAAAATAGATTATGAATGAAGTCCTTTTAACACTTGAAGATGTATCCTGTCTATATGGCGAGAGAATCATTTTACAGGGTGTTTCTTTTGGCATTCATTCTTCCGAAAAAATTGGCATTGTAGGCATAAATGGTAGTGGCAAAACAACTTTACTGCGTATTATCAGCGGTTTATTCCAGCCCAACACGGGAACCGTTACAATGCGTAAGGATTTAAAAGTTTGCCTTTTAGAGCAAGACCCGCTGTATATCTCTGATATCTCAGTTTTGCAACATACTCTGCCAGTGGAAGGAGAAATAAAGGATGAATATCACTATAAATCAATTCTCAGCCGTTTAGGAATAAACAATTTTGACGAAAAAATGGGAGAACTTTCTGGAGGGCAACGCAGAAAAGCTGATTTGGCAAGAGTTTTAGCTGCCGAACCGGATTTATTGCTTTTAGATGAGCCCACTAATCATCTGGATTTGGAGACCATTGAATGGCTGCAAAACTATTTGGCAAAATGCCGGAAGGCAGTTATTTTTGTCACGCATGACCGCTATTTTCTGGATGCTGTTGCCACCAAAATCATTGAAATTGAAAGGACGAAATCTTTTTATTACGAAGGAAATTACAGTGCCTACATTCGGGGAAAGCTAATCAGAGCTACGGATAATAAGCGTAAAGAAACCAGGCGTCAGGCACAATTAAAAAAAGAACTTGATTGGCTAAATCGGGGTGCAAAAGCAAGAACCAGTAAGCCCAAAGACCATATTGACCGGGTAAAGGAACTGCTCAGCAAAAGTTATCTTATTTCCCATCAGGATTTGGATATCTCTTTTCAAATTGATCGTTTAGGGAAAACCATTCTGGAATTGCATCGTCTCAGCAAATCCTACTCCGGCAAAGTCCTTTTTACGGATATAGACCACAACTTTCAGAATATGGAAAGAATTGGAATTATCGGTCCTAATGGCTGTGGCAAAACAACTTTGCTGAAAATTATCGTGGGAGAAGAAAAGCCCGATAACGGAACTGTGAAAATAGGTGTAAATACCCATTTTGCTTATTATAAACAGGATGAGGATAGTTTTGATCCCAATCTTACCGTCTATGATTATATTGCCCAATTTGCGGAAGTTATAAAAACCGCTGAGGGAAACAAAGTTACTGCCACAGAAATGCTTAAGCGCTTTCTTTTTGACAGCAAAATGCAACAAATGAAATTGGGTGCTCTTTCCGGAGGCGAAAGAAAACGGCTCTATTTATTGAAGGCGTTAATGTTTGGAGCCAATTTTATTATTATGGATGAGCCCACAAATGACTTGGATATTCGCACTCTGGAAATTCTGGAGGATTACATGGATGCCTTTAAAGGTTGCTTGTTAATTGTTCTCACGATCGTTTCTTTTTGGACAGAACGGTGGACTATCTCTTTATTTTCCAAGATGGTAAATAGCGAATTGCTGGTAACTATTCCGATTATTTGCTGGTTAAGCGTTTTGAACGGGATAAACAACAGAAAGAAAAAAGAACAAGTTATTACACGTCCCAAACGCATTGCCAAGGGATTGAGCTATAATGAACAACGGGAATTTGGCTTGCTGGAAAAGGAAATTGAAAAAATAGAAAGTGAGCTTTTGGAACTGGAAAGCCGACTTAATGATTTTGCCAACCCTCTCTCTCCCAATGATTATTACCATATCAGCATTTCTATGCAGGAGCTGGAAAATAGACATCAGAACTTATTACGCGTTGGTTGGAGCTGAGCGAGAAACAAAATGCAGGGATTGACAGTATTTTTTTACAGAAGCGTAATTTTATATTTTATAATGATTTTTGTTGCCTTCCCTAATTGCATTGCTTACTCATTGCTTACCCATTACGGATGGCATTAGCAATGAGTCCGTATTGCTACAGTAATGCTTGTGGGGAAAAGTGTTAGCAACCAGGATAACATAGCTAAAATGGGTTTAACAGTTTTTTTATAATTTATAAAATCATAAATCCGGTTGATCGGTTAATTCTGCTATCTGTTTTCTATTTATGTATCGCCCCTTTGGGGCTTTTAGGAAAAGGGAAAGTAAAAAGAAAAGGTTGATTAGGTTTTCTATTTCCCGAAGGGTTCACCACGATCGCTATCATTATTTCCTCTTACGAGTTTTGTATCTAAACCCTCTAAACCTTCTCAACCCAAACCTTATTTTCCGAGGGGCTTCACCAACGCTATCATTTCGCTCTAAAGAGTTTTAATGTTCACAAATCCCGGAAGAACGACGTCCCCGTCGTTCAAAAAAAACCAGGTATCTTCATTTCCGCAATTATTTCGGTAAAGAAATAAAGCATAAGAGGAGGTTGACGAGGAGGTCAACAGTCCTGTGTTCACAACTTATTTTTCTATCCCAATTATCTTTCTCAGCTGTTTTATTTTTTCGGAAGCAAGCGATCGTGCTTTCTGGCTTCCCTCTTTTAAAGTGTTCCAGATTTCCTCTTGATGATTCATCCAGTAATAATAGCGTTCCCGGATTGGTGTTAATTCCGTATTTATGACTTCAAAAAGTTCCTGTTTTGCCTGTCCCCAACCCAAGCCACCTTTGAGATAACGAGCTCTCATATTTTCTACTTGTTCGGGTGTGGCAAAATTTTTATAGAGGGCAAAAATATTTGAGGTATCGGGGTCTTTAGGTTCTTCAATTGTTTGGCTATTGGTTACAATGCTCATAATCAATTTTTTCAGTTCTTTTTCGGTGCAGAACATCGGAATGGTGTTATTGTAACTTTTACTCATTTTGAGTCCATCCAGTCCGACAACGGTTTTTGTATCTTCTTGAGCTATCGGTTGCGGAATTTTTAGTGCTTGCGTTTTATACACATAGTTGAAGCTTTGAGCAATATCCTGTGCCATTTCTATATGCTGAAATTGATCTGTTCCCACAGGAACAAAATCCGTATCAAACAGCAAAATATCCGCAGCCATTAAAACCGGATAGGTAAAAAGACCCATATTCACTCCGTCATCAGGATCCTTATTTGCTTCCAGGTTGTTTTGCACCATTGCTTTATAGGCGATGGGCACGATTCATTAAACCCTTGGGAATGTCATGCCATAAGAATCGTTAGCAGTTCAAATGTTTCCGGCACATCACTTTGGCGATAAAATAGTGTATTTTTGGGGTCTAAACCGCAAGCTAACCAGGCAGAAGCAATTTCCATAGTCATTTTTTTCAGTTCTACAGGGTCTTTACAGGCATTTAAAGCATGGTAATCGGCAATAAAATAACGCGCTTCACAGGTCTCGGAAAGTTTTAAAGCCGGTTTAATAGCTCCCAAATAATTTCCGATGTGGGGAATTCCAGTTGGTTTAATTCCCGTTAAAGCTATTTTTTTCATTTACTTATTCCTTATTGCAATTTATATTAGAGTGAAAAATACTCATTACTTCGTCTCCGATAACATCTACGATTTCCACATTAACAATAGGACTTCTATCTTCAGGAAGTTTATCTATATATACACAGCCATCAATTTCAGGTGCTTGAAACCATAAGCGACCTATAAATTGCTCGCTATAGGGATGATATCTTTCTATCAAAGCGGGTTGAATAGTTCCTACATATTTTTCCAGATGTCTTTGCCTTTTTTTATTCAACTTTTTTTCCCAATCAAACATTAAACTTTTGCCTTTTTTCCAGTTAAATTCATCGTAGATGTTATCCTTAGGGTCTTTTGATTCAGGAGGAATAGCAAATACACCTCCCTGCAAAGAAGAGCACTTCGAGAAAGAAATTTTTCCAGAAGTTCTAAATCCTCTTTTGTTTCATTCGGATAATCAACCATCAAAGTAGTGCGGAAAACTGCATTGGGGATTTCCTGTTGAATATGGAAAAAGAGTTCTTTCAGTTCCTGATAGCTTTTCTTCTCTTCATTGCCTTAATGATTTTGGGGATCACTTGTTGAATAGGGATATCAAAATAGGGCAATAATTTAGGAAACTTTTACTTGGAAGCTCTGTCCATTGCAGTTCAAAGTTATCCGGATGCAAATAGAGAATGCGAATCCAATCGTAATCTGTTTGGTTATGCAATGCCTCAATCAATTCGGGAAGGGCTTTTGCCATAAATATCGGTTCCGTAAGAACAGGTATCATGAGCTATTAAAATAAGCTCTCTGCCATATTCCTGCATTGATTTTGCCTCTTCAATTAAGGTCTCAATCGGTTTCGAACCTGTTTTTCCTCTGATATAAGGAATCATACAATAAGACATTATTATTGCAACCGTCTGCTATCCGCAAATAAACATAATTGCCATCTTCCAAATGAACTTCTTTGCGTGTAGGATAACCTTTTTGGGGTTTCCAGTGAAGGCAGAATATTTTCCCGCAGATAGTTTTCAAAAGCAGCCATGAAAGTCCTTTAACGGAATCCAGGCATCCACTTCCACGGATAATAATCTTTAAGTTGTTCGTAACCACGATTCATTACACAGCCATTAACAACTATTTTAGTAATATCTTTAATGTGATTTATTATGTCACAGAGTATATAATTCAGTTCATCTAACGCTTCGCAAATAAAGGCACAACTATTAATTATAAACAAATCTGCTTCATAATAGAGTTTTGCCTCAGAAAAACCATATCTATTCAAAATTGCTACAAAGCGCTCGCTGTCCACTAAATTTTTAGCACAGCCCAAACTCTCAAAGCTATATGTAATCATTTCAGTAAGTGAATAAAAAGTCCGCTACGCAATTTAGGTTCAAACCAGGTTGATTTCGGAGGCATAATTTCTCCGGCATCAGCAATACCTAAAAGTTCATCCATACTTGTAGGATACATTGCAAAAGCAACTGCTTCTTTTCCACTATCTACTCTTTTAACCAATTCACCCAGACCTCTGATTCCACCGATAAAATCAATTCTTTGATCGGTGCGCGGGTCATTGATACCTAAAATGGGTTGCAAAAGATTATTCTGTAAAATGGAAACATCCAGGTCTTCCACAATGTTTTTCTCGTTCCAGGTTCCCGGCTTGGGTTCTAAACGATACCATTTTCCCTCAAGATACATACTGATATTGTGTTTCTTTTGAGGAGCAAAATTTTCTCCTTCAGGGATGGGGGTAACATTCCATTTTTCAGCTACTTTGGCTAAAAATTCGTCTTTGGTTAAACCGTTCAGGTCTTTAACCACCCGATTATAATCATAAATCTTCAATTGATTATCCGGAAAGATAACCGCCATAAAAAAGTTGAATTCTTCGTCGCCTGTGTAATCGGGAAACTGCTCGCGCCTTTTCAATCCAACTTTTGCCGCGCTGGCAGTTCTGTGATGTCCATCTGCCACATACAAATTCGGTAGAGCAGCAAAGGCATTTTGAATGGTCTTTATATCCTCAGGATCATCCATCACCCAAAGTGTATGCTGAATACCGTCATCGCTTATAAAATCATATTCTGGCTGTTTATTAGCCATAACCTTAGCTACAGTTTCATCAATAATATTTTGATGACGATAGGTAAAAAACACAGGAGAAGGATGTGCATCACAAGCATCAATATGCCGAATGCGGTCTGCTTCTTTTTCTTCTCTTGTTAATTCATGCTTTTTGATAGTGCCATCCATATATTCATCTACGGAAGTAAGGCCTACCAAACCAATTTGAGCACGGCCATCCATAACTTGTTTATAAATGTAATAAGCCGGTTTTGTATCCTGTTTCATATAGCCGTCGGAAACATATTTATAGAGGTTTTCTCTGGCTTTGGTATAAACAGCTGGATCGTATAAATCGGTTCCCAAGGGAAGATCAACTTCCGGTTTTTCCACATGGAGAAAGCTTAAAGGATTTTTTTGTACTTCTCTGCGTGCTTCATCTGAATCCATAACATCATAAGGCATTGAAGCAATTGCTTTTGCTTTTTCCGGAAGCGGTCTTAGGGCTTTGAAGGGTTTGAAGGTTGCCATTGTATACTCCTATGTTTATTAGTCGAGAGGTCTTGAGGTCTTGGGGTCTTGAGGTCGGACATCGTTAAAATTTTGTTTGAGGGTTTTGTGTCTTTTGTGCTTTGATAAGACCTGTCAACGCTACTTCTTATCTGTCTAATTAACTCTTCAATTTTGTTAAAATCTTTAATGTAACAGTAGTTGAGCTAATGTAAATTGAGTATCAGTTCTGAAAGTGAACCTTGTGCTATATACCAAGAATTGGGTAAATTCTTTGGGAGTTATTTCTACTTGAACCTTCTGCAATATTAGAAGGAATTGATACTGCACATCGTCTCATCTGTAGAAGATAATCCATAAATTTCACTTTTAGGAAATGACTCTGTTATTTTATATACCTTCAAGACCAAATCAATTCCATTTTGCCAGACCTTTAGTTCTTTAAATCCGCTCATTTTTTTCTCCTTCTTTTGTTCTGACCTCTCGGAAACATGAGCCTCTCGACCTCATTTATAATATTCCTCTAAAACTTGGACAAGATATTTATGGTCTTCAGTTCCTCCTGTTTCCCGGATGGAATGCATTGCCCAAATTGGATTTCCGATATCAACTGTCTTCAGCCCCAATTTTGAAAGATAAAATGGGACCATTGTAACTCCACTAGTAGCATCGCTACGCACTAAAAACTTTTGATAAGGAACTTTTGCCTTTTCACAAAGCTGAATAAAGCGATACGAGCTTTCTGCGTCCGAGGCGTATCTGTTTATAAACATCAACAATAACTGGTCCCTTATTCATCGAAGGAATATAATCCGGCTCATATTTTTCGGCGAAGGATGCCAGGCATTTGCTACATCAGCACTAATAAAAAAGCTGTTGCGTAAAGCCAGGTAAAAATCTTCTCTGGAACCGCTTTGGCTGAGCAAATTCGTTCTACAAAATTTCCTCCAGAAGTAAAAATTTGCTCACGAGAGGTCTGCGAACCGATTTCTTCATTATTAAAAAAGATAGCTAATGCTGTTTTTTGAGTTTCTCACATTTAAGAAGGGCGGAAAGAATAGAATGAGTCATAGCCAGGTTATCGGAGCAACAGAAACAATCATTTCCTGTTTCAATCCCAATAAGTTCAGGGTTGTAAAATCACAAATATAAGTCACTTTCGGCAATCTCTTCTTCCTTAACCTTAAGTTCCTCCGCGATAAGAGAATAAAGTGGTTATTGCTTGTAGAACTAACATTGGTACATAGCATTTAAATGGGTCTGCGGATTATAGGCAAACCCACTACTTCCCGATTCAAATGTATGGCTACATTGGGAATAACGGCTATAGGCTTTTTAAGTCCACATATTCCACTTTATAACCCTTTGCCGTTTTTACTATAATTTTTCGGCAATTCCCAATTCGCGGTCTAACCAAGTGCTGATAATAGGTAAACCATAAAGCTGAACCCCAATTTTAGTGATCCCTTTTTCGGTTTTCAAACTTTGGGGTTTGAGCTTTAGACAGGGATAATCAATGTGACTTCCGGCAAGGTTGAAACCTGTTTTGGCGATTTTTTCACTACCTGTTATAAAAGCAACAATAGTAGTTCCCTGATGACAGAGATAATATTTTTCGCCTCTCATAATCTTGAAAGGTTTATCTTCAGGAAGATAGGTAAAACCTGCTTTTTCCAAACGCTTCCGAATTTCCAAACTTGCAAAAAAACTGCTTTTACTGCCAGAGAGGAAAGCGAGTAAATCCTTAATTAAATTATCCATTATCTAAACTCCAATCTTTATCTATATTAAATGTCAGATTTTTAATCTCCACTTTCGTGTCAAGCAAGGGAATTTAAGAAAAATACCAATTTTGTCACCTCCTTCTCAATTTTGTCACCACCTATATAAGTGAAGGCAAGATTTCCGGAAACGCCTAACAACAAAAAAACAAAGGAGAAACAAAATGAAAGTAAACCTCAAGTATGGAATCAAAACCTACTCCGGTACTATTGATGAAATGACTTATGGCAGCTATCGGAAAAATACCATCTGCATAGGTCGCAAATATGTTAAACCCCGTCTTACAGACCAAAATACTCTAATTGGTAGCAAGATGAAGAACCTGGCAATTATTTACGAAGATGTTTCTGATAGCTACAAGCTAGAGCTGAAACAATATGCCCTTCTCAATGCTGTAAATGTTCCTAAAAGGAAATTGCTTCCCAATGCTTACGCACTGTGGGTTAAAATGATGTTCAAGTTTGCTAAAGCCGATCCAGAACATATAGACCTGACTACACTAACCTATTCCGATCTGCAGACAATGGGTGATGACATCCTTTCTATCGCATCTGCCGTCGTTAATGGTTATATGGCTAATGTTCCCGGTGCAGATACACTAACCGATAATATGTAATAGGAGTAAACAATGAACGACAATAATATCCTCATAAAAGAACTCGCTACTCGGATCAACAAATTGGTAAACATCCCTTTGATCAATGAGCAGAATGAACAGGCATTCTTTGAACTGATAATCTCTATCCTGCTCGGTATCTTCTTGGATGAAGTGGATAAACAGTTACTCAAGTAACATAAATTCCTAACCACCTGTAAAAGTGCCCCGGTTTTTGCCGGGGCTTTTTCCGTGCCCTTTTTATTTCCGTCTGCTGGTGTAAACCTTCCTTTGTAAAGGAAGCAGGTAAAAAAGGAAAGAGGGAGGAGGAAGAATTATCAATAATAATCTGTACCCCTAACGGGAACTTAATTTTTCTCTGTGCTATCCGGGAAATAGAGGAGAGATAAAATTAAAGCTCGGCAAGAAGCATAAGCACCACTAAACTTAGAGCCGGAATTATAATGGGATAGGAGCTAAGAACTTCTTGCTTACAAGGAGCTAATGCTAACTAATTTGCCAGGAGAATTCGTTCCTCCGGAAGATTTTCCTTGAACAAATTATAGGAGCTGAAATAATAGGTTTTAAGGAAAAATTAGGATGGAAGATGATGAGGATGGAATGCTGACAGGCAAACAATATCAGCTCTTAATTGCTAATTTATTTGCAGACGATAAAAGCAGTTATAGGGATAAATTCTATGGGGATTCCTGCTTGCGCAGGGATAACAAAGGGATTTTTAGGAAAAAATAATCTACAAAGGAGCCAAAGATGAAAGTTATGGAAGGAAAGCTTATTTCCAAGGGCTATAAATTTGCTCTTGTAGTCAGTCGTTTTAACGAATTTATCAGTTCCCGATTGCTGGAAGGAGCTTTAGATTGCCTCAGGCGTCACGAAGTAAACGATGAAGATATCAGCATAATATGGGTTCCGGGTGCTTTTGAAATACCTCTGGTAGCAAAAGAATCCGCATTAAAAAAAGATATTGATGCCGTTATCTGTTTGGGAGCTATAATTCGGGGTGCAACTCCCCACTTTGAATATATCAGTGCAGAAGTCACTAAAGGCATTGCTGCAGTCGGTTTGGAAACCCGCAAGCCGATTATTTACGGTATTTTAACAACGGATAGTATTGACCAAGCAATAGAACGCTCTGGAACCAAAGCCGGTAACAAGGGTTTTACAGCAGCCAGTTCTGCTTTGGAAATGCTCAATCTCTTAGCTGAAATGAAAAATGGGGCAAAGGCGTAAAGCACGAGAAATGGCTGTTCAGTGCCTTTATTCTCTGGAATTTTCAGAAGTGGAAAAGGACTATCGGGAATATGGTCTTTTGAATGAATATCCCGATATTCTGCTTTCTTTGGCAGAATCGGAACATATTCAGCCCAATTCCCCGGTCTATGCTTTTACGGATGAACTGGTAAAAAACACGATTATCAATATTGAACAGGTGGAATCGGAAATTGATAAACTAAGCGACAATTGGGAGCTGGAAGATATTGCCCTGCTTGATCGCAGCATTTTATGCCTGGCTGCCTACGAACTTTTGTTTACAGATACTCCGGCACCAGTAGTAATTAATGAAGCCATTGAGATTGCCAAGAAATTCAGCAGTGAAGCATCCGGTAAATTCATCAACGGCATTCTGGATGCTTTAAACAAGGAAATAATTCAAAAGGGAAAACTAACAAATTAGGCAATGGAAAAAATAAAATGTTCTGTCGGAATATTTGCCCATAACGAAGCCGGCAATATCATTCCTTTACTGGAAGCAATTGAAAATCAGGAATTGCGGGAGACCGAAATCAGCGAAATAATTGTTGTTTCCAGTGCCAGCACCGATGGAACAGACCAACTGGTAAGCTCTTATGCCGAAACTCATAAAAATGTAAAGCTTCTCACTCAGCCAAAAAGGGAAGGCAAGTCCTCTGCCATTAATCTTTTTTTAGCCAATGCCCAAGAGGATATTGCCGTAATTATAAGTGCTGATGTTATTCCTGCCAAACAGACCATAGAAAAATTGGTTTCCGCTTTTAAAAATCCTGCAATTGGGGCTACGGGAGGTCGTCCTGTTCCGGTAAATGAGGAAAGCAATTATCTGGGTTATATAGTTCATCTTTTGTGGCGTTTACATCATCGGATGGCATTGATTTATCCCAAATTGGGAGAAATGATTGCCTTCCGTAAAGTGATGGATAATATTCCTAAAGACAGTGCAGTTGACGAAGCCAGCATTGAGGCAATAATAAGAGAGAAGGGCTTAAAACTTAAATACATACCTTCTGCCATTATAAAAAATAAAGGAGCTGAAAATCTGGCGGACCATATAAAACAACGGCGTCGTATTCAGAACGGTCATTTATGGCTGAAAGCGCATCAGCATTATAAAGTTGTTTCTCAGGATAGCGGTATTTTATTGAAAGTTGTTTTACAGGAGTTGAAAGAAAAGCCCCAGACCTTTTTTAAATTGGTGGGAGCTATTCTTCTGGAAGTTTACTGCCGTCTGCTTGGCAGTTGGGATTATTATGTGAAAGGAAAAAATCCCTTTGCCTGGGAAATAGCGCGCTCCACAAAGGACTTAAATCAACCGAAAAGGGAAAGAAAATAGAAATGATTTACCTCATATTTCGCATCATTGGTTTCTGGCTGATGAAAAACCTGGGTTTTCCTCATCTGATGCCAATGAATTATACAGTCAGTTTGCTTTACACTTGCAATTCGCGTTGTAATACCTGTAATATCTGGAAAAAGCAGGCAAAAAATCTAACCTTGGATGAATATAAAAAGATTTTCAAAAATATCGGCAAATCTCCATATTGGATACTTTCAGCGGAGGAGAACCATTTTTACGCAATGATATTGTAGATGTGGTAACCGCTATCTACAAAATCAGTCATCCCCGCATTATTAATATTCCCACAAACGGTATTTTGGTTCAAACCATTATAGAAAAAACGGATGCTATTGCCAGTGCCTGTCCTAAAGCTCAAATAATAGTTAATATTTCCATTGACGGCATAGAAGAACAGCACGATAAAATACGCAATGTTCTAGGAAACTACAAAAAAGCAATTGCTACTTTCAACGGTTTAAAAGCCCTGAAACACAAAAACCTCAGCGTAGGCATTCATACTGTTATTTCCAAGTTCAATGTAGATAGTTTTCCCTCTATTGCCAATGAATTGATGCGTCTTAAGCCCGATAGCTACATTACTGAAATAGCGGAAGAAAGAGCGGAACTGGATACGATGGGAACAGATATAACTCCTTCCTTGGTTGCCTATAAAAGCGCTATTGATTATCTTATTCATAGAATCAAAAACAGTAAATTTAAAGGAATGAGCAAGGTTACTATGGCTTTTCGCATTGAATATTACAATCTGGTGAAAAGGATTATGCGTGATAAAAGGCAGATTATTCCCTGTTATTCAGGAGTTGCCTCTTGTCAGATTTCTCCGGATGGCGATATTTGGAGCTGTTGCATTAAAGCCAAGTCCTTGGGAAACCTGCAGAAAAAATAACTATAACTTTCGTATGATTTGGTTTTCTCCGCTTGCCGAAATGGAACGTCGTTCCATTCATAAAAAGAAATGCTGGTGTCCTTTAGCCAATGCTGCCTACACTAATATGCTGTTACATCTGCCAACTCTTTTTCGTGTTTCCTGGCGCAGTTTTATTCATTGGTGGAGTTAAAAATGGTTTCTTTACAGAGTTTGCACTCCTCTCCTCCCCGTAGCGTATGTGAATATAAGGCATCCCGTGAAGGACGCTTTGCCTGGTTTTTACTTACCTGGCATCCAGAGAAGGATTTTGTGCTGGAAGAAATCGTTGCCGAAATCAAGCTGGAAATTCTTAATTCCAAAGTTGGCTCGCTTTCGCGTCTGGAAATTGAGAAATGGATGAAACAGTTCTTTGCCGATCTGCATTGGAAACTCTATGGACTATTGCATAAGACCGAACTGGCAGAAAAAGGTATTTCTCTCTTTTTTGGTGTCCTCTATGATAACGAGCTTTATTTTGTTCAGTTTGGCAGAATATTTTGTCTTTTAACCGATAACAAAAAAATGAGACATATCGGAAGGGACTGGCATAATTATCAGGTTCAGTCATTGGACGGTTTACAACTGCTTGGTTTAAAGGACAGCGATCCTGTTATCAAACCTCAGCGTGCTTATATTGGAAGTAATCAACAGTTAATAGTTATTTCAGGGGAACTGGCACAAAAGATTTTTCCCAGTGTTGATGATCCTTCTGCCATAGAGACATTAATTGAGACCTACGCTACGGAGGATAATCCCCTTTGGCTGATTTTGGAAGGTAAAGAGGAATTGGTTAAAACAAAGCGCAGAAAGCTATCCCGTTTGCAGGTAACCAGTATCATTCTTATTGTTTTAGCTTTGTTGGCTGCTCTGTATATGATGGTTGGAAATCGTATTCTTGATCAACTGGTGTATAAAATGCGTCTATCACTCAAAGAGGAAAAGACCTTACATTTAGAACAAATTCCTACCAATCTGAATATCAATAGCGAGAACCTGAAAAAATACATAGATAAACTGATAAATCTGCCCGCCCGCAATATTTCTTTCTCCATTGCCTGGAGCACAGAACTACCATATAATGTTAGTTTGTCACCTTCTTTTACATTAGGCACAATTTATCTGGTATCTCAAAACCGACTTAGCGCTTACGATAAGAAGTCCCGTCAGTTGCTCTGGACTAAAATGCTGGAGGATGATATTCGCTCTACAACAGTCCATCAGGGAATGCTGATCTTGTATCTGGCAAATCAGCAAATTATCGGTTTTAATGATGCAGGAAATATTATTTGGCAACAGTATTTGCCTACCGAGAGTATAACAGGGGCTCGTTTTATTCCCTGCATTATTAAAAACAGTGATGATCCTCGTTTAGATAGAAGTATAATGGTTATTCCTTCTAAGCGCGGAATCAGCATTCTTGATCCAGCTCGGGGTGAAACCCTTAGCAGTTTAACTTTTAAACACGATTTGGATGCTCTTTCCGTTTATGACAGCTTTGCCAATTGTTTTTATGCTGTTGTTGGTAATGCTGTTTTATGCGTAGAACTAAAGATTGTGAATTAAGCTATGAAACGCTCTCTTATTTTTTTCTACCTCTTACTTTTTGTGCCTTTTTTGGCAGTTGTAGTTGATAATCCTGTTAAAATTGGCTTTGCGCGTTTGCAATATGATGGGGGAGGCGATTGGTATAACGATCCGGAGGTCTTACCCAATTTGGCAAAATATGCCAATTTGGTGATAGGAGCAAGTTTTCCTATTGACCAAAGTGTAGTAAAAGCATCTGATGCTAAACTTTTGATTATCCTTTTCTTTATTTAACCGGTCACGGGAATATCAGGTTTACGGATAAAGAAGTGGAAAACCTCAGAACCTGGATGCTCCGAGGCGGTTTTTGTATGCCGATGATGATTATGGTATGGATGAATCCTTCCGCAGAGAAATAAAACGCATTTTCCCAGAAAGAGAGCTTGTGGAATTAGACCCTTCTTTTCCCCTATTTTATGCCTTTTTTGATTTCAGTAGCGGACTTCCCAAAATTCATTTGCACGATGGCAAACCTCCCCAGGCATTTGGTATTTTTGACGATAACGGACGCTTGATGTGTTTATATACTTATGAAACCAATATCAGCGACGGTTGGGCTGATCCTGAAACGCATAATGACCCACCCGAGATCAGGGAAAAAGCTCTTAAGTTTGGTGTAAATATTCTTTATTATGTAATGCACAAACAATGAAAATAATTGCTCTTTCCGATTGCCATTATAAGTTTCACTGCGCCAGCAATGCCGATAAAGAAAGCGCCGACAAACTAATCAGTTTTCTTAAAAGCATTCCGGGAAAATATGATTTAATGGTGCTTTCTGGGGATATTTTTGATTTCTGGCTGGAAGGAAAATTTACCGTAGTGAAACAATATTTTCCTGTCCTTTGTGCCTTATCCGCTATCAAAGAAAGTGGAACTCGCATAGTTTATATCAGTGGCAATCACGATTTCTGGTTCGGAAACTTTTTATCCACCTATATTGGCTGTGAAATTCATCCTGATGGCTTTACCCTTAATACGGATGGTAAAAAAATCCGTTTTGAACATGGCGATACCCGCACTTTTAACGATTTGCGTTATCAGCTTTACCGTAAAGTAATTCGCTGGAAAGCTGTCTATAAAATTGCCTCTTTCCTGCATCCCGATTTGGCTTTAACTATTGGCAGTTGCTTTTCCCGCACCAGCAGACAAAGGAAAGATAGTCAGGAACTTATTGACAAAAAAAGCAAGGGCTTAAAAAATTATGCTAAATGGCTGATTGAACATAAAAAAGCCGATATTGTAGTTTTGGGACATAGTCATAAACCCGTTTTGGAAACTATTAGAGACGGCTTTTACCTTAATTGCGGTGACTGGATAACCTGCTTTTCTTATGTGGAAATTGATGCAGGAAAACCAGCCCTGAAAGAGTATAATATTAAAAATGAACAAATATAACACAAAGGAGTATATTATGAGGCACTTAAACAAAAACATTATCCCGATCCTGGTTGTTTTAATGATGATTACAATCAGTGTCGGATGCCAAACAAAAACACCTTCCGGAGAAAAACCGGCGGAGCAATTGATGAAAGAGAAAGAAATTATTACTAACAAAACAAAAGTTGAAATGGAAACAACTTATGGCACTATTGAACTAGAACTTTGGGATGATCTTACACCTAAAACCGTTCAAAATTTTGTGAAACTTGCCAGTTCTGGATATTACAACGGCTTATATTTCCATCGCGTTATTCCTGATTTTATGATTCAGGGTGGCTGCCCCAATACTAGAGATAAAGACCGTAGCAATGATGGACGCGGTGGTCCAGGTTACACTTTTGAAGATGAATGTTACGGGAACGGGGAAGAAATTATCGGTAAAATAGATACCAATAAGAAGGCAGAAGCCGTCTGGGCTAAAATCATCCTTCCCCACATTCAAAATAACCGCACTCCTAATGAAGATATTGTTACTATTGCCAAAGAGTGTCAAGCAGCACATAATTTTGATCCCGTAATGAAGCACGACCTCAAGTTCTATCAGGAAAAAACCGGAATTATGGATAAGGTTTATGTGCAGGAATTAATTGCTCCGGTGGACTATGGGACGATCTGTATGGCAAATTCAGGACCTAACACCAATGGCAGTCAGTTCTTTATCGTTACCAAAAAAGATGGTGCGCCCTGGCTGGATGGCAAACATACCGTTTTCGGGAAGGTTACTAAAGGAATGGAAATAGTGCATAAAATTGAAAATCTGCCTCGCGATAAAAACGACAATCCCAATCCCGAAAATCAGGCATTTATTACCCGGATTTCTTTTCCTAAATAAAAAAGCTAAAATGTTCCGCACCAACGAATTTACCAGTATAGACGGAGCTCGCTGTAGCTCCGCAAAATAGGGAGAATAATTTACTATGGCTCGCGCAAACGAATCCGCCTTGCAACAGGAAATTATGGCTTGGATTAAACAAAATCAGTATGCCTATCTGGCAACTGTAGATAAAAACCGACCCAGAGTTCGTCCCGTTGTCCTATTTATCTACGATGACCGCTTTTTTGTTA
>JAXGIH010000005.1:0-43310 GCA_040770845.1 Cloacimonas sp. (SeqCode)
TCTTGAGGTCGGAAAGAGCTAATAGTTCAGGATAATACAGCCCAAAGATACCTTCCAGAATAATTACATCTGCAAAAGCAACACAGGTTTTACCTTCTTTGCGGCAATGCGTGGCAAAATCATAATCCGGAATATCCACTGCTTTGCCTTCCAGCATAAGTTTCAGGTCAGAAAGCAGATAGGGGATGTCAATCGCCTCCGGATGGTCAAAATTTACTTTAGCACGCATTGCAGGAGTTAGATGGCTAAGGTCTTTGTAATAGTTATCCTGAGCCACTATAACGGTTTTTAAGTCATTTAATCGCATTCCGATTGCCTTGGCAATAGTGCTCTTTCCGGAACAGGTTCCGCCTCCGATAAGGATTAAACGAACATTATTGGTTTGAGACATTATTTCCTATCCAGCTGTTTATTTTAGTCAATAAAGCATTTTCTACTTTTTCCGGTGTAAAATTAGCAAAGCAGAAAGTGCTTAGTTTATTTGCATATTCATCCAATTTCTTCGCACTGCGGAAAAGTTCTATTATTTTTTCCGATAATTCGGCAAAGTTATCTGATGCAAGATAGCTATCTTCCGGTAAAGGGAAGTTTTTTATTGCGGATAAAGTGCAAACCAGGGTTTTACGAAATTGAGCACAGGTTAAAATCCTTCCTTCAGTATCTGGTTTATTTAAAGGCAAAAGCACAAAATAATGCCTGCTGCAGTAATTGCTCCCTGTTATTATAGGGAGCATAAGTAATCCTTCCGCTGCAAAGGTCATTAAGTTCTTCTCCCCCACACAGAATAATGCTTATTTCCTTTTCTACCATCTTTTGGGAAATGCGAGGATAAATCTCAGAAATAATGTTTTTCGCTGCAGTTAAGTTATCTTTGTTTTCAGGAGCACCCCAGAAAAGGATAAATTTCCTGTTACTTCCCGGTTTTTCAGGTTCCGGCATAGCGGTTATCGGCAAAGGGACAAAGTGAGAATTATTTTGCTTAAAATGATAGAGCCCATATAAATCATTCGCTTCTCCAGAATTAGCATACAAACAAAATATCCCCTTTTTCATCAGATACTTATCCCAGGCAGTTTGCTTGATGTATTGCCAGAAATTATCAGCATTTTGCAATCGCTTATTTGTAGTCCACTTTTCCTTTAATTCAGGCAACCAAATCCTTTCAATATCTATAATTAATTTACAATCCGGTAAAACCTTCTTTGCTAAATGCACTAAAGGCAGACAGGAAAGCCCTGCAAAAAAGATTACTTCATAGCGTTTGCTATCCAGAATACTGATAAAACGCTCTTTCTGACTTTTTACTATTAGATGATACCCTTCCGGTTCAAATTTAGTTCCCGCTTTCAAACTTAAAGAATATAATCTGTCATAACCCGTATGTGCAGAAACCGGTTTTTCCAGATAAACGGAGCTTTTCAATAGTAGTAGGTCAGCATCAAAATTTTGGGAAACAACATTCCATAAAAACCGCGAACGTTCAGCTCTGAGTCCTTCTTCTCTGGCAAAGGGTTCATCAATAAACAAGACCTTTTTGGTTAACATAATTATTCTTTCCTTCTTGCGTTCACTATTTTTGATACTGCTAACTCTGTCAAGCCCTGTGCATAGCTGATTATATTTCACGCAGATTTGATTTTAGAAACGAGGATTTCAGGATAAGGATTTTAGAAACGAGGATTTAAGGATTAAAGGATTTAGAGGATTTAATAGGTCGGGGATGAACAGGATTTTGGGGATTTTTGGGATTTAATAGGTCTGGGATGAACAGGATTTTAAGGATTTTTGGGATTTAATAGGTCTGGGATAAACAGGATTATTATAGCAGGAAGTGCGAGGGCAGAGAAAAAATAATAGGTCTGGGATGAACAGGATTTTAGGGATTAAAAAAGGATTTATAAAACTTGAATGTGTTTCCATAAATGATATGAACATCCAAGTTTTTCTTTTCACTCTTCATTTCACCGTTCATCCTTCACCGTTCACCCTTCACCGTTCACTTTCACTCTTCACCGTTCACTTTTCACTATTCACCGTTCACCCTCAATTCTCAATTTAATCTCTTTCTCTCTTTGTAAAAAATTCTTTCGGTGTATTCGGTGTTTTCGGTGGCTAAAAATAACTATCTCGCCATCTCACTACCTCACTTCTATTCATTCTCAATTCTCAATTTTCAATTCTCAATTATTCTCTTTTTCTCTTTCTCTCTTTTTCTCTTTGTAAACCTAATCTCTTTCCCTCTTTGTAAACCAAAATGTGAGTACTCTCATTTTTTCCCTTGACAGAAATTAGCAGTCCAATTTTGTGTTTGCTCATCATCGCTTATATTATTGAATAATAAATACATTATGGAAGTTACAATGAACATCAGACCCGTAGAAGACCATAGCGGTGAAATAGCACCTGGAAAATGAAAAGACCGTTGGCGGAATCATTATTCCCGATACAGCCAAAGAAAAAACCTCAAATTGCTGAAGTAATTGCTGTTGGCAACGATGAGGATTTGCAAAAAATAGTGAAAGTGAAGTAAAGTCCTCTTTGGCAAATATGCCGGAGCCAGAAATTGAACTTGAGGAGAAAAAGCTTCTTATTCTTACCAAAAGCGATCTCATGGCTATCGTAGAGTAAACGAAATGGCTATCGTGGAAGTTCAATCTGCCGCACGAGACCGAAGTTTTAAAGTCCACTCAACCTGTTTTAGTTGATTTCTGGGCTCACATGGTGCGGTCCTACTAGGCGGCTTTAGCCTACAATTGAGAAAATAGCTGAAACCGAAGGCAAAGTGAAAGTAGTGAAATTAGTGTTGATGAAGCGCAGGATATTGCTGCTAAATATTCCGTGATGTCTATTCCGACCCTGCTGATCTTTGTGAACGGCGTTGTTAGCGACCAATTGATAGGACTGGTGCAAAAAGACAAAATTATGGATAAACTTAATAAGTTTATCGTGTAAGTCAAGCTAAAATATAAACAGCCCGTGAGTTACTACCGGGCTGTTTTATTATCTCTCACAGATTTCAAGGATAACACAGATAAAAGTGAGATGGATAAATAGCGAGATGGCGAGATGGTTATTTTTAGCCACCGAAAACACCGAATACCTCGAAAGATTTTTTACAAAGAGAGAAAGAGGAAAAGAGAAATTAAATTGAGAATGGAGAAGTGGGGAATGAATTTAGCGAGATGGCGAGATGGAGAGATGGTTATTTTAGCCACCGAAAACACCGAATACACCGAAAGATTTTTTACAAAGAGAAAGAGAAAGAGATTAGAATTGAAAATTGAGAATTGAGAATTGAGAATGAATTTAGCGAGATAGTGAGATAGATTTTTTTTTACAAAGAGAGAAAGAGAGAAAGAGATTAAATTGAAAATTGAGAATTGAGAATTGAGAATGAATTTAGCGAGATAGTGAGATAGATTTTTTTAAAGAGAGAAAGAGAAAAAGAGAATAAATTGATAATTGATAATTGAGAATGAATTTAGCGAGATAGTGAGATAAGATTTTACAAAGAGAGAAAGAGGAAAAGAGAAATTAAATTGAGAATTGAGAATGGAGAATGAATTAAGCGAAATGGCAGATAGAAAGATAGAGATGGCGAAATTGAGATATTAAGCTAAGAGCATAGAGGCTGAGGGGATACTTTCCGGAATAAACGACGTCCTCGTCGTTTCCCGCCTTACCTCAATGTAAGTCAGGAGTCATTTGTGCCTTAAGAACTTTCACCTTTGAAATAACTTTTAGGGCACATATGACTCATGACGGCACTGTAGACCAATCACAAATCAAATCTGTGTAATCTACGAGAAATGGTCGTCACGAGTCCTCATTGCCAAACAGATTTGAGGGATGTGTATAAATATTGATGGCAGTGACGACTCCTGACTTGTTGTATTTATGCCTTAAGAACTTTCTCCTGTGAAATAACTTTTGGGGCACATATGACTCATAACGACCAGAAAATAGAGGGAAATAGCTCCTTTTTTGTAGTACCCGGCGGACGCCGTTCCGCCGAAAGACAGTTTGCCGGAAAAATCCCTTTATTCCTTCTTTTACTGTTACTTTCATTATAACCTCCTGTTCTTTCAGGGTCATATTATTTCCTTACTTCAAACTGTCAATCTATTCTTTATCATCCCTTAATCACTCCTTAATTATTAACGCTTGATTAAGGTTTGATTAGGAAGTAATACACGAGCTGAAGTGAGAGAAGAAAAAGAAATGGGGCTTACTTTTTCCGAGGGGCTTACGCCTCCATCGCTATCATTGTATCGCCCTGGGGGCTTTTGACAGAGGGCAAGAGAGCGAAGGGCGGAGGGGTGAGTCGTCCTGAAAATAGTGGACTAAAATTAAGGAGAAAGAAATGAACAAAAATTCTACTGAAGAGATGCAAGTTCGCTACAGCGACGCCTTCAAACTAAAAGTTGTGCAGAATATCCAGAAAAGGAAAGTTGACAATAAGTGAGGCTCGTCGTCTTTATGAAATCAATGGTGCTCACACGGTCTATAAATGGCTGCGTAAGTACGGAAAAAATGATTTAATTCAAAAAGTAGTGAGGATCAGAATGAAAGATGAAAAAAGCCAACTCAAGAAAAGATGAACGGATCAGAAGGTGGAATCCGTTATAACACATCTTTTAACTCTACACGCAACATATGCTTACAAAGCTATGTAGATGTAGTAAATGAGAACATAAGTGAAGAGGAAAAACTTCGCCCAGGCTATTCCCCAGAGCAAAGACAAGTGCTGATGAAGCTTCTGTGAAAAGCTCTATGGTCAAAATCTGTAGTTAGATGTAAGTAGTCTGGTATTATGAAACGATAGCTGGCAGGGGGAAAGGTACAACAATATGAGCAACAATTGTTAGTGAAGTCCTAAACATCGAAAGGACAATCAAGCCTGCGGAGCAGAAAAATCTGGCATCGACTTGCCAGAAACGGAACAAAAATTGGTCGGGATAAACTTCATAAAATCTTGTTAAAAAATAATCTGAGCGCCAGCCCAAACACAGGAAAAAGGTGCGTACTACCTTCCTGGTATGTATGACCATGGCTTTCAAAATCTTATCAAGGATTTGACTGTTGACCATAAGGATCAAGTATGGTGTTCTGATATTACTTGCATTTACACTACAGAAGGAATACTGTATCATTTCAGCAATGATGGATATATTTTCTCGTAAGATTATAAGTTTCAATATCAGTAATAACTTAAGGACAGAAGGTTCGCTGGATTGCCTGAATAAAGCTTTGAAACAGGTATCCAATCCAAAAGGTATTATTCATCATTCGGATCATGGTGTCCAGTATTGTTCCGGAAGAGTACTGAATGCTCTGTTTAGTAAAGGAATGCAGGTTAGTTTTACAGGTCCCAATCATTGTTATGATAACATCAATTGAACGGTTCTTTAATACCTGAGAATACGAATATGGTCTTAATTCCGTCATTAAAACCAAGAAACTGGCTATTCAGCTAATTAAGAATGCGGTACAAAATTATAACTATATTCGCTTGCATGCCGCTAAGTAAATATATGATACCTTGCGAGTTATATGATGTGGCATAGGATAAAAACAAAACCGGAATTGCTTTCATACCCAATTACCCGAAAGGCTGGAAATTTGCTTGACAAAAAACATATCTTTGCTAATAGGAAAACAAAGTCGGTGAAACAGAAACAGGCTCTGCTGGGAAGCAACCTGTATAGGATAGCCGAGACCAATAAGGGTGTAAGCACAACTAGTTGTTGTGCTCACCCGTTTGGGGCATGCCTAAAAAATCCCAACCCATTATCCGCTGTGTACCTTGCTAAAACTTCAAAAGTTAATTATCTGAACACCATAAGCCAGCTACAAAACCAATATGTATGCCTGATATATGCTTATTATTGCTGGCAAAATTTAATGTCTGGACTTATTATTAACTATTATGAGCCAAATATCTATGTTGCGAAGTGAAAATACCTAAAAAACAGTCCGCCATTTTAGGACTTGACAAATCCTCGTTCCTGAAATCCCTTATCCTGAAATCCTTGTTTCTAAAATCCTATCTGTGTAATCTGTGTTATCTGTGAGAGAATATTTTTTCACCATCTTCATTTTTCATTGACGAAAAGGGGCTTATTTTTTGGTTTGCAGTATAATGAAAATTAACAACACAGGAGAAACAAAATGAGACAGGTAATAGTTATAAGTGCCAAGCGCAGTCCCATCGGTAATTTTGGAGGCGTTTTCAAAGATATTTCGGCGGTTCATTTAGGGGTAACCGTTTTACAGGCAATGCTGAAAGAGACGGGTTTAAAGCCGGAACTGATTGATGAGGTTATCATTGGTAATGTTTGCGGAGCAGGTTTAGGGCAGAATGTAGCAAGGCAGATAGCAATTCACAGTGGCATTCCGGAAACCGTTCCTGCCTACACTGCGAATAAGGTTTGCGGTTCAGGAATGAAAGCGGTTTCTTTAGCTGCTTTGATGATTGGTTCAGGAGAAGCGGATATTATTGTAGCCGGTGGAACGGAAAATATGAGTCAGATACCTTATGCTTTGAAAGATGCGCGTTGGGAAGCAGAATGGGTAATAAGGAAGTAAGTAGATTTAATGATTCGGGATGAAACCAGCGATATTTTCAATGATTATCTCGTTATTACGGCAGAGAATTTAGCCGAAAAATATAATATCAGTAGAGAAGAACAGGATGCTTTTGCAGCACAAAGTCAGAATAGAACTGAAGAGGCACAAATTACAGGTAAAGCCAAAGATGAAATTGTGCCTTTCAGCATTCCCCAAAGAAAGGAGCCGATAATTGTAGATAAAGACAGAAATGCCCATAGGGCGGGAGTAACTGACCGCCTCTATTGCCAAATTGCGTCCTGCCTTTAAAAATGACGGAACTGTTACTGCAGCCAATTCCAGTGGGATAAATGACAGCGCGGCTTTTCTTATTTTGATGAGTGCAAGAAAAAGCGAAAGAACTTGGTCACAGGCAATGGCAACTTTCGTGAATAGTGCTTCGGCAGGAGTTAATCCTTCATTGATGGGTTACGGTCACTGTTCCGGCAATTAAAAAAGTGCTGCCCAAAGCGGGATGGAAGTTACAGGATATTGAACTGGCAGAACTAAATGAAGCATTCGCAGCGCAGTCCTTAGCTGTGCTGAAAGGATTGGAACTGGAAGGAATGGGAAAATTGAATCCGGAAATCGTGAATGTGAACGGTGGAGCTATTGCTTTAGGACATCCTATTGGAGCAAGCGGAACAAGAATAATTGTTACCTTACTGCACGAAATGAAACGCAGAGAAGCGAAAAAGGGATTGGCGGCATTGTGTATTGGTGGAGGAATGGGAATTGCTACGCTCTGGGACCGGTGAACGGTGAAAAGTGAACGGTGAAGGGTGAAATGGTTATTTTTAGCCACCGAAAACACCGAATACACCGAAAGATTTTTTACAAAGAGAGAAAGAGGATATTTGAACAAAGAGAAAAAGAGAGAAAGAGAATAAATGGAGAATGGAGAATGGAGAATGGTGAACAGTGAATGGTGAACGGTGAAGGGTGAATAGTGAAAGAAGATGACAGGATGGAAAGGCTTGGATGTTCATATTAGTTAATGAAACATTCAAAAAATTAAATAAATCCACTAAAATCCTTATAATCCTGTTCATCCCAGACCTATTAAATCCGCTTAAATCTCTATAATCCTGTTCATCCCAGACCTATTAAATCCTTAAATCTCAATCCTGTTCATCCCAGACCTATTATCTTTTATCTGCGAAATCGTGCTAAACTTTGAACTAAGAACTTTGGAACTATAACATCAAAATTCATATAAAAATGTCCAGAAAGGTTGAAATTAGACAGAAGTATGTCTCTTTTTGAAGAGGCAAAGCAACTTGTTCCCGGTGGCGTTGCCGGGATAAGAAGACCCTACAATTTTGTTCCAGGTGAGTATCCCATTTTTTTTGAGCAGGGAAAAGGCGGCAGAGTTATTGATGTTGACGGTAACGAATACATTGACTTTCTTTGTGCTTACGGACCTATTATCATTGGTTATCGTGAAGACGAAATTGATGAGACAGTTATCAATCAGATTAAGAACAGGGGTTTTTGTTTTTCTCTCACTCAGGAATGGCAAAACACTTTGGTGAAAAAGCTGAGAGAACTGATACCCTGTTGCGAAATGGCTGCTTTGGTAAAAACAGGTAGTGATGCTACAACAATTGCAATTCGCGTTGCCCGAGGTTGGACAGGTAAAACCAAAATTGCGCGTTATGGTTATCATGGTTGGCACGATTGGTGTGTTGAAGTGAAAGGTGGAATTCCTCCCAAGTTATATGAAGATATTTATGAATTTCATTACAACGATTTGGATTCCCTAAAAGCAATTCTGGAAGCCAATAAAGATGATATGGCAGGAATAATTATCACTCCTATTGGCCATCCTAATGGAGCGGAAGTCCAAATGCCGAAACCAGGTTATCTGGAAGCAGTGCGGGAACTGGCAAATCAATATCATTGTTTGCTGATTTTTGATGAAATCCGCAGTGGTTTCAGATGCAGTTTGGGGGGAGCGCAAAAACTATTTGGGGTAACACCTGATTTATCCACTTTCGGAAAGGCAATGGCAAATGGTTATGCTATTGCAGCTTTAGTAGGAAAAGAGGAATATATGCAGGTCTTAGCAGATAAGGTATTTCTATCCTCAACCTTTTTCCCCAATAGCGATGGCATCGTAGCTGCTATAAAAACCATAGAAATATTGGAAAGAGACCGTATTTTGGATGTGGTTGCTGCAAAAGGAAGAAAGTTTGGAGCGGAAGTGGAAAAAGTAGTTGAGGAATCAGGAGTGCCAGTTAATTTTACCGGAGCTCCCTGGATGCCTTATATAACCTTTAAAAAAGATGAGACAGGGCGTTATAAACAGCTGCGGACAGAATATTACACTCAGTTAATTCGGCGCCAGGTTTTTATGCAACCATATCATCATGGCTATATTTGTTATCGGCATACGGATGAGGATTTGGCATATACAGTGGAAGCAATCAGAGAATCCCTTGCCGAAGTGAAAAAGATGTTATAAGAGATAACCCGAATGGCAAAATATATATTTGTAATGGGTGGCGTGCTTTCTTCTTTAGGGAAGGGCATTGCCACCGCTTCTATTGGTCTTTTATTAAAATCAATGGGCTATAAAGTTGTGCTCCAAAAGTTTGATCCTTACTTAAATGTTGACCCGGGAACAATGAGTCCTTTTCAGCATGGTGAGGTTTTTGTAACGGATGATGGAGCAGAAACGGATTTGGATTTGGGGCATTATGAGCGTTTTGTGGATGAAGCGTTAACTAAGTATTCCAGCAATTCTGCAGGTCAGATATATGAAAGTGTGATAGAAAATGAACGCAAAGGTGTATATTTAGGCAAGACAGTGCAGGTTATTCCGCATATCACAAACGAAATAAAGGGTAGAATTCAGCGTTTAGCAAATGATTATGACATCGTGATTACGGAAATTGGAGGGACGGTTGGTGATATTGAAAGTTTACCTTTTTTGGAAGCAGTGCGTCAATTGCGTTTAGACCTGGGCTATTACAACACGCTGTATATTCTTTTAACTTATGTTCCATACATCAAATCCGCGGGAGAATTGAAAACTAAGCCCTCACAACATAGTGCTTATAAATTACGGGAAATAGGAATTCAACCGGATATTTTGCTTTGCCGTAGCGAAAAACCTTTTGCCGAAGATATTTATAGCAAGATAGCTCTTTTTACCAATGTGCCAAGAGAAAATGTAATCAATGCCATTGATGTGGATTGTGTTTATGAAATTCCACTCAATTTTCAAAAAGCAGGTTTACCGGAAATTATCTGTCAGCATTTTAAGTTAGAACAGCGACCAATCATTATGCAGGACTGGCTGCAGTTTTTAGAAAACACCAAAAATGCCAAAGAAACCGTTACAATTGCTGTTTGCGGAAAATATATTCAACACCAGGATGCCTATAAAAGCATTAGAGAAGCACTTTTACACGCCGGTTCCGCTTTACTAAAAAAGGTGGAAATTATCTGGATAGATAGCGAACGCAATTTTAAGGAAGAAGATATCGCTAAGAAACTGGAAGGAGTTCAAGGAATTCTTGTTCCAGGTGGTTTTGGCGTAAGAGGCATTGAAGGCAAAATTGCTGTTGCTAAATATGCCCGGGAAAATAATATTCCTTATTTGGGTATCTGTTTCGGAATGCATATAGCGGTAATTGAATGTGCCAGAAATTTAGCTAATTTACCGGGTGCTAGTAGTATTGAATTTGATGAATTTACACCCAATCCTGTGATCCATTTGAGGGAAGATCAATTACATCGGGATAAAGTTGGCGGGACAATGCATTTAGGGGCTTTTCAATTTAATTTGGTAAAAGGCAGTAAAGCATTTGAGATCTATCAAACAGAAACTATCAGCGAAAGACACAGACATCGCTATGAATTCAATAATGACTATCGTGAAGTAATACAAAAAGCAGGACTTAAAATAAGTGGTTTATCTCCAGATGGACTTTTAGTAGAAATTGTAGAATACCCTGAATTGGATTTCTTTGTGGCAGTGCAGTTCCATCCAGAATTTAAAAGCAGACCTATAAATCCGCATCCGCTATTTAGAGAATTTGTTAAAGCGGCAGCAAAAAAGCGATGAGGATTTTAGAAACAAGGATTTTAGGATTTTGAGGATAATTCAGGATTTTAAGGATAATAGGTATGGGAGGAACAGGATTTTCATCCCAGACCTATTAAAATCCTTTAATCCTAAAATCCTCGTTTCTAAAATAAAATCTGTGTGATATCTGTGAGAGATGGTCGTCACGGATTCTTGTTCCGAAATGAGAAATCAGAAAGTCCTAATTCTCAATACCGGCTTGCAGAGCGCGCAGGTTTGCCTCTACGACTGCATCGCCTTTAGGAGCGAAGATGGTTTTGATTGCACCAGCAATTTCTTCAAAGCGGAAGCCCAGGTGTTTAATTGCGAGCTCGCCTAAAACTACTATATTCATACTTCTGCTGGCATTTTGTTCTTTAGCTTTAGTATCTGCATCCAGTAGAACATAGTTGGGTATTTTTTTGATTTCTTTGTAGATTTCTTCTTCCGGCGGATAGTTAGGGATATTTTTAAAAGGTGTGGAATTGGTAATAATCCAGCCGTCATCTTTTAGATAGGGTAGATAGCGTAATGCCTCCAGCGGTTCAACGCTTAAAATCATATCGGCAGAGCCAAAGGGTATTAAATCGCTCCAAATAGTTTCATCGGAAAGACGCAAATGGGATTGGACATCTCCCCCACGCTGACTCATTCCATGCACTTCTGCTTGTTTCAAATTCATCCCGCGTTTGATTGCTGTGGTTCCGAGGATAGTAGCAATGGTTAAAATGCCCTGTCCTCCTACTCCGGCAAGTATTATATCCTTTTTCATTCTTGTATCTCCATTTTGTTCTTTTTCTTTAAGGTTTGAATGCATTCCCGACGGGCAATAACAACAGAAACGCCATTATAAGCCAGTTCTTCTTTATAAATTTGGATCATTTCGGGATAATTTTTCTTGAGGGGAACAAACACGCGGATATGTTCTTTTTCCACTCCCAATCCCAGACAAATATCTTCCAATTTGCCATAACCAGTATAGTTCTGCCCACCTGTCATTGCAGTTGTGGCATTATCCAGAATGATTATCATCACATTAGCTTTATCGTAAACGCAATCCAACAGCCCCGTAATACCTGAATGACAAAAAGTGCTATCACCAATAACAGCAACGGCAGGAAAAAGTCCGCTATCGGAAGCTCCTTTAGCCATTGTAATAGAAGCACCCATATCCACGCAAGAATTGATGGAATTATACGGTGGCATAAAGCCCAAAGTATAACAGCCGATATCACTGAAAACATTGCCTCTTCCATATTCCGCCATCACTTCATTCAGGGATAAAAAAGTATCGGAATGAGGGCAACCAACGCATAAAGCGGGAGGCCTGCCAACTACAATATCGGGAACAGGTCTACCTATTGTATCAGGTAAGGAAAGAGCTTTAGCTACAAGATTAGGATTAAGCTCTCCGGCACGAGGTAGATAGCCATCAAGACGTCCATGAACAGGTTTCAATCCGGGAAAAGCAAGCCCTTTAAGCTGTTCTTCGGTAAAGGGCATTCCTTCTTCAATAACCAGCAATTCATCACAAGTATCATAAAGCTGATGAATTTGCTTTTCCGGCAGAGGGTATTGACATATTTTAAGAACAGGATATGGAATTTCTTCGCCGTGATATGCTTCCCGCAGATAGTTATAAGCTAAGCCGGTAGTGATAATACCTAACTTGGTATTTTTCCTTTCTGCCGTATATACATTATACGGGGAATTTTCGGATTCTGCCAGAAAGTCCTTTTGCAGGGATAGATGATGTTGATACTTTTTCCTGGCAATGGCAGGAAGAAGCATAAATTGAAAAATATCTTCCGGCTTTTTCAATTCCTTTTGCGGTAAAGGATTGCGTCTGCTAACTCCAGAACGGGAATGCGCCAAACGCGTAGTTAAGCGTAACAGGATAGGGATATGATATTTTTCCGAGAGCTCAAAGCCGTAAAAAGCCAGATCATAACATTCTTGTTGATTACTTGGTTCTAAAACAGGAATCATCGCAAAATGTCCATAATAGCGGCTATCCTGTTCATTCTGCGAGCTGTGCATTGAAGGGTCGTCCGCAACGGCAATAATTAAACCACCGCTGGCTCCTGTAATAGCCGAATTCATTAAAGGGTCAGCTGCTACATTCAACCCAACATGTTTCATCGTTACCATTGCTCTTTTGCCTGAAGCGCTCATTCCCAAAGCGGTTTCCAGTGCGGTCTTTTCATTGGAACTCCAGGTGCGGTGAACATTGTTTTCTTCCGCCTGTTTAGACCTTTGTGCGTATTCAATTATTTCGGTGGAGGGAGTTCCCGGATAGCCATAAAAACCTGATATTCCGGCATCCAATGCTCCCTGGGCAAGGGCTTCGTCACCCAATAGCATAAGTTTTGGCATTTTATCTCCTTTTTATTTTATTTATTTTAGAAATTTAGATTTTCCAGACGCCACTGCCAATTCCCCAAAGCGGTTCCTGGAATATTCATTCTTGCTTCATCTCCCAGTCCCAATATATCTTGATAAGGGAAAATAACCTGTTGGCAACTGGAAGAAAGAGCAATATTGCGCATAATGAGATGAATGTTTTCAGCATTCAAATGCGCCTGACAATCGGTAAACTGATGTAGTGCACAATATTCTTGTAAGTGTTTATAGGACGGAGAATTGGGAGAAAGTGATTCAAACCAGCCACGCAGGGTTTGATTATCATGGGTTCCGGTATAAAGCCAACGCTCCGGAGGGTATTTTTTCACATCAGGAACGCTTTCTTCAAAACAGAATTGCAAAACAATCATTCCCGGAAAACCAAAGCGTTCCAGGATACTGCAAACATCATCATTGAGAATGCCCAGGTCTTCGGCAATAAAACGCTCTATGCTAAACCGTTGTAACAGAGCGGAAAAGAAATCTTCAGGTAAGGCACGCACCCAGGAACCCTTAATAGCGTCTTTAGGCAAAACTGGTTGACCATTAGCGTCCAGCTCGGGCTCTACCTGCCAAAAATTCACATAGCCGATAAAGTGGTCTAAGCGTAAAATATCCAGATAGCCAAGTGCTTGTTTGATTCTCTCCATAAAAAGCTGAAATCCATCCTGTTTCAATACATCCCATCGGTATAAAGGATTTCCCCAGAGCTGACCTTTTTCCGCAAAAGCATCAGGTGGAACTCCGGCAAAGTGTAAACGCCTTCCTTGTTCATCCAAGTCAAAGTATTCTGGGTGAGCCCAAACTTCAGCGCTATCGTAAGCAAGATAAAGAGGCAAATCCCCAATTAAAATTATGCCCAGTTCTTGTAAGCGTTCTTTGAACCAGGATAATTGTTCTTCCAGCATTGCTTGAGTAGCGGCACGCAGATTGAAATAAGAACTATTCATCAAACGGACTTTTTGATAGAGCTTTTCACTGTAGTGACGATGTTCTTCGTTCCAGTTATACCAGCAGGTGTCGTCATAAAACTTGCTTAAGGAAAGAAAGGTTAAGTATGGTTTCAGGAACGGAGCATTTTCTTCAATATAATCGTCAGTCCTATTGGCAAGCATCCAGTTGGCAGTTGCCTGAGCGAGCATTTTATCCTTCAGGATATAGACCTGTTCATAGCGAGTAACATTGCTGCGGGGAATTTTTACCGCTTCAAGCATCAGCTGATTGATATAGCCCTGTTGATAGAGCAATTCCGGACTGATAAAATAAGGATTTAAAGCAAAAGCAGATAGCGGATTATAGGGAGAATTGCCATAACCGCAATGATTTATAGGTAATATCTGCCAGTAAGTATACCCCTCTGCTTTCAGGTATTCGGCAAAACGGACGGCTTCAGGTCCGAAATCACCAATCCCGAAATCGGAAGGCAGTGAACTGATATGCAATAAGATACCTGTTTTGCGCATTAGGCATCCAGAATTTTAAGCAAACAATTGCAAAGCAGAATTTGCGGCTCGGCAACGGTTAATTTAAACTGTTGGTCTGTTTCCAGCAGGAGGGCAAAAATATTCTCCAGCGAAGCAAGATTATAGGAACGGGATAAATCCAGAATTTCTTTCCTCTGTGTAGCATAAATATCATTAAGATGATTAGCAATGATTTCTTTATCGGAAATATGAGCTTTTTTCAGGAGCAATATTTTCCAGATATTAGAATAGAACCGTGTAAGCTGAAAGAGGATTTGCAAGGGTTTCCAATCGGCAAAAAGCATCTTTTCCATTGCTTCTATTGCCTGTTTTGCTTGTTTTCTTCCCAGAGCACGATAAAAATCAATCAAAGTCCCGCTGCGTGTAGTTCCCAGGCTTTGCATAATATCTTCTTCAGTAATTGTTGTTCGGTCACGGGTAAGCAAATCCAATTTGGTAAGTTCGTTAGCGGCATTATAATAATCAAGTTCAATGCGGTTGAGAAATTCTTCAATTGCCTTATCGGTCATTTTTTTATTAATATCTTTCAATGCTTTATCCAACCAGGCACGAATAGCACCTCCATAAGGTGGAGGGTCACAAATTATAACCAAAGTTCCTGCTTTTATTTTCTTCCAATAGTCATAGCGGGCATCTGCTTTTTCAGTTACAATAGCTAAACTTTGAATTTCCGAAGGAGAAGAGAAATAATCAGCTAAGATATTCATTTCTTTGGTCTTAAGTGATTCTGCATTTTTAATGATAATAAGCTTGGCAGCGGAAAAAATGGAATAAGTATCCAGAAGGTCTGCCAGTTCAGGGCTTTTCACTTCATCACCATAGATAATAAAAGTATCCGCTTTTTCCTTTTTTTTCAGTTTAACTCTGATGGTATCCAAAACTCTATCTACCAGATAGGAATCTGTTCCAATAAGCAAATAGGAAGAACCTAAACGCACTTTATCCGCTGTAAAATCAAGGGCAAATATACTTGTTTCCATTAAAAACCCAAGATAATTAAAACAATAGAGAGCAAGCCAATTAGCCAACAGTAAACAGCAAAGTATTTCAAACGACTGACTTCAATTAAACGGATTAAAAAGGCAATAACCAGATAACCGACAAGAAAGGAACAGACAAAGCCAGCTAAATAGTTTATCAGCAATTGCGGCTTCAAATTAGCAAATGCTTTATATTGGGAAAGATTTCCTGTCAGAATTGCCGGAATACTTAATAAAAATGAATATTGAGCTGCATCCTTGCGCTTCATTCCTGTAACCAAAGAACAAGCAATCGTTGTTCCAGAACGGGAAATCCCGGGTAAAATGGCAAATCCCTGTCCTATACCGATTAAAACGGCTTGCAGAAAACCAATATTGCAAGCAGGAATACCTTTATCCTTGAAATAATCGGAAACAAAAACAATAAATCCAGTAACAAGCAAAAGGATAGCTACCAACATCGGCATATTAAAAACAGCTTCCATAAAATCTCCAAACAGGATATATATACCTGTAGCCAGAGTGGAAATAATAAGATAATAAACTAAAGTACGGTTTTTACGATGCTGCTCACGATTAACAGTATTTCCCCAGGAAAAAAGTGACTGTATAAGCTCCCAGAGGGTTTTGCGAAAAAAGACCAGAACAGCAAGCAGGGTTCCCAAGTGCATAAAGAGTTCAAAAACAATGTTTTCGCTATCACCGATGCCAAAAAAATGTTGTACTAAAACCAAATGGCCGGAACTGCTAACCGGAATAAATTCCGTAAGACCTTGTATAATACCCATCAGGATTGCCTGAAGAAAGCTCATAACTTAACCTCTAAAGTATTTCAGGGACATTATATTTATCTATATCGGTAAGGGGAATCAAAGTGAAACCTGCAGCTTTCAGACGGTTGATAAAGCGTTTTAAGTAATCAAGTTTATCGTAATTATGGCAATGGGTAATGGCAATCACATTTTGATTACGATTGGAAAGCTCTATTATCTGGTTTAGTTTAGCATCCATAGTGGATTGACTGATATTGGGAGAATCCAGAAAAAGGTCATTGCGATATGATTTCAGATGATTTTTTTGAGCAACCGAATAAGCAACGGAAACATTGGTGGTACGACTGTCCAGAAAAAATTTATTGTGTTTTTTCAAAATAGCCATTACAGAATTCATCACCTCTTCATCCGTTGTTGCCAAACTGCCCATATGATTGTTCGCTCCTTCACAATAAGGCAGTTGCTCAATAAAGCGGGTCATTATTTTTTCAATCTGCCGCTCATCATATTGAACCAAGATAGGATTCTTTCCCGGATTTACTTCTGGATAGCCAATGGGCTCCATAGGAATATGAATAAGAGTTAAGCGACCTTGCTCCTTTGCCAGTTTCATTGTTTGCACACTATATTCTTCTTCGGGAAAGATGGAAAAGCAGACCTCCTTATCCAGAGCCAGAAAACCGGTAAGCAAATCACCGCCAATTGTTCCGAAGTCATCTACAACGATGGTAATAGTGCGTTTTTTCTGTTTGTTCTGATAAAGATTATTATCATAAAAGATATTTATCGCATATTGTTTGGCGGTATCGGGAAAACTGAAGAGCAATGATTGTTTACCTGCTGAGTCCGTTCCCTTTATAAATTTAGCTCCATTGCGTTCCAGTTCACCTTTGAAAATCATATTAGCATAAACGAGGTCCATTTCCGATTTATCAATGGGCACATTGAATATAGTTAAGTTTTCCGTATTGCGTTTGCGGAAATAGGACTTGGGGATGCCAAGTTTTTCAATGGTTGTAGTAATTACCGATTCTGGAGTGTTTTTTGTATTGTCTATAGTGGTTTCCTGGGCTTTTTTATCCTTGGGTAATATCTTTGATGCGTTTGGAGAAATTGCCTTCACTTCTTTTTTGGTTTTTTTCTTTGGTTTAACCGGTAGTTCGCTGTTTTTAGAAACCGTTTCGGTTTTAGCGAGCTCGGAATTCTTATCCGCGGGCTCTTTTATAATTAGCCATATCAAGATACAGCAAATGAATCCAGTCAGAATAAAAATTCCCGGATTACCACCTTTTCTCCGACGCTTAACCTTACGCAGTTTCTTTTTACGCACTTTGGGCATAGCTTGTCCTCAATAGATTTTTGAAAGGTATGAAACGATTAACTAAATATTTTAATACCCAGATAAGGGGAAAGAAAAATAGATTGGATACCAAAAATGCACCAGTAAGCACTAACACATTCACAAAGATATCTTCTATCATAACAAAGGGATAAAGCTTGAATTTAATAGATATGCCGGTATATTTGTCAATAAAGCTGATTAACGGCATCAGAGCAAAACGCAGGATTAACTGATAGAAACGCACAGCAAAGAAAACGACTAGCAAAATAAGTAAAATATAACGGAAAAGAAGGAATTTATTGTTCCGTGCCCAAGAAAGAAACGCTTTCAAAGCTCTAGGATGACCATACTGCTTTTGATAATAGGGAGTTAAAACCACATTAAATAAATAATGATAAAGAATAAGAAACACGGTATAGAGTTTGAATAACAAAAGCAGACCCGATTTTACAGTACCCTTTATCCCGTAAAAATACGCCAGAAAACTGGAAATGGCATAAATTATTAAACCGATTAACACCAAAGCCATCACGCTAACATTAAATTGAATTACCATATCTAAATATTCGCTATTATTGCAGTTGTATAGCAACTTGATTTTTATCAGCATAAAAACACTGAACACAAAGATAATTAAAAAGGCAAGCAAGGGCAAATAATGCATCCGAAAACTAAGCAAACTGGTAGCGGAAGATAGCAAACTGCCACTATCTATCCAATACAAAAGAGTTATGGGGGCAACGAAAACCTGAATTCCGTTGTAATCGCCAAAAAGGGCATTTAAGATACTCTTTATCACCTTAGCTTGCCGTAAGTGCATTATAGTCCTTCACTTTTGTTTTATGTATCCTTTTCTGGAAATTACAGAATTCTGTCAATATAAATAAGGAAGCAAGAAGAGTAGAGGGCAAAGGGAATGTAAGTTGTGAGGTGTCCTGAAAATAGCGGACTAATATTAAGGAGAAAGAAATGAACAAAAATTCTAATGAAAGGATGCAAGTCCGCTAAATGGAACTCAATGTGCGGTACAAATACTTTATTCCAATCTTGATGGTGAAAATGTTTATGGTTGGGCAAAAGATGTTTCGCCGGCTGTTTGCGGACCGAATTATTGTTCTGCCAAGTTCACTTACAGGCTTGAATGCACCGATTTAAGCGGTTTACCTGTTGCCGGAGTTTCAGTTTATAATAGTCAATCCGCCGGAGGTGTTTTATAAATCCAGCGATTACTAATGGTGCAGGGATTGCTGCCGGGGAGCTTTATCCAGTAAACGCAGATTTGGGCAAAATAATCCTATTACCAATGAAATAGCTTTTAATGTAGGTTTTTGCTGAACCGGGATTTCTTATTCCCTTTCCTGTGCAATTGCCTGTTAGTGTGGAAGAAAATATCGTTTCTATTCCTACGGGAAAACTCCATCTATATCCTTCCGTATTAAATCCTCATTGGAACGAAAGTATCCGAGTTTCTTACGATACTAAGCTTACAGGCAAGGCAGAACTTGTTTTATACGATTTGAAAGGACGCCATCTTGCGGAAAAAGTTTATGACCAAAATGAAATAGAATGGCAGCTGCCAAAACTTTCCAGCGGCATTTATTTTGTGCGTCTTACTCATCAAGGTAAGGCATTGGGGACAGCTAAACTTATTATACTTAAGTGAAATACGCTTTTCTCCTGCTGTTATTAGCTGAAATTATGATACTTTCCGCTCTCACTTTGAAGCGGAAAGAGCTGGATTTCTATCTGGAAAATGAGTTATGGGAAATGGATGGTCTATTTCATTTTGCCAATTACGATTCGCTTTCCACGCACAAACTAATCTTTTTTCCTGTTCCCAGTGATAGTTTATGCCTACCGCCTAAAATTAAAGCCATAGCCATTCAGGATAGCAATGGAGCGGAAGTAACTATGCTAAATCAAGCAAAGAACGGTTTCTCTTTTCTCCTTTCTCTGCATCTTTCTTTTTGTTCTTTGCACCTTGATTACCTCAAACCCTTAAAAGTAATTATGCCAAATATATTATCACCACTACAAATTCCTGGGGCAGACCCTTACCTTACGCTAAATATACTTTGCATCGGGCATAAATGTGCAAATAAGTTCTCTTCCTTTCCCCGTGCAGAAACAAAGAGGGAAGGAATTATATCTGGGAATTTTACGATTTTGCTCCCGAAAAAGGAATTTGAGGTTATATTCCAAACTATTCCTCCGGAAGATCAGAACTAACTATATAGAAACCTATAAAGATAACTTTTCGCATAGCCAACACTCATATCCTGTCAAGTCCTGAAATAGTTGACACTTTATAGACGCAAAAACGACGGCGTGCACGCAAGAGGGTGCTCGTCGTTTTTTCTGCTTAAATTGAATCGTGCACCTCGCAAGGCGTTTTATACATCAGGCGCTATGCAATCGGTTATTATTGTAGATGTAGATTGCATCTGAAGCTAGTTCTTGAGCTACTTTTACAGATTGCAAAGTCCTCCACAAGCCAAATTCCTGTTTTAAGATATAGTAATACGTTCTGCCACAGCGTTATCGTAACAATGAGCTATGCCTGTCATGCTACATAGTATCTTGTTGCTATTCAATATATTTTGATATTCCTCGCTGCAATACTGGCTTCCATGATCAGATGATGAATAATCCCAGCAGGATCATCTACGGTACTAATTGCCTTTTGAAGAACTTGTCATATTTGCTATGCAATCTGTTGGCAACAACAAAGCTGATAATCTTGCGCGAATACCTATCAGTTATTAGGTATAGATAGAATGCCAAAGCCATTAACAAGTATTGAGATAGGTAATATCCACCACCCATACCTGATTCTTCTTGTCTATCGTTTTCTTATCCATTAGATTAGGAAATACGGAGGCTCTTTTATCTGGTCGGGAAGTGTGGATAAACTTTTGCTTTAGCAACCAGCATATCATTCCTTGCCAGCAGCTCGAATAACTGATCCCGACTTATCTTCAACTCTGATTGCTCAAGATTATTCAGCATTATATGCAACTTTCTAACTCCCACCTTGGGCTGTTTATGGCAGATATTCGAACTTCTGCAAGCACATTTTGATCTTGGCTTAGTCCGAAATTCCTCCAACTGTTTGTGCTTGTAATAAGCCCCGCAGCGAGTATCAAAGGTCATACAAATTGCTTCATACTTGTTTTTAATCTGATTGTGTCAGCTTTTCTTTGAGCTTCTCGGCAAGCTGCAAACCAAACTTTTAAGTTAACTTGAAGCTCTTCTTCAGCTATCTCAACTAATGATTCCCATGCCAACACTTGTACATATGGCTGTCATCAAGTGCTTTCTTCAAGCGTTTGTTTTCCTTACGGAGTACCACTAATTCGAGTTCTTCTTTGTGTCATAACGTATACCGCCTTGTTAATTCTGTTGTTTATACCATGTTCTCTATCCAAGATGGGATAGAATCTTTCGGGGATCCCATATAGCTTACGGGCTCCTTCCGCACTTATCAGACCGTTTTCGACCTCTTCCACCACTTGCATTTTGAAAGCTACACTATAGTTTGTACGCTTTCGTTTGTCTCTCTTTTTTTGTCCTGTTCAATATCTCCTTTACTGTATTTTGTGTCAACTTATTTAGGACACCACATCCTTCCGATATGATTCCTTATCATTCCCATATCGCGATATGGGAATGATATGGGATCTTATTGATCTATATAACTTTAAAGAAAAAAGAGCGGAAAAAGTGCGCACTACTTTTCCTGATATGTATGAACATAGCTTTAATAACCTAATCAAGAACCTGACCATTGACCATAAAGACCAGGTCTGGTGTACCGATATCTCCTGCATTTGCACTATAGAGGGAATATTGTATGCTTCGGGAATAATGGATATCTTTTCCCATAAGATAATAAGTTTCAATGTCATTGCTCTTCTAAGGACAGAAGGATCGCTGGATTGTTTGCAGAAAGCTTTAAAACAGGTAGCTAATCCTCCAGATCGATTACTAAATACCTTGTGCTATTTATCTCAAAATTTAAAAATGAAAAAACCCAAAAAACAGTCCGCCATTTTTAGGACTTGACATCAACCTTCTCAACCATAAAATCTACTTTCTAAGTTTCCTTGTTAAATTCATTCTTCATTCCAAATCCGTAAAATCTTCATAGACCTGTTCATTACAGACCTGTTATTTAAATCTGCAGGAAATAATCCTTGTCCAATCTTAAAACCGGTGTTTCAAGCCGATATAGAGATTAGATCGCTTTCCTGGCTGTTCCGAAAAAGACCCATTCTTTTCTGTTGAATAGATTAACTTAAGTACGAGCATAGGCAGCGGAATTATCCTTATGGTATTCAGCACCTAAATTGAGGATTATAGCTTCGGGGAGGTCGTGTCCACGATGGTCTTTGATAAAATAGTGCTGTAAAATATCAGATTAAAATACCAGTTGCCATAGCCATAGGCAAACCGCGAGTCCAGATTAAGGAGTGGACGATATGGCGCTCTCGTATAATCACTTTCGGTTAAGTAGGCAAGTTCCAGTTCCAAACCCTGATGCATATTGAGTTTATCCATTTTGAAAAATGCTTCTACAGAAGTTAAATTGGAGAAGACATCGGTATAGCGAAGGGTGGGAATGCGATAATTATTGGTACTTACTAAAACAGGGCTATCTATTTCGTAGCGCAGGTTATTGTTGATATTCAATCTGCCTAAGGAGAAATTTATTTTTTGAGGATAGAGATATTCAAGACCTGCATTGAAGTTCAGCGGTGTCTTTTTCAGTTTATGAGCATCGCTGAAAGAAATCCAGGGTGATGCTTCCAGAAAGGAAAGATAGTCGTTTCCTTCCAAAAGAGGCACATTGGATAAACTTAAAACACCCCAACCGGTTATGGGATAACGATAGAGAAATTCCAGGGAAGGAACAATAGTGTAAGCATCAGCAAGTAAATGAATTCCAGGTTTAGAAATGTCCATAATATCACCATTATAGACAGGGGCAATTTGAATTCCGAAATCACCGGATTTTACCATAAATTTGGTTTTCCAATTCAGGATTTCCTCTTCCAGGCAGGAAGCGAGGTATACATTCAGGTAGTTACATTTGTAGGGCTTTTTGAGGTTCTTTTGGTAGATATAATTGTAACCCAATTGAGCGGAAATATCCTTGAAAGAAACATTTCCAATAGTCAAGTCGGGTCTGTGATGACTAAAATTAAAATCCAAAACGGTATTATCAAAATCATCCGCTTGCGAGGAAACATTCTGAAAACGGAAAGAAAGCGGAAAATGGGAAGAGAGCTCGGTTCCCAGAAACAGGTTGTTATGAACGGAAAGCAATTCGGAAATTGGAGAACGCATATCCAGAGTGTAAGTTAATGCATTCAGGATAAAGCTATCGGGATAATAACTGATAAAACTATTAAGTCCGAAATCCATATTTCCTTCAAACTGCAGATAACTGCGATGTTGCATAGCGGGAATCGGCTTGGGCTTTTCCAGTAAAGGAACTCCCGGAGGAACGAAAGCAGGTAAACTGTCCCCCATATTGAGCTCCGGTGAAAAGAGCAAAGAGCGTTTATAGAGAAAAGGTTTGAAGGAACTTTCTCCACTAACTGTTAAATCGGGAAGTTCCTGGGTTTGAGAAAACAATAGTGTTAGTGTTAAAGCGAGGGTAAGAATTAACAAAGTGCGTTTCATTGATTTACCTCCAAAAAAACATCCGTCAGTTCCATTTTTGCTGCCTCATCAAGTTCCTCTCTATATTTGAAAAATAATGCCTCTGCTTCGGTTTTTGCACCGGATTCCAGCAAAGACAAGACGGAATAATAAATTGCTTTACTGCGAATTTCCTTATATTCAGGGAAAAGTAAAATCACCTTTTTCAAGGTTGAGATAGCTGAAAGATAGGAATGCCGATGATAATCAATCATTCCCATTACCAGAAAGGCATTACAATGGTCTAAAGTGGACAAACTGTTATTGATGATAAATTCAATGAGAGCTTCTGCTTCTTCAAAGCGCTGTGCATTATAGAGCTGACGCATACGGATAACATTTACTTCGGGATGATTCTTAAGATAATTAGAGCCCAAAGACCAAAGCTTGTCAAAATCCTTATAGTTATTGGCTTCGGAACATTCCAGAAGCTTAACCCAGATAGCACCATCGGGATTGTTTTTAAAGGCAAGCTTGTATTTTTCCAAAGCGGAATCATAGTTACCGGTAATATATTCCAATTCTGCCCATTTCAGTAGTGCTTCGTTATTTTTGCTTTGAGCATACAATTCCGCAAGCAGGGTATCAGCTTCAGCATATTGATTCAGCTCAATAAGCGCCGTAGCCATAAGCAATTCAATGTCTTCGTGCTTTTGTTCGGGAAATTCCGTTCTGATTTTTTCAGCGGTAGCAATGAGGTCTGCCCATTTTAATTCATCAGCATAAACCTTCACCAGGATGTAATTGAGTTCAAATTTGATATATTCGCTGAAGAAAGTATCAGGTAGAACGAGAAGATCATTTAACAGTTCGTCTTTGTTAGTCACCCGTTTCAAAGCCAGCTCCAAGCCAACTAAAGCATCGTGAATTGTAGCCAGCTGATTTTCAGTAAACTTTGTAGTATTGCGGAAACGGGTTAAAATATTTATCCAGTCGTTTACCGCTCGTTCATAATTGCCCATATTATAATAGGTATTGGCAATATCGGTAAGCGCTTCCAGAAAATGAGAGGACTCGGGATATTTATCTATAAAATTGTTGTATAGTTCCAAAGCAGATGATAGTCCTTTGCAGCATAAGCAGATTTGGCAGCAAGGAAAAGATAGGTATCAGGACTTTCTTTCTCCGGGAAAGTTTTAGGTATAAGGTAGAGAACTGCTTTAAAGCGTTTCATTTGATATAAGCAGAGAGCTCTGTAACTCTGTGCCTCAATTTTACGCACATTATCAGTAGCAAAGCCCTCGGCAAGAATAAACTGTTCTAAAGCAGGAGAATAATTCTTTTTTGCCAGCATAATATTGCCTTTCAAAAGGCAAATATCGTAGTTGGGAACAAGGTCTTGCAAAAAACTTTCACTTTGGTCATAATCACCCAAATAATAATATATTTGAGCAAGGCGTAAAGCAACCACTTCATTTTCCGGATTTTTACTATACAAATAAAGATATTTTTTCAGGGCTAAATTATAATTTGCCAGGTAGAAATCCATTTCTGCCAGATAATAAGTTGCTTCATTGCAATAGAGTGACTCCGGATAGAGATTGATAAGTTCCTGAAAGTTATTTTTTGCTTCAGGGTAATCCTTTTCCTGAAAACTGATATAACCCAAATAGAAAAATGCCTTATCCCTTTTACTTCCTGTAGGATAGCGATTAAGATAACGATTGAAGGCATCTTTTGCCAGGATACTGTTTCCAGTGGAATAAAATGCTTCCGCAATGAGAAAATCAATTCTGCTATTCAATTCACGGCTTGTTTCGTAATTTCTTGCTTGACCTAACTGCCTGATTGCTTCAGTATAATTTTCCTGTTGAAAGTAAAAATAGCCCAAAGTATAATAAAGTTCAGCTTTCATCAGCTCATTAGGAGTTTGTTTTAAATAGGTCTGCAATTGTTCAATGGCATTCTGCGGATTTTTCTTGAACAATAATTTTAATCGTTCCAGATAAGCAGGAACGGCAATTTCCGGTTGGGTAGAATTTACTAATTCAGCCAAAAGCGAATCTGCCTGGCTTTCTTTACTATCCCTAATTAAAACCAGAGCGCGGTAATAATTAAACTGAGGAGTATTATTATTTAAACCCTCCAGCAAACGGGAGATTTGGTCAAAATCGGATGTGCGTAATGCGCGACGGATTCTGATATCCACTATTTCTGGAACGAAGGCAATCTCGTCTAATTTATAGGACTCTACAAAGTTGTCAAAATCATTATAATATTCATTTTCTAAAAGATATTCCAACCAGCTTTGAATGTAATTTATAAAGTATGTATCTTTAGGTGATTGATTTTTAAGCAAAGTAAATGCCTGATCATCTTTTCCCAAAGCAAGGAAAGTAGAAAACAGGGAAAAGAGAAGAGCTTCATTATCGGGAAATGCTTTCACGGCTCTCAGGTATGCCTTTTCCGCTGAATAATATTGACCGAGCTGAAAGTAAATATCCCCTCGCAAACTGTTTGCCAGTTCCAAGTAAGTAGGGTTTCCAGTTTCAGTTTCCAGACGCTGAAGAAGTTTTAGTGCAGAATCATACTGCTTTAGTTGAGTAAGACAATAAGCATAATTCAGGATAATTTCACTTCGTACATTCTGGCTGAGATTTGTTTCCAACAAAGAATTATAAATATCAATCGCTTGGGAAAAGGCATTTGCTTCCATAGCCAGATTGCCTTCAATAAACTTGATGTAAGGTAGATATACGGATTCAGGATAGGTAGCTTTAAATTGAGTAATTTCTTTGGTCAAATTCAGAGTGTCACCTACATTGCATAGTTCTACAATATAGCGGTAAGCATAATTCTCGCTATTAGTTGCAGCCATCAATGCGCGCATTATTTTGGGGCACAATGAATTCTGCAAAACAGAAGCAGGTAAGGGTTAAGGTAAGCAGAGTAAAAAAGAAAGTATTTCATAAACCTTTAATCTCACTTATTTATTTTGTTTTAAGGGAATGGAAACAAACACGGTAGTTCCTTCATTTTCTTTACTTTTAATCCAAATTTTGCCGCCGTGAAGTTCTGCGATGCGTTTGGAGGTGGAAAGTCCCAAACCAAGTCCGCTACTGCGATATTCTATAATTCCGGATTTGTGAGCATAGATTTCGTTTAGTTCGTAGAATGTGCGAAATACATTCTGGAGTTGATATTCAGGAATTCCGATGCCGTTATCCTGAACATATAGAACCAACGCTTCTTTTCCGTCTATTTTTTCACTTTGGAAAGCGGATTTGCGAGCTCCTATAATAACGGTGCCAAAATCGTTGGTAAAACGGATAGCATTAAGTACAAGGTTGTAAATCATCAAATGAAGAGCTTCCCAGTTTGCTTTAACGGGTGGTAAATCCTTCTCTATTTCCAATTTAATGAACATTCTACGATTTCGGGAAAGGATTTGGACTTCCTGGTGAACGATTTCCAGAATTTCCTGAACCGAGATATCGGTAAGGGGCAGTGATTTGGTTAAGTTATAAGTATTTAAAGTAGTTATATCATTGATAGTGAGGATAAGTTTTTTTACGGAAGTTTCAATTTTATTAATGATATCCCTTTTTTCTTCCTCATCGGCAAAGAGATTGCGTTTAAGACGGGTAACATAACCCTGCAAAGTAGTGAGCGGAGTATTCAGTTCGTGAGAAACGATAGCCATAAATTCATCTTTCAGCGTTTCAAAAGTATTCAGTTCATTGTTCTTTTGGAGCAGATTTTCATAGAGCATAGCGTTTTTTAAAGCGATGGTAATCTGTTCCAGAAGGAGCTTAATTAACTCTGTGTTCAAATACATTTCCCTACTATTATCATTCAGGTTATCCAAATAAATATAGCCATAAACATTGTTATCTACAACAAGAGGAGCGCAAAAAATGCTGTGTAAAACATAATCCTGAACGCTGATGGCACTTTTGAAACGGTTATCTTCCACTGCATTGTAGGTGGAAACAATCTCCTGGGTGTTTTGGGATAAGCTTAAAACGGTTTTGCTGACACCAGAAACTGTTGGCAGAATTTGTTTGGCGTCATTGAGCTGAACCTTATAGATAATTGCTCCGTCGCTATCACGTTTGATGAGAAAACCCCTCGTGCTATTGGTAAAGTCAATACAGGCAGAAACGATGGCGTGTTCCAGTTCGTTCAGATTCACAATTCTCATCAATTCGTGAGTAATTGCCATCAGCTGATTCATTTTTTCTATGCGCTGAGTAATCTGACTGAAGTCCTCAATTCTAACCAGCAGAGCAGAGAGATGCTGTTTTGTGGAACGCATAAAATAGATTTCCTGTTTAGTAAAAGGCATTTCACCTTTATCGGAAACGAGCAGGAAACCTATTTTTTTAGAGCCAATCTGAAAGGGAACAATCATCAGATGACGATTATTTTGTTCCAGAACGACCAGGTTATCGGTTTTATATGCTCTTTCAATGAAAGGCATAAGCTGGGTGTTTATTAAATTGTCTTTTCCCGTATTGTAACTTTGAAAACAGGTGTACGATGAAACCTTTTCGGAATATTGCATCAGCCAAAATTGCCAGGGTGCCAAAATCTGAATAAGCCCTTTTTCAATTAAGAATTTGATTCTCTCTATATTATGGATATTGGTAATGTTGTAAAGCATATCATTCCATTGTTTAACTAAATCCCGACTGCGGGAAACGACAGGTAAAAGGTTAAAGTTTTTCAGATTTTTCAAGAAATAGAGGTTTATGGTAAAGTAGTTCTGTCTGTCATCAGGACTGATGTTTTCAGTGATTTTTTCCAAATATGCTTTGTAATTTTCAAATTCTGCTTGTGCCAATTCCTCCTGTTTTAATTCCGTAAATATCTGTATTTTAATTTGGTAGAGTTCCACATTCAGCTGATAATATTCATATTCCTGCCAGGCAATAAGGTATTCATTTACTTGCCTTAAAATTACTCTGAGGGGAATATCGGGATTCAAAAGGTCAAGCTTTAAAGCCAAAACTTCCAGTTCGCATTGCCAATAGCGATATTGATTATTTTTGATGACAGGCAGAGCAATTTCAATTAACTCGCGCGCAAGTTCTACATCCTTTAAGCCGTAATAACAACGGATTTGTAAAACATAGAAAACCGCGATAGCATAGTTATTATTTATTTCTCCTGCGTGACGCAGAGCAATTTTCAGTTCATTCAGAGCTCTTTCATAGTCCTTTTCCACCATAGCTGTTAAAGCCAGAGCGTTATGATAGAATTCTTCTTCGTGGATATGCTTGTAATTGATGTGAACATTTTTGGTTAGTAATTTTCTCAGTTTTTTGGCATTACCTGTTTCGTGGAGATAGTAAAAATAGGTTTTTACCAGTGGATTCATTTCTTTAATTTGTGCGTCCATCAGTTCCGGTTCATTTTCCAGAATAAAGGTGTAGTAATGTCCAAAACCCTTAATTTTGCTTTTAGATAAGGCAAGATTGCGTTTTACTGACTGGAGATAATTGTCACTGCCTTTGGAGAGGACTAATTCCTGGCATTTTAAAAGTTTCTGTTCGGCAGTAGAAAAATCGCCCATTTTGATTTTTGCTTCACCCTGATTTAATAAAGCCAATGCTTTGGACATTGTCAAATTGAGGTCATCGGAATATTGATAAGCCAGTTCGGAATAATGTTCGGCAATTACGGTTAATCCCTGTTTTAGATATAAGTCGCTAAGATTATTGTAAATCAAACCCAAATAGCGTTTTATATTATATCTTTTCCAGATATTTAAAGCTGTAACGAGATGTTCATCCGCTTCTTCAATCTTTTTCTGAGTACTATAGAATACCCCTAAGTCATTATGCATAGCGGCTAAGCGAATCATAACCTTGGTATTATTCTCGGTGGGAAGCTTTTCCAGAAAGCTCTCTATGGTCTTTATTGCTGCATCAAAGTCCTTATTGAGCGAATAATATACTGCCAAACGGTCAACAAAAGCAATTTGCAATTCTAAAGTCATCTCTTGTTTTAGGGCTTTATCTATATAGTGTTTCATTTTAGAGGGGTCAAGCTTGGTATAAATTTGAGCATAAGCCAACCAAACAAGTAGCTGATGTTTTCCCGTGTGCACATATTTTTCGGCTGTTTGGAAATATTTTAATGCTTGACGCAGGTTTTCAGCGAGGAAATCAACCGTTCCTAAAAGGTAATGTTTCTCAAAGAAATCGGGGAGTTCAGATATTCTCTGCAAGATGAAACCAGCACGCTCAAAGAAACCGGTCATTTCCATTTTTTCCTGAAAAATAGCGATATCAGCAATAATATTTTGGAGAGGAACTTGCAGAGCTGGATTAAAATCCAGATTCAAAACATTAAGAATGGCTTCAAATGCTTGTTCTTGTTCATTTTCCTGATTCAACATCTCGTAATATTTCAGATAGTAAAAACGGGCACAGCTATAATCATTTGCCAGAAAAGCATTAGCAATCAAACCCTTACAAGTTTCAAAATCCAAAACCGTTTCGTTAGCGTAAAATTTTAAAACACGCTGAGAAACGAGAATTTGCCTTCTCTCGTTGCATTCGCCGAAAAGTCGCTGTTTTGCTTCAATAAAAGTGAAGTAATAATATTTCCGGTGTTTTCTTAAAATTTCGTTATAAATGCTGTCGTTGAGCAAAGAATATAATTCTGCATCCTTTATTTTCAGGATATAAAGCATCAATTCACGGGTTAAGGGGGTTTGAACTATGCTTAATTTCTGCAAATGTAAATAGTTAACATCTCTTAAGTGACTTAAGCGTGAATAAATAGAATGTAACAGCCGAGTTGGCAATTGATAATCACTAAGGTTTAAGGGATAATGCAATTCTTTATTATAATAGAGTTTTTTCCGCTGGGTCAGGTCAATTAAAATTTCTACTATAAATTGGGGATTTCCAGCTGAACGTTTGTATATTTCCTCTATAAAAGCGTTAGGAACGCCATTCTGATTACTCACGGGAGTTATATTTGCCAATAAACGATTGATATATTTTTTGGTTTCTTCCAAATTCAAGTTAGGAATGTGCAGCATAACAGTATGTTCAATCTGGTTGATTTTATTGTAATCGTTACAGGTAATGGCAATTAAAATGCGATGTTTAACGATGTAAGAGGACATAAAATTAAGGAAATCTATAGTATTATGATGCACATATTGGAAATTGCGAATAATAAAGATGATGGATTTGTTGCTGGAAAGTTCAATCAGTAAACTTTTAACGGATTCAAAATCTAATTTTAATTCACTAGTAGTTTGGCTGATTGTTTTTGCTTCCTGTTCCGATTCAAATAGGTAGCGACGGAATTTTTCGGAAATCATTTGTAAACCTGTATATTCTTGAATTTCATCGGCACTTAGGGATTGAACGAATTCCTTGATGAGAGCAAAAAATGCCTCGTGGTCTGTTTTGGAGCAGGTGTAATCAAAAATAAAGTATTTCCCGCTGAGCAAATGATAACGGAAAAGGGACATAATACTGTCCTTCCCCAAACCATCTCCACCCATAACGGATATAATTTTACCGTTGCCATTTTCTACTGCTGGAATATAATCCAACAGTTGATGTGCATATTTTTCCCGCACCAGATAACTATTGAAACGCAAAGTATTGATTAGAGACCAGGAGACGGAAAAAGGATATTGCACCGGTTGAATGCGGTTTATGTAATCTACCATTTCTTCACTGTTTGAAAAACGGTTATCGGGATTTCGGTCAAGCAGGCGTAAAATAAACTTTTCCAGAGGTAAAGGAATATCTTTATTCAGTTCGCTGGGAAAATTGGGAATGAAATATTGATTACCACCTGTAATAAGCGCATTTATCTGGTCTATACTAAAAGGAAAACTACCAGTTGTAAGTTTGTATAAAATAACTCCTAAGGCATAAAAATCACTGGCTTTACTTGGTGATTTTCCCCAAGTAAACCTTGTGTGCCAGATAAGGTAATGAACCGGAAACAGCTTGTGAATCCAGGGGGATAACAATTTTAGAAAAACCATAATCAATCAGTTTTACTACAAGGGAATTTCCTTCCAGACGGTATAGGGCATTTTCCAGTTTCAGGTCTTTATGCAAAATGTTCTGTGTATGAAGTGCATTCAAAGCATAAGAAATTTGCACGGCTATATCATAAATCAGATTTATCCTGTTTTTGCTGAATTTGAACCGGGAAAGGGGTTTGCCTTCAAAGTATTCACTGATGAAATAAATATGGTCAGCTATATGACCAAAATCCACTACCCGATTCAGATTGGGATGCTCAAGTTGAGTAATGCGATGCATATCTTCCGCATTGAAACGAGAATATAATTCCTCAGAAGAAACATACTGAAACAGCTTTAGCGTAAAAAGCTTGTCAGTGCGAATATCACGAACTTTAAACACATTAGCCCAAGTTCCTGAACCCAAGCGTTCTAAAACTTCATAACGATGGTCTATAAACATATTAAAGCTCCATTGCCTGATTTATTGGTTTTACGATGTATTTTCAGGCAAGCATATTGTAGGAATGTTTCCATCTCAAGTGCACCCAAAACCACTGTTCCGGATGTTTGTGAATTTGATTTTCCAATATTTTATCCACCTCTTCCAGAACAATTTTATAATTCTCTTCCGTATCTTCCAGTTCTTCATGCAAAATCGGAGGAAAGAACTCAAATTGAATTCTGTCATCTTCCGCTCTGCGTGCAAAACTGGGAACTATAGGAATCTTGTAACGCAAAGAAAGTTTGGCTACTCCTTTCCAATGTGAAGCAGGAAAACCTAAAAAATCCATTACCAATCCTGAACTACCCGCATTTTGGTCAATAAGAATCGCAACTATCCTATTTTCCTTAAATTCGTGAATAATGTCTCGCAAACCGCGTTTCATATTGATAATTCGCATTCCGCAACGCTCGCGGATGGCATTGGTGTAATTATCAAATAGAGTATTGCGTTGGGGTTTGGCTATTCCGCTGATGGGAATTCCTGCTTTAGGCAAAATTCTTGCTGCTTCCCAGTTTCCATAATGCGCTGCGGCAAAGATCACACCCCTATTTAGAGATAATGCATTGTCAATATATTCTCTGCCTTGAATTCGGATGTTTTTATATAGCGTGTCGTCATCCATCAGATAACTTTCATAAACGGTTAACGCCATATTCCGATATAATTTTTTAACAATTTCTGCCTTTTCCTTTTTGCTTTTATCCGGATAAACCTTGCTAAGCTGTTTTAAGGCAACATATTTACGGATGCCAATCACCCAACCACCAAACCAGAAGAGACCTTTGAGCACTGACTTTGCTGCTTTCGCTGGAAGAAGTTTTAGCCCCGCAAGAGCTATTCTGAAACCTAAGTATTCTATTTTATTTTGTATCTGCTTATTAGGCACTTGGCTATCCTTAATAAATCCACCTTTTTCTCCTGTTACCATTATTTTTAACGGGCTTGAACTGACAAGAAATATCTGAAAGCGGAGGTGGATTTTTACAAAGAGAGAAAGAAGGAAGTAAAGGGTTGGGAGGGTTGAGAGGACCTTTGCTCTTTTCTCTTTGCTAAAAAAATATTTCGGTGTTCTAAATGCTTTCAGTGTTTTCGGTGTTATGAATAAAAAATCCAGGTAACCGATTTTAATTGACAAAAATTTGGCATTCTTTAAATGTCACAAAAAGTGATAACACTGGAGATACATTATGAACGACCAGTTGCAAGATTTACTAAAACGGGTTTATGAAGAAGGTGTTGCCAAAGCCAATGCGGAAGCTGAGAAAATAATCAGTCAGGCAAAGGAACAAGCGGAAGAAACCATAGCCAAAGCCAAAGCGGAGGCAGAAGCAATTTTGAAAGATGCGGAAAAAAAGGCAGAAGACCTGAAAAAGAATACTCAATCCGATTTGAATATGGCATATAATCATACTCTCACAGCTCTCAAGCAAAAAATTACCGACCTTGTTCTTTCCGAAGCTCTCAATACTAAATTGAACGATGCCTTCAATGATACGGAATTTGTGAAAAAGCTTATTCTGGAAACCCTTACAGCTTGGAGGGAAAATACTTCATCCGGAACAATTATCATCAGTGAAAAGATGAAACCCCATTTAGACGAGTTTTATATTAAATCCTTAAAAGATATCTTTGATGGTAAGTTGAAAGTTGATTTTTCACCCGTTATGAAACAGGGCTTTATTATTGCTCCCGAAGATGGAACTTATAAAATTAAATTTGAGGGAGATGATTTTGCCAACCTGTTTAAGAGTTATTTACGCCCTCGCACTAAGGAAATCCTCTTTGGTAAACAATAATTTATGAAACAAGAATATTACTATTTCGTTTCTGGATTGCCCAACATCAATATTGATGATACAAAACTGCCTTGGACTCCGGAAGAATTTTTGGCAGAGGCAAAGACCCAGGTTAGCGAAAATGATTATCATCTTCTGGAGATTTTACATCTGCCGATGGATTTGGACAATCTCCTGAGAGTTTTGTATAAAACAAATAAAGACCGCAATATGGAAGGTCTTTATGATGATGCTTTCTGGGAAGAATATCTGGCTTTTTTACGCGATGTAATAGATAATCCGGAAGTTAAAACTCCTATTGAATTTTCAGCTCTCCCGAATTTTATCAAAGAAATAGTGTTAAATACCTTAAAACAGGAAGAAATGCAACCTCTACCACAAACTGAATTGGCGCTTCTAAAGAAATTTTACACCTGGACAGCAAAAAGTCCGAATGATTTTATCCGGGACTGGTTTGCCTTTGATGCTCATATAAGAAATATTTTAACCGCTATAAACGGACGCAAATTTAATCTGCCTTATGCCCAATATCTTGTCGGAGAAGGTGAAACAACGGAAAAACTGAGTAAAAGCCATACTGCGGATTTCGGTTTGGGCAAAGAAGATGAACTTTACAATGCACTAACTCGCATTTACGAACAAAACAATATTCTCTATCGGGAAAGGGGTTATGATATTTTACGCTGGCGGTGGATTGATGATTATAACTTCTTCAATTATTTCAATATAGACCGCATTTTAGGTTACTATTGTCAGTTGCGTATTTTAACTCGCTGGATAAAGTCATCTCCCGAATTGGGAAAAGAGGTTTTTAATTCCATTTTAAGCGATTTGAACAATAGTTTCAGCTTTCCCGCTGATTTCAATATAAAAAGCACGCAAAGAAAATAGAAGGTAAACAAATATGACAACAGGTATAGTTAAAGGAATAATTTCCAACCTCGTTCAGGTTGAGGTTTCAGGTCCTGTTTCCCAAAATGAAATCTGCTACATCAATCTGGGCAAAGAAAAGTTGATGGCAGAAGTCATTAAGGTTGTAGGAAACATAGCCAATACTCAGGTTTTTGAAAGCACACGCGGTTTAAAACCAGGTGATACTGTTGAATTTACCGATCATTTGCTGGAAGTAAAACTTGGTCCCGGAATGCTTTCCAAAAACTTGGATGGACTTCAAGGTGATTTAAATAAAAGGAAAGGTGTTTTTCTTACAAGGGGTGAATATACCGATCCCCTGGATGAGGATTCCTTTTGAAATTTACTCATTGCTAAAGTTGGAAACATAGTTAGTGCCGGCGATTGGCTTGGTTCAGTTCCTGAAAGTTGGGTTAATCATAAAATTATGGTTCCTTTCGTGATGGAAGATGAATATACGTTAAAAGCATCGTGCCTGAAGGTGAATATAAAATAATTGAAACCATTGCCGTTTTAACGGATAAAGAAGGCAAAGATATTGAAATTAATATGATCCAAAAGTGGCCTGTGAAAATCCCTATTACTGCTTATGTAGAAAAACCGCGTCCTTCAAACTTCTAAACAGGTGTCCGCACAATGGATACCCTGAATCCTATGGTGGAAGGTGGAACCGGCTTTATTCCAGGTCCTTTCGGAGCAGGAAAAACAGTTTTACAACATTCCATATCCAAAAATGCGGAAGCGGACTTAATTATTATGGCTGCTTGCGGTGAAAGAGCAAATGAAGTTGTGGAACTCTTTGTGGAATTTCCCGAACTGGATGATCCCAGAACGGGAAGAAAACTTATGGAAAGAACTATCATTGTTTGTAACACTTCCAATATGCCTGTTGCGGCAAGAGAAGCATCTGTTTATACTGCTATGACGATTGCTGAATATTATAGAAATATGGGGTTAAAAGTATTACTTTTGGCTGATTCCACTTCGCGTTGGGCTCAGGCATTAAGAGAAATGAGTAACAGAATGGAAGAACTTCCCGGTCCGGATGCTTATCCAATGGACCTTCCAGCCATTATTTCCAATTTTTATGCCCGTGCTGGATTTGTTTACTTAAAAAGTGGAACTACTGGTTCTATAACTTTTATAGGAACTGTTTCTCCTGCGGGTGGAAATTTGAAAGAGCCGGTTACGGAATCCACAAAAAAAGCAGCACGCTGTTTTTACGCACTTTCTCAAGCCAGAGCAGACAGTAAACGCTATCCTGCAGTTGATCCTATTGATTCCTACAGTAAATATCTGGAATATCCCGAAGTGATTGAATATTTGAATTCCAATGTAAATCCGCATTGGGTGAAGGATGTAAATCATACCAAAGATATTCTCTTGCGCGGAAAAGAAGCACAGGAACAAATAAATATTTTAGGTGATGATGGAGTTCCTCTATCCTATCATGACAAATACTGGAAAAGTGAACTGGTGGATAGAATTATTTTACAACAGGATGGCTTTGATAAAGTAGACCAATCCACCCCGATGAAAAGACAGCAATATATGCTGGAACTAATTTTGGAAATTTGCGATACGGATTTCGTGTTTGAGGGCTTTGAAGAAGTTATGCCCTATTATATGCAGTTAATCAATATCTGTAAGCAGATGAATTATATGGAATTTCAAACCCCTGAATTTAATAACTATGAAGCGGATCTTCATAAAATAGTTGAGGAAAGGAGAGCTAAATAATGGAAACCCAAGCTTTTCAAAAGATATATACTAAACTCAATCAAATAACTAAAGCTACTTGCACTGTTCAGGCAACAGGAGTGGGAAATGAAGAACTGGCTACAGTTGCAGGACGTTTGGCTCAGGTAGTTAAAATTATAGGTGATAATGTAACTCTACAGATTTTTGCTGGGACTGAAGGAATTGGAACTGATGCTGAAGTTGTCTTTTTCGGAAAAGCACCTACTTTGAAAGTTAGCGATGAATTAGGCGGTAGGTTTTTCAATGCTTATGGTGAACCGATTGACGGAGGTCCTGAAATTGAAGGTAAAGAAGTGGAAATTGGAGGTCCTTCTGTAAATCCTGTGCGCAGAAAACAACCCTCCGAATTGATTACTACAGGAATTGCAGGAATTGATTTGAATAATACTTTGGTTACAGGACAAAAAATACCTTTCTTTGCAGACCCTGACCAACCCTATAATGAAGTAATGGCTATGGTTGCCTTAAGAGCTCAGAGTGATAAAATTATTTTAGGGGGTATGGGGCTTTCCAACGACGACTATCTGCTTTATAAAAACACTTTTGAAAATGCTGGAGTGATAGATAGAATCGTTTCTTTTGTAAATACTACGGAAGACCCTACTGTGGAACGACTTCTGGTTCCTGATATGGCGCTTACGGCTGCAGAATATTTTGCTTTGGAAAAAAAAGAAAAGGTCTTGGTGTTGTTAACTGATATGACACTTTACTGCGATGCTTTAAGTATTGTTTCCAACCGTATGGACCAAATTCCTTCCAAGGATAGTATGCCCGGTTCGCTTTACAGTGATTTAGCAAAGCTCTATGAAAAAGCAGTGCAATTTCCCGATGGAGGTTCCATAACAATTATTGCAGTTACAACTCTTTCGGGAGGAGATATTACTCATGCCATTCCCGATAATACAGGTTACATAACAGAAGGACAGCTTTTCCTGAAACGCGATACGGATATTGGAAAAGTTATTGTTGATCCTTTCCGTTCTCTTTCTCGTTTGAAACAGCTTGTGATAGGCAAAAAGACAAGGGAAGACCATCCCCAGGTTATGAATACTGCAGTGCGTCTTTATGCCGATGCTGCCAATGCTAAAACCAAGCTGGAAAACGGTTTTGACTTATCCGATTATGATATCCGCGTGCTTGATTTTGCCAAAGAGTATTCCGATAAAATTTTGGCTGTTGATGTTAATATCAGCACCGATGAAATGCTGGATAGAACCTGGGAACTTTTCCAGAAGTATTTCAACCGTGCTGAAATAGGTATCAAGGATGAATTTATGAATCTGTATTGGAAGAAAGGATGAACCTGAAATTTCAGTATAATAAAATCTCTCAATTACAGCTGATTAAACAACTTGCGGTAAGGCAAAGAGCATTACCCACTTTGAAAAACAAAGAAAGCGCTTTACGCCTGGAAGTTAAAAAAGCCCGCGATCAAGCATTTGCCTTAGACCAAAAGGTGAAAGAACGCACAGCAGAACTGGATGCTTTTATGAAACTTTTTGTGGAATTTGATCCCAACATCTTGAAAATTAAGAATGTGGAAATCAAAACCCGCAAAATAGCCGGTGTAAAAACCCCGCTATTAGAAAACATTGAATTTGAAATTGCCGCTTATAACCTTTTCAAAGCTCCTTCCTGGTATCCTGAAGGAATTGCTTTGCTGAAAGAAATTTGCCAACTCCAAATTGAAAGGGACTTTTATATTCGCAAGATGCAAATTTTGGAGCAAGTGCGGAAAAAGACAACGCAGAAAGTGAATCTCTACGAAAAAGTACAAATACCTGCCTTTGAAGATGCCATTCTAAAAATAAAACGCTATCTGGAAGATGAAGAAAATTTATCCAAAGCATCGCAAAAAATCCTAAAATCCCGTTTTGAACAGGGGAGCCAGGTATGATAGAAAAGATGCGTAAATATACCTTTGTTCTCTATCATCAGGATTATGAGAAATTCCTGGCTGAGCTGCAGAAATTAGGATTAGTACATATTATCCGCAGTTGTGATGAAAAAACCGAGTCCCAAACCAAAAACCTGGAATTGATGCAGGAATATGGGGAATGCGTAAAATTTTTATCTAAACTGAAATCCATTGCTCCCAAACAGGCAATTCCTTTACCTACAAAAGCCTTGCTGAATAAAATAAATGAAGCCAGAGAAGAAAAAGAGAAGCTTCAGCATTCCATAGATACCATCAAAAAACAAATTCGGGATTTGAGTCCCGGGGTCATTTTGATTACGACCTGGTGCGCAAACTTAAAGAATCCGGCTTAACTATTCGCTTTCATACCTGTTTAAAAAATCACTTTAAACCGGAATGGCAGGAAAACTATCCCTTAAAATTATTAACGAAGTTGGCGGTATTTTATATTTCGTGGTTATTACCGATGATGGTGACCCTGTTTGGAAGCGGATACCTTTTCTTTTCATCAGCATACCCTTCAGGAATTTGAAGACAAGCTGAAGGAACTGGAAAATGAGCAAAAAGATATTGATGATTACTTGTATTCCATAGCTCCTACAGCTATTGAAATGTTTCAGGATGAGCTTAAACGCCTAAGTCGGGAATACGAATTTGAAGATGCTCTCCAGCAAGGTAAATATGAAGCGGAAAATACTATCCGTCTTTTAAGCGGTTGGATTCCTGTCAGTTTGGAACAGGGTTTAAAGGACTTTCTGGAGAAGAATAACATTATTTATGTTTCAGAAGATGCCAAACCGGAAGAAAATCCCCCCATAAAATTAAGAAATAACTGGTTTGCCCGTCTTTTTGAGCCCATCAGCAAAATGTATATGTTGCCCTATTACAACGAGTTTGATTTAACTCCTTTCTTTGCACCTTTCTTTGCTTTGTTTTTCGGTTTTTGCAATGCGGATATCGGTTATGGTATAGTTATTATCATTTTGGCTGTTATCTTAAAATTGAAGATGAAAAAACAGGGTATGAGAGACATTCTTACCCTGTTAATAATCTTTGGAACTGCTTCCATAATAATGGGTTGGGTGATGGGTAGTGCTTTAGCTTTCGATTTGAAAACGATTCCGGCTATTCAGGATAAAATATTAATTAAGGATAACAATCAAATCTTCAACTATGCTTTGCTTTTAGGTGCTATCCAAATCCTTTTCGGGATAGCCATTGCAGCAGTGAAGAAAATGAAAAAAAACGGTTTCAAATTTGGGCTAAGTACTATTGGTACCTGGTTATTATTGTTTGGGTTAACGGTTCTCGGTTCTTCGCTTTTAGGAGCAAATATCAGCAAAGTTCAGCCCTATATTAAATACCCTATTTATATCGGATTGGCTATGATTTTGCTGTTTAATAGTCCAGGTAAGAATATTATTCTCAATATTCTCAACGGATTTTGGTTACTTTATCAAATTGTTACAGGTTATTTTGGTGATATTTTATCTTACATCCGTCTTTTTGCTTTAAGCGTATCTAGTGCCATTTTGGGTTTTGTGATGAATTCCATAGGAAGCCAAATTGCCCACGGAATTCCAGTTGTCGGACCGGTAATTTTTGTGCTGTTTATGCTTTTTGGACATACTTTAAATATTGCCTTGGGAGGTCTTAGCGGTTTTGTTCATCCTTTACGACTTACTTTCGTGGAGTTTTACAAAAATGCTGCTTTTGAAGGTCCCGGGCTGGAATATAAACCCTTTGGGAAAAAGGAATAACAAGGGAGGTTAAAATGCCTGATTCCTTAAACACAATAGCTCAACCAATTGTTGCCACTATGGCGAGCCAAAATTTGGCATATTTTTTGGCTTGGATCGGACTTTTCCTGATGGTAGCTCTTTCCGGAATGGGAAGTGCCTGGGGAACTGTTATCGGTGGTCGTGCATCAGTTGGTGCAATGAAAAAAAGGGATGATATTTTTCCCAGCTGTATGATCCTTTCCGCTTTACCTGGAACGCAGGGTCTATATGGTTTTGGTTCTTTCTTCATCCTGAAAGCTTATATTACTCCCCAAATTAATATGCTTCAGGCCTGTGCCATTTTAGGAGCAGGTTTGATGTCAGGAACCGTGGAACTTATTTCTGCTTATCATCAAGCTAAAATAGTAGCAACGGGTATTGAGAGTATTGGTTCGGGACATGATGTTTTTGCTAAAACCCTTATTTTGGGTGTGTTTCCTGAGCTTTATGCAATTATTGCTTTCGCTGCCAGTTTCCTAATTGGTGGAGTAATTCCAACTTTAGCTTAAAAACTAAATTGCAAAACAAAAAAGGTGAGGTTTTTATACTTCACCTTTTTCTCTTGGCTATAGTTTATATAACATTTTTATTCATAAATCATAAATGGTTGCCTCTTCACTAATTTTTAGCTTCCGGATTACCCATTTCGGAATCAGAATATAAAATTTAGAATGGGGGTTTATTTTCTTCTTCTTCCGAGGGGCTTACGCACCCATCGCTATCATTGTTTCGCCCTAAAGGGCTTTAAGGTTTCTCAACCCTCTAAACCCTCTCAACCTTATAAACCTTATTTTCCAGGGGCTTACGCACCCATCGCTATCATTGTGTCGCCCTAAAGGGCTTCGAGTTTCTCAACCCTCTAAACTTCTCAACCTTATAAACCTTATTTTCCTTTCTGTCTTTTTTCAATATGAAATGTATATTATATCAGTTATAGAAGTTCTATTACTACGAATTTTTGTTTACGGAAGCTTGTTGCGTCAAGAATAGTAAGGATATTCTGGTCGCCTTCTTTTTCCACTTTATAGGAAGTAGCAGGGTGATTAGTAAGGATAGAATAGCCCTTTTTCGTTGCCGGAAAACTGATTTGCTGTGTTTCCAGCAGGTTCATAGAGGTAAATTGCTCAATAGGAATATTTTGTTTTACGGTAGAAACCTTTCCAATACCCAAAAGTCCGCCTTTTCTATCCATAATTCCCTTAGACATTAATTCCTTGCGGGTACCATATACATAATAAATAGTATTTGCTTCAATGCTTTGTTGAGTAATCTGTTGTTCTTTTTCTGTAATCGTCATCTCGCGTTTCTGAATTTCTTCGGCACTGGTTCTTCTTTCCGTTTCCAGGGTTTCGTTCAAAATGCCCAAGCGCTGTTGTAATTCATCCATAATTTGTTCTTTTTCGCTGATACTGGCTTTAAGTTTATTCACAATTTCCTGCACACCTTTCAATTGGCTTTTGGAAGTGGCAAGTTGTTTTTCCAGAGTAGCAATTTTCTTTTTATCCGCTTCAATTTGGTCTCGCATATTAGCTATGGAAGAAATAATGCGATTTCTCCGCTCTTCAGGGGATGTTCCGGGAATTTCTTTCTGCGTAAAAAGCTGCCCTGAGAGGTCTTGTTCCAGCGATTCCAAGCTTGATTGAATTTCGTTAATCGGGGAAGGAAGATGTTTCATACAGCTTTTCAATTCTTCGTTGCTGATTATCTTTGGATTTGCCGTTAGCATTAATCCAAAGAACGGCAAAAACGATGTCAGAATCTCTTGCCAGTATTGCCGTCGATAATCGCTGATGTAGCTTTCATGCTTGACTCCTCAGTCTTGTATTCATTTTTGGCATTCAAAAATATAAGCTGTTATTCTGTCAAGACAAAAGGAAAAAAGCAAAAATGAAATATTCTTTCTTTAAGCAATGGACACTGGAAATGATTAACTATCAAGCGGTAGTAGAAAGCATTTGGCTGTTCCCCGGTTTTTAGTATTCCAAAATAAAGATAAAAAAGCCCTTGTATCGTGCTCGGTAAACGCGATACCTTATGTTCCTGCAACAATTTCAGTCCTCTTCAGAAGTGGGAAAAATCGGCAACAGCTTATCAATTGTCATCTTACAGGTATTTCATTAGCTGAATGACCGCTTTGTTTATTTGGAACTTCAGCAAGATATTCAACAGCAATATAAAAATATTTACTTGTCGCAGAATTGATGCCTCCTCAACCCAACGTCGTTTTAGTTGATGCAGATTTGAAAATTCTGGATGTTATTCATAATACAGCTATGTGATAATCCGCAAAGACAAATTTTACCAGGGCTTATATACACTCCCCCGAAAACATCTTTTCAGCCAATTATACAGGCTACTCCCCTTATCCTGATGGTAGTTCCTCCTGCAACGATTATTTTATTTATTTGTATTATAATAAGTTTAAGTAGGAAGAAGAGGCAGAAAACCGCCAAAAACGAATACTGCCCTAAAGAAAGAACTCAAAAATTACATAAAAAAAGAGACCTTACTGCAAGACCTGAAAAATGCAGAAAAGCTGATTTTTGGCTTGCTCAGTTGAATGTTTGAAAACCAATCTGCATAATATCAAAACCGGTATGCAGAGCTTTACTGCAATCAATTATCTTGACCCCGCATTGAAGACAATAGAAATCCCTTTACAAACGGACAAAGCCTCATGAAAATTTGTATTTATATCTGAAAAAGTATCATAAAGCCAAAAACGGCTTGCAGATAATTACCAAAAATCTGGCACAGACAGAAAAAGATATTGAAAAAAATGTGAAAGAACTACTCGTAAAAGTGGAAAAAGGGAATTGCCTGATATCGGAAAACTGACATTTCCAAACCAACCGGACACAAAATTGTCCAAAACGCTATTCTTGCCGATAAAATCCTGAAATTGAAGATAAATGATGAGTTTCAAATCCTTATAGGACGCCGTGCTAAAGAAAATGATTATTTAACTACTCAACTGGCAAGACCTTATGACTATTGGTTTCACTGTCGTATTTATCACGGAGCGCATATTGTCCTCAAATGCTTAAAAAAAACAGAGCCAAGTCCTCAATTAATAGAACTTTGCTGCAATTTAGCTGCCTGGTTTTCCAAGGCAAAATTTTCTACCAATGTTCCTGTGGATTACACTCAAATTCGTTATGTCCGAAAACCGCGTAAAAGTCCCCCAGGTTTTGTTACATACACGAATTTCAAAAGTGTTTTTGCCACACCGATGAGCTTAAAAGAAGTAAGGGAAAAACTTTCTTGAAAAACAAACTGCTGGCAATCCTCATCAAACAAAGCCAATATAGCGA
>JAXGIH010000006.1:0-35404 GCA_040770845.1 Cloacimonas sp. (SeqCode)
AATATCCCCGTCTTTAACAATATAATCCTTTCCTTCCAAACGGAAAAGTCCTTTTTCTTTAAGCACTTTTTCACTGCCATAAGTAATAAGATCATCATACTGAAAACACTCTGCACGAATAAAACCACGCGCCAGATCACTATGAATTTTTCCTGCAGCAGTTACAGCATTAGCACCTTTTTCTATTGTCCAGGCACGAACTTCATCAGGACCAACAGTGAAAAAACTGATATAACCCATCAGCTGATAAGTCCAATGTGTTAAGCGATCACGAATGGATTCACTAATCCCCATATCTTCCATAAACATTTGTGCTTCTTCATTTTCCAGTTTGCTAAGTTCTTCTTCAAACTTTCCGGCAATGGTATAGGCATAATAACCCTTTTCGGTAAATGTTTTTAAGGTCTCATCCCAGGCATTTATATTATCCTCGTTGCAGTTAATCAAAATCAACATTGGCTTGGCAGAAAAGAATTGAAAACCGCGTATTGCCTTTTCTTCTTCCGGGTTAAGTTCCAAATTTATTAAGGGGTTATTATTCTGGAGAAAGTCCTGATTTTGAGTAATGCCTTTTTCTTCAATTTGCACAGCCGGGGTTTTAACTCCTCTTTATAACCAAGTTCAATTTTTCCAGACGCTTTTCTGCCATAATCAAATCATATAGCAACATCTCTTCCTGAAAGTGTTGAAATTGTTCCCATCGGGGTGCCTAAAGGAAAAAGACCCTCCAGTTCTTCATCCCTAAAGCCACGCAGAACTAAGATAAATGCTTCTGCATTTTTAATCTCTGCAAGCAAAGCGTTTTCAGATATCTCGCTCTCTTTATAAAAAATACCGGGATAATCGTGAAATTCAATTGTGGCATATATTGTCTTTTTCGGTTTGTAAAGCTCCGAAAGCTTATCAATACGCTCATCTGCAACTTGCACAACACCAATATTGGCTTCCAAAGAGGGTGGAGCATATTTATCCGTGCTCTGTTCACCTCTGTTTAATGCATTGAAAATAGTTGTTTTGCCTGTTTTAGGCAGACCGATAATTCCTGCTTTCATCTATGTTTTTTCCTTCTTTAAAGATAATAGTGCTTTCACTTCACCGGGCTCTAATAGACGCCATCTGCCAACAGGTAGGTCTTTCAGTTTTAAGGGACCGAACTGTAAGCGTTTTAAATATGTAACCTTTGCTCCAACTGCTTCTATCATTTGGCGGATTTGTCTTTTTCTGCCTTCGGTAATAACTATTTTTAAGGTCATCCCGTTGGCGTTTTTGGACTTTACAAAAATACCTGCAGGCAGAGTTTTTCCCCCTTCAATTTCCACACCTTTACGCAACATATTCAGTTCCATATTATTCAGGGGACGGTTGATATCTACGCGATAAACCTTTTCCATTTTGTTTTTGGGATGAGTTAATAGATTTATTAAAGCCGTGTCATTAGTAAAAAACAACAGCCCTTCACTTTCTTTATCCAGGCGTCCAGCATAAGCAAGTTGTTTTCCTTTTGGCGGTAAAAGAGAATAAACCGTTTTTCTACCCAGTTCATCATTTTGGGAAACAATAAAACCTCGCGGTTTATTAAGAATCAAGTAATACTTTTCTTTTTGGGGTTGAATGAGTTTTCCGTCTAAAGTAACTTTATCTTTACCGGGAAGAATCTGCCGGGATAGGTCTTTAACTAAAATATCGTTTACTTTAATTCTGCCGGCAGTTATAAATTCTTCTACTTTTCTTCTGCTGCCTAAACCGCAATCAGCTAAATAACGGTTCAGACGAAGGGTTTTACCAGCCCTCAATACTGTTTTGGAGGATGGTTTTATAGAGTTTGGAGATGAGCTCTTCAACAGCTTCCTCTTTAGTATAAAATTTGGCAGTGCCTCCTTCGCCAACTGCATAAAGTTCCGTTACAGTCAAACCGCTGTTTTGGTAAAGTACTGTATTATTGATTAAATCGGTAAAGGTAACAGAAACGACCATTTTTACCTGATAATCCTGAACTTGATTAGCTGCATCGTAACTGTAAACATTTTCGGAAAAACTTAAAATGGCTCCTTCCAGAGTGCAATCGGGGTCTTCTGTCACCAGTTTCAACCTTCCGTCTTCTCTGATTTCCCGGTTCAAATAATTAAGCAGTTTATCCCCCAACCCGTATTCGCTGGTTCTATTTTCAAAAGCCAGAATTCTAATTTTCCGCAAATGCGGGTAAGCATTGGAATAAACCGAATAATGACAACTGCTTAAGACAACCAAAAGCAGAATCGTATAAATAAATTTCTTGACCATTATTCCATCCTCAAAAAATGCTTATATTATTGTCAAGCTAAACCTTGCCAAAGCAGATATAAAATAACTATAAAAACCTAAAAAGGAGTTCTTTTATGGCGAAAAAATTTATCTCTAAAGCTGAAGCTGCCAAGAAGTTAAAGGTTTCGGAGCGCGTCATTCAGGAAATGATTGCTACGAATGTTTTTGAAAGTAAGCTCGTAGGAAAAAATGTTAAAATAGACGAAGATTCCTTAAACGAGTGGCTGGAAAATTTGAATGAGACAGAAGAAAAAATGCTCGCTTTAAAGCGGGTTATCTGTCATTTTGAAGAATATATGCGTCCCGAAAACATTTTCCTGGATTTTACGGCAGAAAACAAATATGATGCTATCCGAATCTTAAGTGAAAAGGCGAAAGAGCTGAAACTTGTGCGCGATGCACGCTGGCTTTATGAAGTTGTAGTTGCTCGTGAAGAATTGGTTTCTACAGCCATTGGTAATGGAGTTGCTTTGCTTCATCCGCGTCATTTGCATCCTTCTAAAATTAAAGCCCCCAGCATTTTGTTTGGTCGTTCTTCTGAACCTGTAGATTTTGATGCTCCTGATAACAAACCGGTGAATATTTTCTTTATGCTTCTTTTGCATAATGATAAACAGCACCTTTTCTCGCTTTCTTACATTTCCCGCTTAGTTATGAATCAGGATATCTTAAAGGGTTTAACGGAAGCAAAGGATGCCAAAGAAATTCACCAACTTCTTACTGTAATTCCCGAACAAACTTAAACAATGCATCCCCAAGTCAGGATTATTATAGGCAGTAAAAGCGATTTGGAGAAAATTACTCCTGCCAGGGAAATACTGGAGGAGTTTGAGGTCTCTTACGACCTGCATATTTCTTCTGCTCACCGCAATCCTGAAAAAACAATTGCCCTTGCTCAAAATGCCAAAGCGGAAGGAATAGAAATAATTATTGCCGGAGCCGGTTTATCTGCTCATTTACCAGGATTTATTGCCGCTCATACAACTTTGCCTGTAATTGGTATTCCTTTTGCTGCAGGTGCTTTAAATGGATTGATCTTTCTTTTCCATTGTCCAAATGTCGAGCCGGAGTTCCAGCTGCATGTATGGCAATAAACGGAGCTAAAAATGCAGCTCTGTTTGCTATCCAAATCTTATGTCTGAAAGACAAAGCTCTGGAAGAAAAATACTCTGCCTATAAAAAAGGACTGAAGAGCTGAATAATTAGGTTTTTGCCTTTTCCCTGATTGGCAACTGCCTGTTGAGCAGCTTCCAATTCTGCTTTATCTGCCAGATAATAATTTTTAACCGGCTGTAAATTATCATCAAATTCATAAATAAGGGGAATACCGGTAGGAATATTCAGACCAACAATATCTGCATCACTGATATTACTCAAACTTTTTACTATAGGCGCGTAAACCATTGCCATGAGCAGAAATTATCAGTTTTCTGCCTGCTGCTAAACGCGGCATAATTATTTCATTCCAAAAGGCATTGTTCTTTTAACAGTATCTTTCAGTGATTCAGATAGTGGAAGTTGATCTTCCCTTAAATTAGCATATCTGGGATCAAATCCAGGATATCGGGGATCATTTTTTTCCAACGGTGGTGGAGGTGTATCATAACTTCTACGCCAAAGTAAAACTTGTTCTTCTCCATATTTAGCAGCTGTTTCAGCTTTGTTCAAACCTTGCAAAGCACCATAGTGACGTTCATTAAGTCGCCAATCATGATGAACAGGAATATACATCAAATCCATTTCATCCAAAACGATCCACAAAGTCCTGATAGCTCTTTTCAATACAGAAGTCCAGGTTTCTTCAAAAACAAAACCTTCTTCCTTAAGTCGTTTACCTGCATTATGTGCTTCAACTATACCCTTTTCGGAAAGGTCTACATCTGTCCAGCCCGTGAACAGATTTTCTTTGTTCCAAGTGCTTTCACCGTGACGCAGTAATACTATTTTATACATAACTAACTCCTTTTTAAGTGTTGTTTTCCTCTTTTCTTGCCAGGACAAAAAAGAAATCCGAGAGTCGGTTTACATAGCTAAGCAATTCTGGAGCAATATTTTCCTTACGGGAAAGGGCTATTATTTTTCTTTCCGCTCTTCTGGCAACGGTTCTACAAATATCCAGTTTGGCAGAAACAGAATTTCCACCGGGAAGAACAAAACCCTTTAAGTGCAGGTTTTTTTCCAGAGAATAAACAAGCTCCGTAATATTATCCACATCCTTTTGCGTAATCGCTTTTGCAAAAGTTCCTTTTTTGGTTGCCAATTGTCCCATACAGCGAAACAGATTCTTTTGAATTTCCAGAAGGTTTTCTTTATCTACGGGATTAGCTAAATGATTTCTGCATTCACCAATCCAGGCATTTAGTTCATCTAAAGTGCCATATGCCTCTACCCGCAGGTCATCTTTATAGACCCTTTCACCGGAATATAGAGATGTTTTTCCGTCATCTCCACTTTTGGTAATTATACTCATCAGGTTATCTCATCGCAATTACGGAAATCTCAATTTTGCCATTTTGGGGAAGGCGCGAAACCTGGACAACTTCTCTGGCAGGATAAGGTGCGCTGAAATAACGCATATAAATTTCATTCAGCAGGGTAAAATCATCCAAATCCTGTAAAAATACACTAACCTTAACAATATTTGACAAACCCATTCCTGCTGCATCCAAAATGGATTTAATGTTATTGAATACCAAATTTGCCTGCTCCTCAAAACTTTCCGGTATAAGAGAAGTGCCAGGATCAATTCCTAATTGCCCGCTAACAAATAGAATGTTATTCATAAGAATGGCTTGCGAATAGGGACCTATTGCAGCCGGGGCACGATGCGTCATAACTGATTGCATTTTATACTCCTTACATTTTTTTACTATATTATAATTTCATTACTATCTGTCAAGTCCGATAAAACTGAAACTCAGTTTTCCCCATTTTTATAACAGATAGGATAAATTGCTTAGAATCAGGTTATTTTTCTTTATATATATGTTGTTATTTACTATAGGAGTAAAACAAACGGACACCTCCTTAGTAATTTGATAAAAGCCGAAATGACATATATTTTCCCATAATTTATATAAGTTAATTAAGATATTGCCGAAAGAAGCCAAAATAATTTTGGGGGGATGCAAGTTTTATGAAAAAGAACTTGACTTGAATTAACAAGATTAAAATAAGGATTATATGTATATATTTATATTGATTGTGAGAAACACGGACAATAAAATGTCCTTGAACAACCTGAGAAACTATTATTTGGAATGGACACCAACATTTAGGACTCATCAGGTTTAGGACTGGAAGAGAATTAAGACGATGAAAGATATAGGTAATGAGCAAAGGTCAGATGAATTGTTAGTCAATCAAGATAAAACGCTAATAGACTTTAATCTTCATCAATCCATAGTAAATAGCGATCTTAGGGATATAAAGCGGAATTCCGGAATGTTTTTTACGCCAAGATGAGTTGTTGATTTAATGGTTAACCTGATTGATGATACGAATTATGTTGAAAAAGAAGGCATTAAGATTTTAGAACCTGCTTGTGGTTTAGCACAGTTTTTATTAGGAATAAAGAGAAATAAACCCTCACTATTTAGTCAGGCAAAACTCTTTGGAGTAGAAATAAATCAGGAGATCATCAATTATTTATCTAACTTGAACATAGCAAATGCTATTGATTTGAATAGGGCTGATTTTCTTTTATGGCAAACGCGGTCATATTATGATTTAATTATTGGTAATCCGCCTTATGGTATTCCTAGTTTATCTGAACACTACACTATCAAAACAAATCCTGCAACCAAGGAGAAATATAAAAAACTTTATGCAACATGGTTTGGGAAATATAATGTTTATGGCGCTTTTATTGAAAAATCAATTAACTTACTTAAAGATAACGGACAATTGATATTTATTGTTCCTCCAACCTTTATGATTCTGGATGAATTCAAAAAACTCCGAGTATTTTTAGCTCAAAACGGGAAGACGGAAATAATCTATTTAGGAGCGGATATATTTAAACCGGAAGCAGATGTTTCATCGGTAGTGTTGAATTTTATTAAGTCCGATAAATACATCTCCCGGCTGGAACTGAAAGAATTTCAAGATAATAAAATCAGGACGCTAAAAAGTAATTTTCACTGGAAAGGTGAAGTTGTTAAGTTTGACACTGATTATACACAGACATTGGAAAGCTTATGTCCATATAGGTTAGGAGATATTTACAATATTAGAATTTCACCCAGAACTCCTGAAATAAAAAGAAGTAACATAATAGTGAAAGAAAAAGCACCTGGTGAAAATGATTATCTTCCTTTATTAAATGGAAAAAATCTAAAATGTAATATGATAAATTATAACAATCTTACTGGTTACTGGGTTAAAAAGCAAGATGTAAACAAAATCAGAATGTATTTTGGCTACCCTCATATCGTAGTGGGCTTGGGCTTTAGAGAAAATGGCAAAGTTGCCGCTGCTTTTGATGAAAAATGTTATCCCTGGATGGGTGATATTTATCATCTTGTAAGAGAGAACAATTTATTTAACTGCCATTTTGATTTGGAAACAGAAGAAGTTGTAGCATACTTAAATTCTGATTATATAAAAAAGTATGTAAAAGACACTTACCGGGAAATTACTTATCATCTTAGTATTACTCAGCTAAAGAATTTGCCTGTTCCTAATAAAGAAACTATGCAACTTATTAAAAAGGAGAACCTTTGTGAGTGACAGAATCATTAAAGATTTTAAAAAATATCGGGATTTTCTTGCAACTATTCCCTTGGATAAATATCGCAAAGAATTAAAAGATATTAAATGGGTTGAACAGGATTTGCCTAAAGAGATACTACCTCTGGCATCAATATTCAAATATTACTGGGAAGAAAGACAATTTCTGGATTTTGAAGAATGCTTTGATACCGTTTGGAAAGAGATTAATACTAATTCTCCAAGTAAAGAAGTACTTAACCAATTTAAGAAATATTATTTTGATAAGGACAATAACGGCTGGTTCAAAAAAGGTTTTAGAGCCAGAATGTATAGAACTTGGGTCTCTGTGCTTACCCAAATGGATTTTTGTTATTTATTTCAGTTTCTTTGTACCAGAGAAGGCAAAGATTTATCGCTGGAATGTAATGCTGCTTTAGATGCCAGAGGAGTTGATGCTAAGGTTGGAAATATTGGATTTCAAGTTGCTAAAATTAGTAATAGAAAAGAGGCGCGTAGCGACAGTAAAAAGAAAACATTGGTTACTATTCCTTATGCAGTTTTTAATATTGAAGAGTTTGAAAGAAAGATTAAAAGCCCAAGGGTAAAAGATAAAAAAGGGTTACCAAAATTCACTGAAAGCATTTCAAAATATTTTATCCGTCTCAAAAAATGGTTTTGTTGTTTTCGGAGAAGCATACCTTCTACCTATAATTGATAACATAGAAGACATCACAAAAGTAAAAGAGACGGTAGATAAGATATCTTTGGAACTATCGGGTGAAGAGGTGTAAACCTTATTTTCAATATCTCCTTTCTTTGATTAAGTGCAAAATCCTATTTAGGACGACACAAATCCTTATGTCCTAAAATCCTTGCTTCGCAAATTTATCTGGGTTATCTATGAAATTTTGTAAGCCACTAAAAAAAAATTCATTGCCAAGTTGGTCTATCTGATTTTATCTTTAATAGTGAAGGACTTTTGAGGAGAATAAGATGGTTCAGTGAACCACAAAGTTTTCACGAATTTATGCCAGACAAGGTTTTGAAAATGAAAATTCTGAAGAGAAAGTAGAAAAGGTTTTTTTATCTCTGCATAATTTTCAAGAGATTCGGCTTTCGGTTTTGCAGGACAGCAAGGTTTTAGAAGATGGCATAACTGCTTTAATTCAAGGTCAGGAAGCCGATAGTGCAATGAAAGGAGTACTTTCTCTTTCTCTCCAGATGATCAATTAAGTTTATTGAGTTTGCGTCCGGAAGGCACAATTAGTGTTTTACATCATACAGCGCGTGTATTACCGCTCCGGGTGAAATTCACCGTTTTTATTATTCGTGGGCCCTATGTTCCGCAGAATTAACCATCAGCAGCAGATGGAATTTTATCAATTGGGTGTGGAACTTTTAGGCAGTGAAAGTTATTCTTTCCGAAAACGAAGTAATTTCTTTAGAATGAAGCTTTGCAAGACCCTCGGCTTGAATGAAGTTCGCCTGGATCTTAATTCTTATGGTTGTTTTACTTGTCGTGAACCATTTTTTACTGATCTGCATAAATATCTGGAAGAGCATAAAAAAGAATATTGCAGTTCTTGTTATCGCGAACTTTCTGCCAATCCTTTCAGTCAAGTTCATTGACTAGACCCCGATTGTAAAAAATCCCTTCAGGACGTGACCACATTTATGATTACCTTGTAAATCCTGTAAAGCAGATTTTAAAAGAGTAAAAAAACATTCAGACCAATCTGGGAAACCAATACAAGGTTAATCCTAGCTTCAACAAAAACTTTGCCTATTACAATAAAACCGTTTTTGACTTCATCGCTAAACACAACGGTAAAGAAATTATTATTGGTGGTGGAGGCCGCTACGATTATCTTTCTGCACTTATTACAGGTAAAAGAATTCCGGCTGTAGGTTTTTATCTCAATCTGGATAGTATTTTTGAACTTATGGACAGCCGGAAATTATTTGAGGAAAACGATCCTGAATTTACTGTTTATATCTGTGCTGAAAGTCCAAACCTGGAAATGATGATCTCTGCAAATAGTTCAGGAACTTCATTCACAACAAATTAAACCATTATCTCACCTGAATGCAGACCCATAGAAAAAGAAATTGCTTTTGCTAAAAAAAGGACTGTCCAATGCTTATTCTCCGGGATGATAATATCCGTGAAGGAAAAATCCTCCTTCGCAACTTGATGAAAGAAGAACAAAATTATATTCTCTTGAAAGATACATTACCTTCCATTATGCTGGCAAAAAAGGCAATGCAAAGCTGAAAAAGTTGATAGAACGCGGATAACTGGTTCAACCGGATTTTTACAGAAAAAATCAAGAATTCAGGTGAGTAAAAAAGGATTGCCCAATTCCCCTTTGCCCTATATAAAAATATTCCGAAAGACATTTTTTACTTTATGATATATACAACATCACAAATGAACTATAATAATCTTTACATATCATTAAGGGTCATAATTTTATATGCTTCTCCAGCTTATCTTGCTATTTGTGAGACCGTTACCTATTTTTATGCCGGGCATTATTTCCCTGCCAAGTTGATCTCTTAGTCAGCTTTAACACTTCTTTAACGATTCCTAACCCCCGTTAAGGAAGTGTTACGGAAGTGTTACGGCAGCGTTAAGGAGCGTTAAATAATTGATTAAGCAACAGGCATTTAGATATGAGGTGTCCTATAGTATTCATCCTGTTTTTTTATTATCACAGGACGATATAATCATTATTTATGGTTTGTAAAAAACAAGTTGTATTATCTGCGTTCCATAATCTAAACCAATTATCTTCTCAGTAACTATTCATCCTTTAGGATGGGTTGTTAATAAGAAGAGGCTGGCATACAATTATAATAAGATTGTATGCCAGCCATTGGAAACAAGTATTTTATATTGCAGGTTATTGCTTTATAATTAAGCCCTGACTATGATTCCAGTCCAGCAAAATTTTCTTCCTGTAGTGAATTGCCCTGCCAGGATATATTTTGCCATAGTATCCTCAATTTCTTTCTGAATAAGTCGTTTGAGCGGTCTGGGCACCTCAAAGCCGGATCATATCCTTCTTCTGCGAGGTGTTCAATAAGATTTCTGAAAATCAAGCTGTAGATTGCGATTTGCCAAACGCGACGCTAAAATGTCCAGTTGCAGTTTTACAATTTTTTTAATATGATCCTTATTCAAACGGTGGAAAAGAATAATATCATCCACACGGTTTAAGAATTCGGGACGGAAATATTGTTGCAAAATAGACATCAAGCGTGGTTTTAGTTGTTCCAATTCGCTGTCTGACGCTTCATAAATTTCCTGCGAACCGATATTACTGGTCATAATTATCACGCAATGTTTGAAATCCACCGTTCTGCCCTCTTCCATCTGTAAGGCGTCCATCATCCAAAATTTGCAGTAACACATTGAAAACATCCGGATGGGCTTTTCAATTTCATCCAGAAGCAGCACAGAATAAGGTCTACGGCGAACAGCTCCCGTTAAATAACTCCTTCTTCATAGCCCACATAGCCAGTGAGGGGCCTAATTAATCGCGCCACACTATGCTTTTCCATAAATTCACTCATATCTAGCTGAATCAATGCTTTTTCGGTGTCAAAAAGATAATTTGCTGTGGTTTTTGCCAGTTCTGTTTTACCAACTCCTGTAGGACCTAAAAGATGGGCGAACCTATAGGCCTGTTTTCTGCTTAAGCCACTGCGATTGCGCGATAGCATTAGCCAATGCCCTAATTCCTTTCCTGTCCAACAACTCTTTGAGCAAGAACATTTTCCAGTTCCATGAGTTTTTGCATTTCGCTTTCCGCAAGTTTGGAAACAGGTATGCCCGTCCATTTGGAAACAACTTTCGCTTACTAACTCTTCATCCACAATTTCTTTCAGTAATCTATCCTTTTTGGTCATTGCTTCATCCTGCAACAATTTTTGCAGTTCCTTTCTTTGGCAGCAATTGTTCCATAACGCAGTTGAGCTGTCTTTTCATAATTTCCTTCTCGTTCTGCCTTATCTGCTTCCCTTTGAGAGTGTCAATTTCGGTTTTAAGGGTGCGAATTTGTTCCAGAACCTGTTTTTCCTTTTCCCAGCGCAGTGCAGTTTTTTATTTTCTTCATTTAATTGAGCAATCTCTTCTTTAATTTTTTCCAGTCGTTCCCATAAAGGGTCTTTTCTTTTGTCAGAGAAAGGCGTTCTATTTCCAGTTGGCGCAGCCGTCTTTCCGATTCATCAAGCTCTACAGGTAAGGAATCAATTTCCATTCTTTAACAAGGCACATGCCTCATCAATAAGGTCAATTGCTTTATCAGGTAAAACCGATCGGCAATGTAACGCTCGGATAGCTGTGCTGCTGCTACTAAAGCATTATCACTTATTTGCACTCCATGATGAACTTCATACTTATCTCTAATCCCTCTTAAAATGGAAATTGTATCTTCCTTACAGAGGGTTCTTGTAACTAAACCGCCGAAAACGCCGTTCTAATGCAGGATCCTTTTCAATATATTTTCTATATTCGGTTAAAGTTGTAGCTCCTATGCAATGCAAGCTCTCTTGCCAAAGCCGGTTTTAACATATTGGAAGCTTATCCACGAGCCCCCGCAGCACCCGCACCTACTACTGTATGCAGCTCATCAATAAAAAGAATAATACGCCCTTCTGATTTTTCCACTTCCGAAAGCACGGCTTTTAAGCGCTCTTCAAATTCACCTCTGAATTTTGCCCCTGCAACTATAGCTGCCATATCAAGTTCCAGTAATTCCTTGTCCACTAAAGCTCGCGGCACATCACGAGCTACAATTCTGCGTGCCAAACCTCTTCAATAGCGGTTTTACCAACCCCCGGCTCACCAATTAAAACGGGATTATTTTTCCTTCTACGCGATAAAATCTGATACAACGGCGAATTTCTTCATCGCGACCAATAACAGGGCCCAGCTTTTCCATTCTGGCTAAACGCGTTAAATTACGTGCATACTTTTCCAATGCCTGATATTTAGCTCTCGGATTTTGGTCGGTAACCCGCCGATTTCCACGCAATTCTTTCAGCGCCAGAAGCAGCTTATCGGCTTGTAAACCTGCATTTTTTAATATGTTTGCTGCCTCTTTTCCTTTGGCTAATATTGCCAAAAGCAAATGCTCAAAGAAATATAATCATCCTGAAACTGGTCTGCCTTCTTCGCCTGATGCAATATGTCCAAAACTCTCTGAGATAGATACTGCTGTGAACTTCCACTCTTATTTTGGGAAGTTTGTTTAAAGCATTTTCCACATCGCTCTTCACTTTAGGAATGGAGACCTCCAGTTTTTCCAAAGCAGGTTGAATCGTGACCTTTCTTCGGCTCAACATTGCCTGTAATAAATGCAGGTCTTTAATCTCCCGGTGTCCATAACCGGAAGCTAAATCCTGCATATCGGCAAGCAATTCTTGTGACTTTATTGTAAATCTTTGTGTATTCATATATACCTCCAACTGAAAGAAAATATAATCAATAAAACCAATAAGTCAAGTAAAATAATTAGCAGTCCCCTAACCTGTCTGCTAATTTTTAATATGGGGAATACAGTTAAACGAAGTTAGCTAATTATATTAGGGACTGGAATGGAAAAATAAATATGCAATCAGATATATTCCATGAGGATGTTAACTAATAAATAAACTCTGGAACCAATCTGCTGTAATAATCTCTGTTGCGGTTTTTAGATCCAGTTTTTCAGCTGTTTCTACTGCGGAATCGATCTGCGAAAGTAATCCTTATAATTCTTGCCGTTAATATGATAACTATGGATTTGTATTTATATCTGCTTTTGTTTTAAGCAGATTAACATTTTTTAAGATTGTATCAGCATCCTGAAAGTGCATCAACAGCCATATTTCAAAACAAGGATTGACAAGGTAACCAAATATCCTCTTTGATGGGCATCATCAACTGCTACTTTTAAGTTTTTACCCCATCTATCGGTATCTATAACCATATAATAAATATCATTTTTAGTTTTAAAGGGGTTACTTTTCTTATAATAATCCATTTCTTTAATAACAGATTCTGGACTTGAAGCTGTAGATCTCTATCTATTACTTTTACTTGTGCCTGCGACATTTTAAAGTATTGAATAAATTCCTGGAAATATTTTGGTTCAGTTACACTCTTTCCAGTAAAAATATATATTCGCTCTGGGGATTTTTTTCTTTGATTTACGCGCATAACCTGTTCTTCATCCTCATCAGCGATAATAGGAATGGCCCATATAGTCCTGCTAAATATGCTTTAATGCCTTATCATTTCTTACCTGTTCAAATTCCTGAGTGGAATATAAGGTGGACCTCCATTTTATAATTCTTTCTTATGAACCAAATTAAATCCCTGGTGCAATAATTTAACATCCAATAAAGCTGCATCATGGGTAGTTACTATAAACTGTCCCTGATGTTGCTTATTTGCTGCAAAAAGAGCTTTGATAAATGCTCTGAAACCAAAGGATGTAAACTGCGGTCAAGTTCATCTACTAACACAATAGCATCCTCTTGTAATAATTGTAAAACAGAATTAAGTCAAAAATACGGTTAGTTCCATCAGATTCTACATTAATTTTAAATTCTATTTTTGATCCTGTTGCAGGTATTTTATGAGATATAAGGATTCATATGCTTCTTGAATACCATTTTAGTTCATTGAATAGGCGTTCATCAGTTTTTAAAGTTATGTCTCGGTAAATCCATTCGCAAATTATCTCTTACGGCACCAGGCAATTTATTTAAAACTTCATCCGCTTCAATTTTCTCTATATTAATATCATCAATTCCCAAATCACATAACTTCATTAACTTCCCGATACTCCTGCAAGAGGAATTCGTTATTTATCAAAACATTGAAGGATTGCAATTTTGAATGGGGGTAAAATGATCACAATTTTCTTAAACCACTCAAACACATCGCGAAATAGTTCTATATTTCTATTTATTGTCTCCGTAAGAAATAATTTATTCTCTGAGTTCCTTTAAGCACAAAATTAAAATATTCATCTTGCTGCAGAACTTTGTAATTATCCCCATAGCCGATTTTGTTCTTTTGAAGTTTATCAAAAGTTCTTTCATAGACCTTTATGTGTTCTCCGGTTGAATTTATATTCCACAACCATTCCTCTTGGATATAACTCCTTTCCTTAATTTCAAAACCATAGCGGTATATCTTTCGCTTTATCAGCATTTCAAATTCAAAGAAAATCGGTTTTTTGTGAACAATCAGGGCATAATTTAAAGTATATTGTTCGGTTTCTTAAGGGATTTAGCTCTCCTAAAACAATGGACTTGGCATAATAGAATGCCTTAATCAGATTGGATTTACCTCCGGCATTGGCCCAAAAATAAATGCCGCCTTCAGAATATTGGGAATATATCTGCTTTCTGACATCCAGAGTTGTTCTTTTAAATTGCGGTCTTTGGAAGCAAAAAATTCCAAAGTAGTTTTCTCATTAAAAGAGACAAATTAGCTACCGAAAATTGAATGAGCATTTTAACCTCCTGCTGTTCACTAACAGAGATATATTCTCATAAATTGCATAATTTTCTTCTTATCCTTTTCCGTCAAGAAATATTTTTCTCTGCTCTCGTACCACTCAGCTTTATTGTTTAATTGCTCTCCAGCTCGTGCAATACTTTAGCTTTTTCCTGATAGATGGGGTTTTGATCATCTTCTTTGCGGATTGTAAGTGTTTAATTGCATCTTCTTTTTTTGATTAGACAAAAGAATCATTCCAATATGATAGGATATTTCTCCTGGAGCATTTTTCATTTGTATAGGAATATTGATATGTTCCAATGCCTTAGAAAAATTAGCAGTTAGATAATAAAACCAAGCCAAGCTATCTTGATAATAAGGATTTGCGGGGTCTAAAGCAACAGCTCTTTGAATTAATAATCCGCCTTCCTCAATAAACTGTGGATAATCCAAAAGAGAATAACCCAAGTCATTAAGAAATAGAGGATTATCCGGAAACTTATGAACAGCTTTGCGTAATGTAGCTATCTTTTCTTCTTCCTTGCCTTTATTTTGGTAATACTGAAGGAGAAAAGTCCAATCCTCCAGTTCACCCAAGTTTTTTTGCAGGAAGAAACTGGAAAGTTCGGCTCTTGCTTGAAGAAAATCCTCAGAGTTAGAGGACATAGTTTTAGAAGCAATTTTCAGATAACGGGAAAATACATCTTCCGGTAGTCGTTTTTGGACAGCGGAAACAAACTCATCCGCAAACAGGAAATTTAGTTCCTGTGCATTAGTTTGTGCCTGCATAGATTGTTTCAACATAGCATACAAAATCACATCCTGCACATCTTGAGCCGAATTAAAGTAATCAATATAAACAGAAGGGTTCCGGTAACTTTTCGGAAAAAAGAGCTTCGGCAAAAAGAAAGGAAACCACTTTAGAATCGGTAAGAGGGTCTGCATCTTTGGTTAATAAAAAGCGGGAAATTTCCTGCAAGATATCTGTTTTATCTTCCAGATATGCAGAAAAAGTCAGTTCTCCTATCAAAGAAGAATCACCTGTATTCAGCAATATAGGGCTTAAAGTATTAACTACTTCCAGGCGACGATTACGATTTGCCATCTGCAAAAAGTATAACATCCTGTCTTTATCTTCAGGATAACTGTAAGTCCTGAATTTTTTTAGAGCTTCTTCTTTTCCCAGATATTGGAGTGTAATTTCACTAAGCAGATTATCTGTTTCTTTTTTGGGCTCCAGTTCGTATGCCTCTTGTAAAAGAGATACGGAGCGTTTAGGATTTACCAGAGTATACATTTTAGCGGTAAGAATTATATCTTCAGGATTGTTATCTGCATATTTAAGAGCAAGTTCCAGAAGGTTTTCATCGCTCTTTTTGTTTTTGCTGTAATCCAAATAGAATTTACGCAGAAAACTTAAAGTGGAAGGATAATATAAAACACTTTCCGAAACTACCCAGGCAAGTCCTTCTTCATTATTGGCATTGCTATAAACAGAATAAGCGGCATTTAAAAGATCATTATCAAAAATCATTTCTTTTCTGGCTTGGTCAAATTGCCTAACCGTAATATCGGCATCCTGCTGTTTACTTAAAAAGGCATAAGTGCTATTAACTAAAATCTGTTTTTTAATTTGATAGCTGCGAAAGTCCTGTTCCAAAGCCAGATGATAATAATTATCTGCTGTTAGAAAGTCCCCTTCATAATGTTTTAACGAAGCAGAAATATAATAATAAAGAGAAGGAATATTGGGTTGAGAATTATCTATAATAGTTCTTTGAGCTGTTGTTTGAGGTCCTGCACAAGCAGATAAAAGCAAAAGGAAAAAAGCCAGCCACAGTAGTAACTGCTTGCAAGACAAGATAGTTTTCATTTAATTTCCAGGGAATTGGAGATAACATACAATTCCACCAGAATGGGAAGTTTGTCTCCAGCAGGAAAATAAACGCTGCTATCTACAATGTAAGCAGTTTTGGTTTTTTCATCCCAAAAGCCATAACTTTGAAAGCCGCCTCCGATTGCATATTTCATATTTTTCCAGGCACCCAAGAGACGATAGCCAGGATGTTTTTTAAAAGTAAAGGGTTCTTTCCGCACAAGTTCAGGATCAAATTCATCTCCTTCAAAGTATTTTTTTCCAATTTCCTGGCGTTTGGCAATCAACCAGTTTAAGTCAACTTTGTTTTCCGGCATTGGTTCATAGTAAACAGAGATATATTTATCGGGAATTTCTCTATTTTCCAATCGGGCTCTGTAAAGAAAACAAAGAAACCTGCCTACTTTATCATTAGAATACAAACGGTAAGTATCAGGAATTTTCAGGGAAAAAGGATAATTATCAAAAAAGGAGGGGTCTATCACTTTTCCCTGATAAGCATAATAACCCTGGCGGTTCGTAAAGCGTTTTAAGAGCAGCGAAAAGATATTTTCTGCTTGTAGGGCACCTATTTTTTGCAGGGTTTTAGCATCCTTACCTAACAAGAAAAGCACAATCTGATCACAGCAATTGAGGTTTTCACTGGTAAAAAGTTCGCCACCTGTTTGTTGCACTCTTGTAATAAAATCCTGACTGAGCACTCCTTTCATATAGGCAGAAACGGGTAAATCGCTTTCCAGGTGACCAATAAAAACGAGATTTTTATATTTGGATAATCTTTTCACATCCTTGATATCAGCCATCACCAGGTTAAAATACTGCTCTGGATAAACTATAATTATCTGTTGTTCTATAGCACTGCCAATAAAAGGTTTAAGACCTTGCCAATCAAGAGAATCACAAAATACATACACATCCCTGTCATCTCCCATAGCTAAGGGTTTGGAATGGTCAATTACTTTATCGTAAATAGTGTAACGGTCTATTTTGCCTCCTTCTTTGGAACAGGCGAATAGAACCAGTAAAAGCAGGAGAAAAATCATATATTTACGCATAGTTACTCCTTTTTGCTATCGTAATAATATAGTTTAAACCGCTGAGCACAGTAATCAATGCCACAAACCAAAACCAGATATTGATGATCAGAATTACCAAAGGAGGAACAGGATTGATAAATACCCAACAAACAAAAGCAACAATGATTCCTGCCATTTGCAGAACGGTTTTCAGTTTACCGAAAAAATCAGCCGGCACAACAATCCCTTTTTTCTGATAAACTTCACGCAGAATTGTAATTACAAGTTCACGCAGAAAGATTATGAAAAAGACCACAATACTAACCTGAAAAGGAGAAGCCAACATAAAACCTGCCAAAGCAGAAAGAACAATCAGTTTATCTGCTAAAGAGATTAAAAATCAGCTTAAAAATCGCTTATTATGTTCATTTTACGGGCTAACATTCCATCCAGATAATCCGTAAAACAGGCAACAATGAAAATAATCAGTGCTATCAAAATACTTGCCGGCAGCCCAGCTAAAAACGAAATAGAGAAATACCGGTGCAATTATCCTGAAGACGATTGAGCATCTTAGGCAAATGGCGTGTCATTTTCCTGTTCTTTGTTGCATTACTTTCCATTGCCGGAAGAGTAATCACTTCAATAGGATTTTCCTGTAGGGCAACTTGCTGTTCAAAACTATGCAAAATAAAATAGTTAATCATAGTTCCCAAAATTACAGTTCCCGCTTGAACTAAGCTTACCCAATAGGGAATTACCGCAAGGGTAGGGGTTTTAAAATAGACATAAGCAAAATAGGCAAGCAGACATAAAGGTAAGGGAACAATCAGCATTAACAATGTATGTTGCAAACGCCTTGTCTTTGATGGCGGATTTTCCAAAACACTATATTTAATCCCTTTGTAATGCAACAGAGTGTTAAGTTCCAAAGCAGTGCGGGAAAACACAAAAATCAGCAAAATCAGCACGGCAATAAATACATTGAACACAATATTATATAGGTCTAAATTACTAAGTTCTTGAATTATTAAAACTATATGCACTGGACTGACTGTCTATATCTGTTTCGGAATATGAGAGCGTAATATATCAATAACGGGTTTATTGCTTATGGAAACACGGTTTGGTTGCAAATTTATAGTTATTATATCAGGTAAAATGTAATCCTTAATCATCTCTTCATTCAAAGGAAGACCGTAGGACTGAATCAGTTCCGTAGCTGCCTGCAAAGCTGTTTCATGCACCACATTTTTAATTCCCGGAACTGTTTTCAGCTCTGTTAAAATTGGAGCTACCTTTGTTGTATCTGCAACATAAGCATAGATAGGCAGATTTGCCAATTTTTCCAGTTTATCTTTTTCGGTTGTGCCCAAATTGTAGCTTAGGTAAAGCCAAGCACCGAATAAAATTATCAGGGTTAAAAGAATCAGGAAAAAGCGGGTTTTCATAGCGTTATCCTTTTTTTAGAATAGAGGTTGAATAGAAAAAGCATTTTACTTACCTTGAAAGTTCCAGCATCCTGTCTATGGCTTTTCTTGCCTTTTGTGCCGTGTTTGGTTCAACGCTTATAACATACTGATTATATTTTAGAGCGTTATAAACATTTTCCAGAGTGGTCTTTTTCATATTTTTACAAATTGCTTTGGGAGAAAGAGGAATAAGCGATTTTTCCGGATAGATATGTTGCAGATATTCCGTCAGCCCAATTTCCGTAGCGATTATGGCTTTGTCATTATTTTTCACCCAATCCACCATTCCGCCTGTTGAAATTACCAAATCGGCATATTTAATAATCTGCGGAGGACATTCCGGATGCACTAAAAGTTTATAATCCGGATATTCGTTTTTGAGAGTTAAAACATCTTCTTCGCTGAAACCATATTGATGAACCAGACAGTAGCCATCCCAGGTAATTACTTTTTTTCCGCTTTGTTTGCCTGCCCAGGAACCTAAATTGCGATCAGGAACAAATAAAATCGGCTTTTCATCGCTAAAGGACTTCAGAATCTTAACAGCATTGGAGGATGTGCAGCAAACATCACTTTCGGCTTTCACTTCCACAGAAGAATTTACATAGCACACAACCGGGGAACCGGGATAATTTTGTTTAAATGCTTTCAGCTGGCTTAAACTTATCATATCTGCCATAGGACAGCCGGCATCAATTGCCGGAAGTAAAATTGTAGATTCGGGATTTAAAATGGCAGCGGTTTCTGCCATAAATTTCACTCCGCAGAAAACAATCAAAGGTGCTTTAACTTCTTTCGCCAAAATAGAGAGTTGTAAAGAATCACCCCGGTAATCAGCGAGGTCTTGAATTTCTACAATTTGGTAGTTATGAGCCAAAATCAGAGCATTTTTTTCTTTCTTCAGGTGTTTTATTTCCTGAATCAGTTCGTTATTTTTCATTTTTATTGTCCAGTATGACCAAAACCCCCGTCTTGCCTTAAGCTTTCAGAAAGAGTTTGAGCTTCAATTAGCTGAGGAGAAATTACAGGGCAAAAGACAATTTGTGCAATCCGCATTTCAGGTTCAATCCGAATAGGATTGGGGCTAAGGTTTATCAAAATCACTTTTATTTCACCGCGATAATCGGAATCAATAGTGCCGGGACTGTTTAAAATGCTTAGTCCCAAAGTGGAAGATAAACCGCTGCGAGGTCTTATTTGAGCTTCATAACCTACGGGAATTTCTAAAGCTATGCCTGTGGAAATTTGTCTCCATTCCAAGGGATTTAGAATAATTGGTTCGCCAATATCGGCAAAAAGATCAAAGCCAGAAGCGTTTTCTGTCATCTTTTGCGGGATAGTAGCAGTCGGAGATAGTTTTTGCACGAGAATATTCATTCTTTCCTACCTAATAGATATTCAGCCAGAATGTCCAGTTTTAATGCTTTTTCCCCTAAGGGAACAATTATTTCTCTTGCCTTTTCCGTAAGTTCTTCTGCCTTTTTATGGGATTCTGCAATGCCGTAAACAGCAGGAAAAGTAGCTTTGGCACTTTCAGCATCCTTGCCGATAGTTTTGCCAAGTTCTTCTTGCGTTCCTTCAATATCCAGAAGATCATCCACAATCTGAAAAACCAGTCCAATCAACTTTCCGTATTCATCCAAAATTTTCAATTCCTCTTCTTTAGCTTCACCAGCGAGAGCTCCAAAACGCAAACTTAGATTTATCAGACGAGCAGTTTTGTTTTCGTGAATATAGTGCAGGGTTTTTTTATCCACTTTTTTGCCTTCTGATTCAATATCTACCATCTGACCTGCAATTAAACCTTTGATACCAACTTCTTTAGCTAATTCGTGAACAAATTGGACACGCAATTTTGCATCCAGTTCAGCCAAAGTGATTAGTTCAAAAGCACTTAGGAGTAACGCATCTCCGGCAAGCAAAGCAACTCCTTCTCCAAAAATAGTATGGCAGGATTTTTTGCCCCGCCTGAAGTCGTCATTGTCAATATCCGGCAAATCATCATGAATCAGCGAATAGGTATGAATCATTTCAATGCCTGCTGCAACGGGAGTAATAAGTTCAATATTGGAATTAAACATTTCAAAGGCAGTCATTGTTAAATAGGGTCTCAAGCGTTTGCCACCAGCGAAAACACTATAACGCATTGCCTTATGAAGGTCTTTAGGATATTCATCTTTGCGCGGGAGAAAGCGGTCTAAAATGATATTTACCAGCTCCTGCTTTTCTTTCATATCCTTCTTCAGGAGAATTTTTCTATCCATTATTGCCTTCTGTTACCTGTTGCGAGGAAAGCTGTTCGCGGAGGATTTTAATTTTTGCCTCGGCAGAACTTAAACGACTTTGACAGTGTTTTAAATAAGCAACTCCCGCTTCATACAGCGAAAGTAATTCATCAAGATTTGTTTCGCCTGTGGATAAGCGGTCTACAATTTTTTCCAATTCCTTTAAGGATTCTTCAAAGCTCATTGCGTTAATTTTTTCCTGGTCTACACTCACTTTCACCTCACCTGTATAATTTATAATTATTTCCTTTTACAGAACTAATGTTATTTTGTCAATCACAAATTTTTTTCTCCCTTAATAGCATTGCTTACCCATTGCTTACTCATTGCTAATGCCATCCGTAATGGGTAAGCAATGGGTAAGCAATGCTCTTGGGAACAATTGGATAAATGATAGAAAAAGAATATAGTTAGATTATGAAGCAGATAACATAAATAATTCTTAATGCTAATGGTGTTCTTGCCGTTTTCGGTGGCTGAAAAAATACGGAGGAACAACATCCTCCGGCTACACATTTAGCGCTGTTTTTGTAAATAAAATCCATAAAATCCGTGACATCTGTGAGAGACATCTATGATATCTGTGCGCTAACTTTATGATTTAGATTGAAGCCCGAAAAAATGCTTTCTCCAAATCTTGTCCCTGTAACTGTTATAAAACATATAAATATATGATATAAGGAGTTATACAATGGCGAAACAGACCAAAGCCACAATGGATGGTAATACTGCTGCAGCACATATTGCTTATGCTTTTGCTGAAGTAGCAGCTATTTATCCTATTACCTTCTTCCACTATGGTGGAACTTGTTGATGCCTGGGCTTCCGAAGGCAGAAAAAATATTAATAACACCAAGGTTGATGTTATTGAGAAATGCAAAGTGAAGCCGGAGCTGCAGGTGCTGTTCATGGTTCACTTTCCGCAGGTGCTGTAACTACAACTTTTACTGCTTCTCAGGGTTTGATGTTAATGCTGCCGAATATGCATAAAATAGCCGGTGAGATGTTGCCTACGGTTTTATGTTTCGGCAAGGTCTTTGGCAGCTCAATCCCTTTCTATTTTTAAGGGGGATCACAGTGATGTAATGAGTGCTCGTAATACCGGTTTTACCTTAATTGCCTGTAATAGTGTGCAAGAAGTGATGGATTTGGGTTTAGTGGCTCAACTTGCTACAATGAAAACCCCGGATTCGCTTTTCTGGTGTTTTTTGATGGTTTCCGAACCAGTCATGAACTGCAGAAAATTGATGTTGGCCGTTATGAAACAATAGCAGAACTGAATGACCCCTCTTTAGTGGAAGCATTTCGGAAAAAATGCTTTAAGTCCTGATAAACCGCGAATGAAGGTTGGTCAGGAAGCACCCGATGTATATTTTCAAGGTAGAGAAACCAGTAATTTATATTATGCCAAGGCACCTGCTATAATTGCGAAACAATGGAGCAGGTAGCAGAAAAAATTTGGGACATTATCAGCTTTTTGAATATGTCGGTTCTCCCGATGCAGAAGATATTATTGTAGCTATGGGAAGTAGCTGTGAAACCATTCAGGAAACGATTGAATGGTTAAATGCCAGCGCGGAATGAAATTGGGACTGATAAAAGTTCATTTATACCGTCTTTCTGTGGCTTCGAAAACTTTTTATCAGCAATCCCTGCCAGTGTAGAAAAGAATTGCCGTTTTAGACAGAACCAAAGAACCCGGTTCAATTGGTGAACCCCTTTATCTGGATGTGGTTTCTGCTCTTAAAAACCGTCCTGAACTATACATAATTGGTGGCAGATACGGTTTATCCAGTAGAGATTACTCCTTACAATGGTGCTTGCCGTTTATAAACACTTGGCTAAAAAATGGCTTTCACGGTTTTGTTAGGCATTGAGGATGATGTTTCCTGCCTTTTCTTTACCGCTTGAAGAAGCAATCAATACTGTTCCTGAAGGCACTATTTCCTGCAAATTCTGGGGTTTAGGTTCCGATGGTACTGTTGGTGCAAACAAAAACAATATCAAAATCGTAATCGGAGACCATACCGATATGTATGTTCAGAGGTTATTTTCAATATGACAGCAAAAAAGCGGTGGTATAACACGTAGCCATTTGCGTTTTGGTAAAACCCCCATTCACAGCCAATATCTGGTAGCTCAAGAGGATTTTGTTGCCTGCCACAATCAGGCATTTATTGGCGAATTTGATTTGCTTGGCGGAATAAGAAAATGGGGTTTTTCTGCTGAATTCCAACTGGGTAGAGATGAAGCATTCTATAATTTAACCCGTCCGTGCAGGAAACCATCATTAACAAAAAGATAAAGTTTTACAATATAGATGGCTTAAAGATTGCAGAAGAAGTTGGTCTTGGCGGAAGAATAAATACTACAATGCAAACAGCTTTCTTTCTTATTTCCGGTGTTTTGGAACGCAATGAAGCTATTGCCTTAATTAAGGATTCCATTAGAAAGACCTACGCTCGTAAAGGTGAAAAGGTTGTTCAAATGAATTTGGAAGCTGTGGACAAAGTTAACGAAGCATTGGTGCAAATTGAAGTTCCTGAAACCCTGCCCGATAAATATATGCCAATGAAGAAATTAGTTCCGGAAGATGCCGATGACTTTATCTTAAATGTGATTGAACCCATTATGCGAGAACAAGGTGATCAGGTAAAAGTTAGCCAAATGCCTTTAGATGGCTATGTTGAAACCGGAACTGCTAAACTGGAAAAGAGAAAAGTAGCCCCTTCAGTTCCCCATTGGCTTCCGGAAAATTGTATTCAATGTAATCAGTGTTCTTTTGTCTGTCCCCATTCCGCTATCCGGACAAAATTGATTAAAGAAGAAGACCTTGCCAATAAGCCAGCCAGTTTTAATACCTTAAAAGCAACTGGCGCTCCAGGTTATGAATATAAAGTTCAGGTTTATATTGACGATTGCCAAAGCTGTAAGGTCTGCGTGAATGAATGTCCTAAATCCGCATTAGTGATGAGCCCTATTGAAGAAGAAAGAACTAAAGGCGAACAAGTTAATTACGAATACTTTGAAACATTGCCCAATGATGTTCTCGCCAACTTTAAAGAAACAACCGTGAAAGGCAGTCAGTTTAAACAACCCCTGCTGGAATTCTCAGGTGCTTGTGCCGGTTGTGGTGAAACACCTTATGTGAAACTCTTAACTCAACTCTTTGGTGATAGAATGATTATTGCCAATGCTACCGGTTGTTCCAGCATTTGGGGTGGAACTTTTCCTACTGTTCCCTATTGTAAAAACAAAGATGGTAAAGGTCCTGCCTGGGCAAACAGCTTATTTGAAGATAATGCTGAATACGGTTTTGGAATGCGTTTGGCAATTCGTTCTCACCGTAAACTTCTGCAAAAGGCAATGCAGGAACTGATGGATAAAAATATAAATGAAGAACTAAAATCCGCAATGCAATATTCCTTAGATAATTGGGATAAAGTAAATGAAGAAACAAAAGCCAATGCCGATAAAATTAGAGCTCTGCTTCCAAAAGCAATGGAAACTGCCTGTGAGGGCTGTAAAATCCTCCTAAAAAAGGTTCAGGAACTTCAGGATTACCTCATTGAGAAATCAATTTGGTCAATTGGTGGTGACGGTTGGGCTTATGATATCGGTTTTGGAGGATTGGATCATACTTTGGCTCTAAATCAGAACCTCAATATCCTTGTTTTGGATACCGAGGTCTATTCCAATACAGGAGGACAGGCAAGTAAATCAACTCCCTTAGGATCCATTGCGCGGTTTGCGGAAGCCGGAAAAAATACCAACAAAAAAGACCTCGGAATGATGCTAATGAGCTATGGTTATGTTTATGTTGCTTCCATTGCTATGGGTGCCAATAAAAATCAGGCACTGCAAGCGATTAAAGAAGCAGAAGCGTATCCGGGTCCTTCAATTGTGATTGCTTATGCTCCTTGCATCAATCATGGCTTTGATATGAGCTTAAGCCAAAAACATCAAAAATTGGCTGTGGACGCAGGTTACTGGTTGCTCTATCGCTATAATCCGCTAAATAAACAGGAAGGAAAAAATCCGCTGACTTTGGATAGTAAAGAGCCCACAATTTCAGTGCAGGAATTTCTGGATTCGGAAAATCGCTATGCCGGATTCAAAAACATCTTTCCGGAAAGAGCTAAAGAATTGAATGCAGGTGCTGCTGTGTTCTTTAAGGAAAGATACGAGACATATAAAAGCTTACGGAAGGTTGACCTCCCGGTCAACTATGGTAAGTCAGGAGTCATTTACGCCTATACAAACTTGTCCCAGACGATAACTTTGTCGGCGTATATGACTTTCGTGACGACCAGAAAATACCCTTTATAAAGTTCCTGCATTGAAAATACCTTTGATATTTGGAGAAATACCCTATATTCAAGCTTTCGGGAAAGCAAGAGAAATATCATTCAAGAAATGATATTATAATAAAATCTGCGTAAACCAAGCCGTCAGTCCTGTAAAAATTTCTATAAAATTTAATCTGTGTTATCAGTGCTATCTGTGAGAGCCATAATCCTCGAACTTTTCCAGGATTAATATCTGAACCAAATATATACAGACGAGAGAAGCATTGACTCCAGAGCAAAAAGAATCCCAATCTTAGTATAATCCATAAAGGATATTTTATATCCATTACGATTAGCTATTCCTACAGCTACAATATTGGCAGAAGCACCAACTAAAGTTCCATTTCCCCCTAAACAGGATCCTAAAGATAAAGCCCACCAAAGAGGTTGAACTTGAACTGCACTTTGCATATGTAAGCCAATACTTTTAATCATCGGAATCATTGCTGCTACAAAGGGAATGTTATCTATCCAGGCAGAAAGAATGCCCGAAAGCCAAAGAATGACCATAGAAGTTGTTTTTGGCTCTCCATTGGTGATAGACATCACACCATTAGCTAAGAGATCAATAAAGCCAGTATGCACCAAACCCTCTACAATCATAAAAAGGCCAATGAAGAAAAAGATGGTAACCCAATCAATATCATTGAGAATAATTGTTTCCACCTTTTTACGACTACCTATAAATACTAAAATAAGACCTGCTGCCATTGCAATTGTAGCATTTTCCAAATGTAACGGCTTTTGAAAAATAAATGCCAGCAACATCAAACCAACTACTGTAAGAGTAATCCACAATAGTTTCGGGTGAGTTATCAGGTTCTTATCGTTATATTCCATTATTTTGGCACGCCTTTCATTGCTAACATACATTTTCCCTCTGTATAAAAGCCATATTAAACCTAAACTGCCAATTACAATAATCACAATCGCAGGAGTTAGATTCAGGAAAAAATCAATGAAAGTATATTTAGTAGCACTGGCAATAAGAATATTTGGCGGGTCACCAATCATCGTTGCTGCTCCACCCATATTGGCAGCAATAACCATAGTTATAATAAAGGGTGCTGGAGTTATTTTCAGTTCTTCTGCAATCAGCAAAACGATTGGAACTAAAATCATCACAGTGGTAACACTACCTAAAATGGCAGAAATAACCGCCGTTGCTATAAACATCATTACCATAATTTTCAAGGGACTGCCCTTGGCAATTTTTGCCGTTTTAATAGCAATATACATAAACATTCCCGTTTCTCGCATCACGGAAATGGTAAGCATCATTCCAATCAGGAAAAAGATTACATTCCAGTCAATTGCGGAAAAAGCAATGGACTGATCTACAACTCCTAAAACAATAATTACAAAACCACCTATCAGAGCAGCGAGCATTTTATTGACCCACTCCGTAATGATGCATAGATAAGTTACAATAAAGACCAATAAAGCAATAATCATTAACAGCATTTTATTATACCGCTATAACCTTTCTTAGTATATCCATTGCCGTAATCAGACCTACAAGTTTTCCCTCCTTCACTACAGAAAGATAACGCTTATTATGGCTAACCATTAAAAACACAGTTTCAATTATAGATGCCTCAGGACGCACAAATATTTCGTCTGTAGTCATAATATCTTTCACAAAAAGCAAATCCTGTTGGCTGAAAAGATTTTCCAGTGGTTCATAAGAAGAAAGAAAACTTAAATTATCCAACATCATTACATAATTCGGAATTCCTACTTCCAACAAATTAAGAACATTCACTTCACCTACATATTTTCCTGTTTCATCAACTACAGGCATTCCTGCAACTTTATGTGTACTCATCAGATTGATTAGTTCCCGCAAACTGTTTTGGGGCAAAGCTGCAATTGGATTTTGCACCATTATATCGGCAATAATTACATCTTTTTTCACTTCCACTTCATTCTTTTTCAAATAATGAATAACGCTATGTCCATCTCCCGCGGATGCCAAAGCTTTCATTGCTTCTTTATCTTTGGAAAGTTTCAACAAGGCAGCAACAATATTCAGGTAGGTCTTGGAACTTGTTTTATCGGTTAATATAAGAACTACCCAGTTAACTTTTATTCCATTATAATCAAGGGATTCTCCAAAAAAGCCATTGCTATCAAAGTATCATTAAAGCCATCCATACGAACAGGAGGAATAGCAATACCTGTTGGATAGGCAGAGCTTACTTCTTCCTCTCTGTGCAAAATTCAGTTCTAACAGTTTAGAACCGCTAACTGGCAGTTTATATTGACTGCACAATAATCGGTCTACCAATTTCTTATAGACCTGTTCTTTTGTTAAAACCCTGTTTTCAAACAGAATATTATGCGCTTCCAGAAAGCTGGCTAATAACATTTAACACCTCTAACAGGTAATTTTGTTTCCTTTTTAATGCTCTTTTTTCGGTCAATATTTATTTTGGCAAGATGGTAGGGTAAGATGGAATGAATGGAAAATGGAGTATGATCTGTTGAAACAGCTTTGGAATATGGCTTCATACAGATTTTTTGCTTGTTATCTATGTTTAACTCGTGTTTCACCTTTCCCCTTTTACACCTTTACACTTTTCAATTTATTAAGTTATTCATCTAAAAAGACAGCATATTTCCGGAATGAAAATAATGCTTTACAGGATTTAGCGCTCTATAATTATAGAGTTTAGAATGTATAAAGCATACAGTTCTCTTAAGAATATGCTGTAACCTATTAAGGTTATGTTAGTTCCACATCTAAATAGAGAAAATAAATAAATATATAAAGGCAGAATGATGAACAAAAAATGGTTAATACCATCTCCACCGGGTAAAGAAATAAACCCTGAAATTGAAAAGTTAAGTGCCGAATTCAAGCTTCCGCGTTTGGTAGCTGAATTATTATACCGTAAAGGGATAAAGACAGTAAATTCTGCGCAGGAGTTTTTTAAGCCCTCAATGGATAATTTATATGACCCCTATCTCTTTCCCGATATGGAAAAGGCAGTTCAGCGTATTTTACGCGCTATAGACAGCAAAGAAAAAATAACTATTTACGGTGATTACGATGTAGATGGCACAACTGCTACCGCTTTATTGTATTTAGGTTTGAAACGCATCGGTGCCAATATTGATTTTTACATTCCTCATCGGATGATAGATGGTTACGGTTTATCGCTTGGCAGTTTGGATACTTTAAGGGAAAATGGTTCTTCTCTTATTATCAGTGTTGATTGTGGAGTGAATGCCATTGAGGAAATCAATGCTATAAACTCTATGGGAATGGAAATAATTATTACTGATCATCACAATCCCAAAGATGAACTGCCTTCTGCTTTTGCCATTATCAATCCTAAACTGCCGGCAACAAAATATCCTTATGAACATCTTGCCGGAGTTGGAGTTGCCTATAAACTGCTGATGGCAATCTACAATAAGTTGGGTATTGACAGTGCGGAAAACAAGCTTAAGTATATGGGATCTTTGTAGCAGTTGGCACAATTGCCGATATTGTTCCCCTCACTTCGGAAAACCGTATTTTTGCTTCCATTGGGCTTCAGCACTTAATAGAGAAAAAGAACTTGGGCTTAAATGCTTTAGTCCAAATTTCCGGGTTGAATCAGAAAACCTGATACCACAGATATCGTTTTTGGCATTGCACCCAGAATAAATGCTGCCGGCAGAATGGGAAGCGCTTCCGTTTCCGTAGAACTTTTAATTTCAACCGATGAAGCAAAGAGTATGGAACTAGCAGAAATTATTGAACATCAGAATTCTTTACGGCAACAGGAAGACCAGAAAACATTTCAAGAAGCATGTGACATTATTGAAAAGAAATATAAGGACTTGCAACAGACATCCTGTATGGTCGTTTCTTCCGATGACTGGCATCCAGGAGTGATCGGAATTGTTGCTTCTAAGCTGGTAGAGAAATATTATCGTCCGGTGATAATGATTTCCTTCAAAGACGGTTTTGGCAGCGGTTCCGGACGCAGTGTTGCCGATTTTGATCTTTTTGAAGCATTGAAGCAGACAGAGCATAATTTGCATAGTTTCGGAGGTCATAAATATGCTGTGGGTTTAACTATTTATCAGGAATATTTAGACCGTTTTGAAAACGAATTAACCAGGTTTGTTTCTGAAAACTTACGCCTGGAACAAATTCAACCACCTTTACAGATAGATGCCGAAATTGAGCTTTACGACATAAACAATACCTTGCTTGATGCTTTGGAGCATTTTGCTCCTTTTGGTCCTGATAATACGCGTCCTGTTTTTATGACCCGCAATGTAACTATAGCAGGTTATCCTTATAATGTAGGAAGAAATCATCTGAAACTGAAAGTAGTTAAAGATGGCATTTACTTTGATTTAATTGGTTATAATTTGGGAGATTATCTACCTCTGCTGAAAAAGAATGGCAAACTGAATATTGCCTACACCCTTGAATATAACCGTTTTGGGAATAATTTAACCATTCAAGGTAAGCTTAAGGATTTACAAATTCTAAAGGATTAGAACTATGCGGAAGGTTTTATTTTTAGCCCTCATTGTTTCTTTAGCAATCTGCCTGGTTGTGCTAAATTGCTGTTCCGACATCAACAGAAGAACTCCAATGGATATTGAATATTTTAATTTGGTTAAAGCTATCCCTTTGGGAATGCAGACAGATAAAATTCAGTATCATTCCCCCAGCAATACGCTTTATGCAATGAGCATTAAAAGTCAGGAAATTTATATTTTCCAGGATCAAGAGCGGAAAAATGTGCTTGGTGGTTTAGGCAGTTCCAAAGTTAATTTTCAATACCTAGCAGATATTGCTATGGGTAGTGATAATTCTTTATATGTGTTGGACTCATCTGCTCGCATTGTGAAAAAATTCAGTTCCGACGGCAGTCCTTCCGGCAGTATTGAGCTTAAAAACAGTGTGCAACCCAAATGCCTTTGTGTATATCAAGACCAGGGTTTATTTATTTTTGATTCTGCCAGCGGGGAAATTATCAACTATTCGGGAATTGACGGAACCGAACTGAATCGGTTTGGCAGATTTCAGCTTCAGCAGGTAAATTCTCTTTTTTGCAATCACGATTATCTGATTGCTTATGACAAGGCAAATAATGTAAGCAACATATTTTCCGTGCTGGGTCAATTTGTAAAGACGGAACAGGGACAGGTAGTTTATGATTTATACAATAACGCTATCTGTTTTAATGCAGGAATGCTGAAATGTTTATCCAGTTCTGCCTATTTACCTTTAGCTGCGGAAAATGTATTTATGTGTATCAGTAACGATTTATTAGCTTTAAGAATAGGAGAAGAAATCCGTATTTATAAAATAAACTATGCGCGGGTGGAATAAGTGATGGATTTACTTTGGGTTTTACTTTCGGCTTTAATGCTTGCCTTATCGCGTTTGCCAATACATTGTGGTTGGATGGTTTTCTTTGGTTGGATTCCCTTGCTCTATGTTTTAGAGCGGAGAAAAGTGAAATTATGGCAGGCAGGACTTCTATTTTCTGTTGTTTATATCGGCGTTGTAATGTATTGGATAGCGGGAGTTACTTTTTTTGGTTTGATCGGTATCGCTATTGTCTATTTCTTATTTTACTGGCTTTGCTTTTATGCAATTAGCAGGATAGGTAGATTTTATCCCCGTCTTTTTTACCCTAATTTTATTGCCGTAATGTTAAGCTTTGAATATTTGCAAAATTTTGGAGAAACAAGATTTCCCTGGTTTAATAATGCCTATTCGCTATCGGACTATACTGTTTTAATTCAGGCAGGTGATTTGGGAGGGGTAATTCTACTTTCTTTGCTTATTTTGCTCATCAATGTTTTGCTTTATGAAGTTCTCCTTAAAAAGAAGAAGCAATGTCTATTATATGTAGCCGGCATCTTTATTCTTTGGATTGGTTATGGTATATACTGTTTAAACTATTTGCCCGTTCAAAAACAAGACCCCAAAATAACCGTTATGCAACCCTCAATTCCTCAAGTTGAAAAATGGGATGAGAGTGCCTATCAGCAAATATTACATCGTTATGATGCTCTTTGTGCTCAGGCAAAAAAGGATTCCACCAAACTAATAATTTTTCCGGAAGCTGCAATGCCGGTTTACCTAATGTATGATTATCGGGCACGAAACTATTTGAATGACCTGATGCAAAAATATGAACTGGAAATTTTTACCGGCTTTCCGCATTTTACTTTAGCTCCTGAAAATCATATTAACAGTGAATTATATTACAATGCAGCAGCTCTTTTCCAGCCAGATGGCTCAATTTCGGAATTGTATTATAAAAATATTCTGGTTCCAGTTGGTGAAAGAATGCTGTGGCTGAATATTTTCCCTTTTTTATGGAAATTGCAGTTTGGACAGGCAAACTGGGAATTTGGCAACAGACCGGTTTATTACCAAACGGATAGTTTAACCTTTTCCCCTTCAATATGTTATGAGCTTGCTTTTGCTGAATTTCATCAGCAGATGGCAATCAGGAAAGACAAAACAACAGGTAAATTAAAAAAAGCCGATTTTTTGGTGAATATTACTAATGATGCCTGGTTTGGAACTTCCTACGGTCCCTGGCTCCATTCCATTATGGCAAAATTTCGGGCTGTAGAAAATCGGATTCAAATTTACCGTAGTGCAAATACCGGAATATCTTTAATTGTAGACCCTTTTGGGCGCATAATTGCCAAAGCGGGTCTATTTGAAATCACAAACTTGAAAGCACCTCTTTATCGTTGTTCCCGCATACCTGTTTATCGTTATATTTACTGGTATCCGTGGATTTTTGTTATTCTGGCGGGAGGACTTTTCCTCTTCAGCTTCACTAAAAAGAAACAAAAAGGTGAGGTCTTATGAAAAAATATTATTACACAATAGGCGAAGTTAGCAATCTTTTTAGGTGTTAAGCCCTATATTATTCGCTATTGGGAAACTGAATTTCCCGGGCTGAATGCCATAAAGAGTGAAGGTCGCATCAGAAAATACAATGAACAGCAGGTTCTTTTGCTGCGTAGAATTTACGACCTGCTCTATAATCAGCGCTATACCATTGAAGGTGCCAGAAAGATTATTAAGCAGGAAAAAACTAAAATTCAAACGAAAACAAAAGAGACACTTGACGATTCTCTATCTTCCCCAAAAAAGGATTCAGAAATGAAAACTGGAATAACGGAAATACTGCAGGACATAAAAAAAGACCTGACGCTTATTCAGCAAACCTGTAAAAACTATAATCAGGATAAAAAATGAACTTTCAAGATCTAATACTATCTCTGCAAAATTATTGGGCTGAAAAGGGTTGTTGTTTAATTCAACCTTACGATTTGGAAATGGGAGCAGGAACTTTTCATCCTTCTACCTTTTTTGGCACTTTAGAAAAAAACCTTGTGCCATTGCTTATCCGCAACCTTGTAGAAGACCCAAAGCACGTTAGCGGAGAAAATCCCAATCGTTTTCAACATTATTATCAGTTTCAAGTGATTATCAAACCAACTCCGATGATATTCAAAATTTATACTTAAAAAGCTTATCCGCTATTGAATTGATATTTCAATGCACGTGATATCCGTTTTGTTGAAGACGATTGGGAATCACCAACTTTAGGTGCTTGGGGTTTAGGTTGGGAGGTCTGGTTGGATGGAATGGAAATTTCTCAATTCTGCTATATTTCTTCAACAGGTCGCCAGCATAGATGTTTTTCCCCGTTAGTGTAGAACTAACTTATGGACTGGAGCGCATAGCAATGTATTTATTCAAAATGTGGATGATTACCGCTTGCTTGCCTGGAATGAAAAATACTGGTTATGCGGAACTTTTCTATGAGCGCGAAAAGAATATAGTGCCTACAACTTGAAGAGGCAGATACAAACCTGTTGTTCCAGCTTCTTCTGTATTTATGAAAAGGAATGCAATGCCCTTTTTAGGTAAACAACTCTATTTATCCTGCTTATGATATGTTGTTAAAATGTTCTCACACTTTTAACTTACTGGAAGCCAGAGGAGTGATAAGTGTTACGGAAGGAGCATCTTACATAGCCAGAATACGAAATTTGGCTCGCGCCTGTGCCAATGCTTATTTAACCAAATATAACGCTTAAAAAAAGGAGGCATTATGACCCGCGATTTTTCTGAAGTAATGAATACTTTATCCGAAATTCAGGATTACCTTTTACAAGTTGCTATTTATGATGATTTTAACCCGGAATGCATAATTATTCTGGAAAAAGACCCTCCCGATCTTCTGGAATCTTTAGATTCTTTAAGAAAGTATTCCCATCAGCGTCAATTGCGTTTTCCTTTACTGGTAAACCGCAAGTTTGTAGAAAGTTCTTTAGATTCCTATCCCCTGGAATTTCTGGATATCATTACCAGCAATTATCAAAACCTTTTCGTTAAAGAGGATATTTTAAAGAATCTTCAATTTGATCCTGATGATCTGCGTTTACAAATGGAACGCGAAATAAAAGGCAAATGGCTGCTTATCCGTTTGTCTGTTTTGGAACGGAAAAATACTCCCAAACAATTGTCCGACCTCCTGTTTATGGCTTTGAGCAATATTATTCCCGTGTTGAAAGGTATTTGTTATCTGTATGATGGTGTTGTTCCCCTTAAACTTGAGGAAATTTTGGCAAAAAATAACATTATTACCAATGTAAGATTTGAACCTATGCTTGACTGGGTTTCCGGCGATGAAGCTACATTGGAAGATATTAAACAGTATTTGGGCATTTTAGAAGGTTTAATGCAATATCTGGAACAGCTTGATCAATGATTTATAGTGATATCTATTTGGGGGATAATAAATTCCCGTTATTGGCTTTTGCTATTCATAACGGCAATTATATGCCACCAGAACTTTTACAGAACTGTGGAATTGATGCAGACACAAGATTACGCGAAGAAGACCCTTATACCAATGGCTTTGCGGAATGTTTTCCCAATAGAATTATTGTGCAAACCAGCCGTTTTGCCGTTGATTTGAATCGTCCTCCCGAAAAAGCTGTCTATCAAAAACCTGAAGATGCTTGGGGCTTGCAGGTTCGTAAAATGCCTATCGCAGATAACCTGTATACAAAATTGCTTAAGGCATACACCGACTGGTATCAGATTATCCGCTATCAAATTGAACGCTTGCTGAAAATTCATCCCACCCTAATTATTTTAGACAATCTGCATAGCTATAATCAAGTAGAAGAGGCGGCCCTGATGTTGCTCCTGACCCTCAAACCAAAATCCCGATCTTATTTTGGGCAGAAATAACCTTCCCGAAAGTGTTTTATCCTATTGTAGAAAATTTGCGTTTGCTACTGGATGGTAACCCTTTTCAAAACATAAAATTGGACTGCCGCTGCGATATAAAATTTAGCGGAGGACATTTTTCCCGTTGGGTAAATCAGACCTTCGGCAACAAAGTTCTCTGTCTGGCTATTGAATTCAAAAAGATTTTTATGGATGAATGGACCGGAGAACTGAACCTGCCTGCCTATTTTCAGCTGAAAGAAATCTTCCAAACTGCCGTCCTCAAATGGATGAGCGAAATTACATCCCTGGAGAAAAAAGGTTAAGAGGGTTGAGAGGGTTTATAAGGTTGAGATTTTTTCAAAGCCAGCAGAGCGATACAATGATAGCGATGGGCGCGTAAACCCCTCGGAAAAATTTAAGTCAGGAGTCATTAGCGCCTTCAAAACTTTGACCAGTGAAATAACTTTTTTGGCGCTTATGACTCGTGACGACTTTTGATATTTTCCTGAAACTTTCCAGCACAAAGACCCACCCCTAATTATTTTGCTAATTCACCATAACACAATAGATTATATTCTCTTCCCTAATAGCATTGCTTACCCATTGCTTACCCATTGCTAATGCCATTAGTAATGGGTAAGCAATGAGTGACT
>JAXGIH010000007.1:0-35137 GCA_040770845.1 Cloacimonas sp. (SeqCode)
AAAATAAAATTTCGGTGTTTTCGGTGTCCTCGGTGGCTAAACTTTTTCTCTTTTTCTCTTTTTCTCTTTGTAAAATTCTCTTTTTCTCTCTTTTTCTCTTTGTAAAATAAAATTTCGGTGTTTTCGGTGTCCTCGGTGGCTAAACTTTTTCTCTTTTTCTCTTTGTAAAGTCCTCTCATTTTCTAAATCTTTTCTCCGTGTCCTCAGTGTTCTTCGTGTCCTCAGTGTAAACAAACCTGCGGGAAACTTCATAAAATGGACTTGCTAATTGACTTTGTCACCTTAATATATTATTAGAGGAAAACAAATGCGTCCGGACAAAAAAATCTTAAGAGAGTTGCTTTCTACGGAAGGCAAAGAAAACCTGCAGGCATTATATAATAAAGCTTATGATGTAAAAAAACAGTATGTGGGAACTACTGTTTACCTGCGTGGTTTAATAGAGCTGAGTAATATCTGCTCCAAAAATTGCTATTACTGCGGTATCCGTAGTGGCAATAAAGAACTCACGCGTTATCAGATCAGTTATGAAGAGGCAATTGCAGAGGCAAAATTATGTCTGCAAATGCATTATGGTTCAATTGTTATTCAGGCAGGTGAACGAGAAGACAGAACTTGGATTGATTTTATCACAAAGCTCATCAAAGGAATCAAAGAACTTTCCGAGGGTAAATTAGGAATTACTTTATCCCTTGGAGAACAGAAGTTAGAGGTCTATCAGCAATGGTTTGAAGCAGGAGCACATCGTTATCTTTTACGCATTGAGACCTCCAATGAAGAGTTATACAAATCATTACATCCAGCTGCTCAAAGTTTTGAAAAACGTTTAAAATGCTTGCATTTAATAAAAGAATGCGGTTATCAAGTTGGCACAGGAGTTATGATTGGTTTACCAGGACAAACAATTGAGGATTTAGCCAATGATATACTCTTTTTCTATGATGAAGATATAGATATGGTAGGAATGGGACCCTATATTCCTCATCATAATACACCTTTAAAGCATTTGGTGGATAGTTTTAATCCTGCAGAGGCATTAAAAATGGGACTTAAAATGATTGCTGCGTGTCGCATAGTTCTAAAAGATGTTAATATTGCTTCTACTACTGCTTTGCAAGCCCTACATCCGGAAGGTAGAGAATTGGGGTTAAAAGCAGGTGCCAATGTTTTAATGCCTAATATAACTGATACAAAATACAGAAAGGGTTATCAACTTTACGAGGGGAAACCTGGTTTGAATGAAACTGCTATTCAATATCAAAAGAATTGGAGAAACGCATTTTTGCCCTTGGTGAAACAATCGGCTACGATGAATGGGGTGATTCGAAGCACTACCAAAAAAAGAAGAATTAAAAAATGAATGTGAAGTGTCCCGTGTGCAAAAAAATCTTTTCCTTGACGGATACACCTTATTCTAAGAAAAAGAACAAAAACATAAAATAAGGAGTTATTTATGCTTCCTGGTGGAAAAAATATGCAGCAACTAATGAAACAAGCCCAGAAGATGCAGGCAGAAATAATGAAACAACAAGAAGAACTGGCGAATACAGTTTTTTCCGCTTCTTCGGGTGGAGGAATGGTAACTATTGAAATGAACGGTCAGTTTGAAGTTATTTCCCTGAAAATAGACCCTCAGGTTGTTGATCCTGAAGATGTAGAAATGCTGGAAGACCTTATTTTAGCTGCTATTCAAGAAGTTATCAACATAGTGAATGAAGCATCCAACAGTGTAATGAGTAAAGTTACAGGCGGAATTAATATTCCCGGTTTGGGTTAAATGCTTTTTTCCGAAAACTTAGAAAAACTAATTCAGAGCTTTAACCGTTTTCCTGGTATTGGACGCAAAACCGCTCAACGACTTGCCTGGTATCTGGTTGCGCAGGATAAAAACTTTGCTTTAAACCTGGCGGAAACAATAAAAACAACCGTTGAGAGTTTTAAAACCTGCAGTCAATGTAATATGCTTTCAGAAAGCGATCCCTGTCCTTTTTGCATTTCTCCAGACCGTTCCGACAGTTATCTTTGCGTGGTAGAAAATAGTTCCGATATCCAGATATTAGAAGGTATGAACGAATTTAAAGGTAGGTATTTTGTTTTAGGGCATTTGCTTTCCCCTTTGGATGGCTACGGACCTGAACAAATAAACACGGCTATGTTATTGGAGAGAATAGAAAATCTTCATCCAGGCGAAGTTATTTTAGCTCTAAAACCCTCTGCGGAAGGTGAAGCAACAATTCACTATCTTTGGGAATTGCTAAAAGATAAAGGAATCAGCATAACTCGCCTTTCAACCGGAATTCCTTTCGGAGGAGACCTGGAATACAGTAACTTAAATACTTTAGCCAATGCCTGGAAACGCAGATATACCGTTCAGTAATATGTTTACCGGAATTATTGAAGCGACGGGAAAAATAGTTACTCACCAGCTAATAAGCGGAAAAAAGCTGATAACAATTTCCCGACCCGCTATTTTTGATGACCTGAAAATTGGTTGCAGTATTGCTTGTGATGGAATTTGCCTTACAGTTGTTCAGTTTGATGACAAGGCATTTACAGTGGAAATAATGAACGAGACACTCCAAAAAAGCACAGCTAAAAACTGGACTTCAACGGTAAAATATTAAATCTGGAAAGAGCTTTAAAAATTAAACCCTCGCTTGGACGGACACTTTGTTCAAGGCCACATTGACGGAGAATTGGCTACTATTTCTCGTTTAAAAATAGAAAACACAGATTATTTGCGTTTTAACCTTCCAGCAGGATAGAAATCTGATTGTTCCTCAAGGTGCAATTGCTATTAATGGAGTTAGTTTAACTATAGCGGAAATACGCAGTAATTTTTTCAGTGTTGCCTTAATCGGTCATACTGTAATGCATACAAACTCTGGAACAATAAAACTGGCGAAACGGTCAATGTGGAGTATGATATCTTGTGTAAGTATATTTTAGTTGAAGATTCCGGAAGGTTGACATCCTTGTCAACTTATCTTCTTGTGAATTTGGTTTTTGTTTCAAATATGGTGAAAAATGTTTCATATTGGGTGTAACGACAAGATGTCAAAGAGTTCCGAAGCGTTGACATCCTTGTCAACCTACTTCTGTGAATTTGTTTCGTTTCCTAAATATGGTGAAAAATGAGTCGAGTAGCAAGTGCGGAAGCGACAAGATGTCGTTATTCCGGAAGGCTGATATCCTTGTCAACCTACTTATTAGAATTTGTTTTGTTTCCCCAAATATGGTGGAAAAAATGTTTCATAACAAGTGTAACGACAAGATGTTGTCCCGGAAGGTTGACATCCTTGTCAACCTACTTTTTAGAATTTGTTTTGTTTCCCAAATATAAAAAGTGAGCTCTTATAGCGGCAACGACAAGATGTCGTTACGTCCCGGAAGGTTGACATCCTTGTCAACCCGAATTATATAATAATGCTATAGCCCCAAGGGATAAAATTTATGAAATTAAGTAAACCTTATCTGCCTTTGTTCAAGCCGATTGCTTTTCTCATCAGCGGATGCGGGTACAACCAGCCCTCATTGAGTCCTCACAGGATATTGATAAACCGGTAGTTCCGGAGAGTTCTCCGGCAGAATTTGGGGACACATTTCTCCTGGAGTTATTGAGATTTCTTTTTCTAAACCAATGGAAAGAGCTATCTTGTTTACCCTATTTACATTTATCCTCCTGTCCAAAACAAGAAAATAACGCTGGATGCTGCCAATCTTAAATCCATATTGGCGAGCCCTTAAAACCTGATACTAATTATTTTATTACTTAACCAAGCGCCTTAAGGACTTGCGTGGCAACACATTGAAAAAATCAAACCCTTATTTTCCGTAATGGAAAACTTGCTACTCGTGCCGCATAGCCGGGACAATTACTGGCGAAGAACCAACTGATAAAGGTTTGCCTTTGGAGCTAACTCTTTTTATCTGCCGATCTCTTATTGGTTTTAAGTGGAGTTTTACAAGGGGGTGCTTATGCTATTGACAATTTGAATGCCCAGAAACATATACTTCCATAACCTATATGATAAAAATTTTAATGGTCGTTACGATTTTGGCAGAACCGTTTTTTGAAGGAATTACTGCCGGTTCTTCTTTTCTCAACACTCAATTTTACAATGGCTTACAGCTACAACGCGAGCCAAAATATCTAATGTGAATGCCTCTCCACAACCGCGAACTGCAAGTTATTCTCACTGAAGATATTAAGAGCTATGATGAACTAATCATCCAGACAAACAATTCTCCTTTACCTATTGCCTATCAATTGATAGAAGGGAAATATAATCAATTTATTGACTGCTAAAATGGATAGCACAGAATACACCTTTTAATCCTTAACGGAATTGAAAGATAAAAAAGGTAACCTCATAGGATAACCTGAAACTAAATTTAAAGTTAGACCTGTAGCCGATACTTTAGCTCCTAAAATCACTTTTACAAATCCCAGAAACGGTGCTTCAGTAAACACACTTTTGCTCATTCTGGAAATCCATTTCAGTGAAATTATTCCTAAAGGCAATATCCAAGTTAAATTGCTCTGCGGAAATCAGAAATATCTCTAAACATTTATCGGAAACGGGACGCATTCATCGCTTTCAGCCCTCAAAAAGAATTGGATAATTATAAAAGTCATCTGCTGATAATAACTTCCTGAAACAACCGATTTCAAGCTGGCAATCACCTCAAAAATAATTACGAATTGCAGTTCCTCCTGCTGAGAAAATAGATTGCAGGATAAAGAACCAGGATAAAACAGAATTAAAATGATTTTCAGGTTTTTATAATTTGGTTTTAGAAAGTTGGAGAGGATTTAGATAGTGTAGGTGGTGGGAAAGGGTTTGATCCAAGTTTAACCTTATATCTGTTTTTATTACAATTAATTGTGCTTTTTTTTCTTTTTCCTTTGTAGGACATTTATCTATTGCCTTGCCCATTACGGATGCCATCCGTAATGGGTAGGTAATGGGTAGGTAATGCTACTTGAGTAGTAACTTCCCAAAGTGTAATCGGAGGACGAATCCTCTGCAAGAATAAAATATAATATTCGGATCCTGAAAAGGGTTATCCGGAAGCTAAAAAATCAATTAATCAGTACCCTTATGATTTATCTATAAAAAATTATATAAGTAGTTAAAAGGAGAAAAATATTCTGCTCAATACAGCAGAATTAGAAGCGGATAAAGGTAATAAAAGAAAATGCCTTCACTCTCATCAGATGAGTAAAGGCATTAAACAATTTAATATCTTAAAAAAAGAGCTTACCATCTTAAATGGGCAAAAGCTTTATTGGCTTCAGCCATTTTATGGGTATCCTCTCTTTTCTTTATGGAAGCGCCTTCTTTTTTATGAGCTGCAATAAGTTCGGCGGCAAGTTTTTCGGTCATTGTCTTTTCGCTTCTTGCGCGTGCGTTGGCAATAATCCAGCGGAAAGCTAATGCTTTACCGTTTTTTTCATTTACCTCAATAGGAATTTGATAGGTTGCTCCTCCCACGCGTCGGGAAACAACTTTAACTAAAGGACGAACATTATCCAAGGCGGATTTGAAGACAACAAGGGGGTCTTCTTTCGTTTTAGCAGCGATTATATCAAAAGCACCATACACGATTTTTTCGGCGATGCTTTTTTTGCCTTTAACCATCAGGCAGTTCATAAATTTGGTAACGGTAATATCGTTGTATTTAGGATCCGGAAGGACTTCCCGGACAACAGCTCTATGTTTTCTGGGCATAAGTTCTATCCTCCCTTTACTTTACGGTTTTTGCTTTAGGTCGTTTGGTTCCATATTTGGAACGGGACTTTTCGCGTTTTTCTACTCCAGCGGAATCAAGAGCTCCGCGAACGATATGATAACGAACACCCGGAAGGTCTTTCACGCGTCCTCCGCGCACTAAAACAATAGAGTGTTCCTGTAAGTTATGACCTTCACCGGGAATATATGCTGTAACTTCAAATCCATTTACAAGACGGACACGAGCTACTTTTCTGAGAGCTGAATTAGGTTTTTTGGGCGTTGTTGTATAAACACGAGTACAAACTCCGCGCCTTTGCGGACATTCCATAAGCGCCCTGTTTTTTCTTTTCTTTTCAACTTCAGCTCTTCCTTTACGGACTAATTGGTTGATTGTTGGCACTGATTTTCTCCTTTTCTATATTTTTAGTGTTTTAAATTATTTTTAGAAATCAAGGTAATCACCGCTTTCTTCCTGTTCTAAACGGTGGGCAAATTCATCAATAATCTGGGCAACAGTTTTACCTTCGTTAACTGCCTTTTTAAGCATATTGTTATAGAGTTTGGTTCCAGTTCCGACAGGTATTCTGTGACCGATAATAATGCTTTCTTTCAAACCCTCAAGATGATCAACCCTGCCCTCAATAGCTGCCTTGGTAAGCACTTTTGTGGTTTCCTGGAAGGAAGCTGCAGAAAGCCAGCTATCGGTTAACAGAGATGTTTTGGTAATTCCTAAAAGCAATTGTTCAAACTGGGCAGGTGTTTTGCCAAATTCAATTGCTTCGCGGTTTTCTTTTTCCACCAGAACTTTATCAACAATATCACCCTGCAGGAAACTGGTGCTGCCGCTATCTGTAATTCTAACTTTTTTAAACATTTGGCGAATAATAACGCTCACATGTTTGTCGTCAATTTTCACACCCTGCTTGCGGTAAATTTCCTGAATTTCGTTTAAAATCAGGATTTGAGCTTCAATAACCCCTTTCACTAACATATCATGAGGGTCAAGAGGACCGTCAGAAAGTGCATCTCCACTTTCCACATAGTCACCCTGATGAACGATAATCCTCTTTCCGGAAGGAATTATATACTTTCTACCTGCAAGAGGTTGATGCATAGTAACATTATCACCTGTTTCCACAATACTTTCCTGCTCTGGAGGAACGGCGTAAAGTTTACCGCAAAGAGGAGTCCCTTTTTTAACTGATTCTCCCTCTTTAACCAGAATTTGCAAGCCCTTAGGGACAGGATATTGAACCGGATTTTGATTGCGTTTAGCAACCTGAATAATCTTCTTCCGGTTTTCTTCAATAATACTAACCTTGCCATCGTTTTCACTATAAACGGCTTTGTCGGGAAGGACGGCAATATATTGATTTTTATCTTCATCATAAAGGACTACGACCTTTCCATCACAAGGTGCGAAAAGTCCGTTAGGTGGTGTAACAAAAATATCTCTTCCGGTTTTCTTTAAGCCACCGATAGTAACAATTCCGTCAATATCGGAAATTTTTGCTTTATCTTTGGGAACTCTTGCTTCAAAAAGGTCTTGCACACGAGGTAAACCACCTGTAATATCGCGTTGTTTAATTGTCATTCGTGATGTCTGACCTAAAATATCACCAATATGGACAAAGCTGCCATCTTCCACGCGCACAATTAGTCCTGTAGGTAAAGGTATTAAACGCACTGTTCCGTCTTCACCTACAATTCTGAATTGAGGTTGTTTTCTGCGATCCTTGGATTCAATGATGGTAAGTTCGCGAGCCATAGTGATATCATTGTATTCTTCTTTATAGGTTATGTCTTTAATAAAATTCTCATAATGCAAAACACCCCTGGCTGTAGAAATAAGAGGATTATTGAATTGGTCCCAAGAAAGAAGTTTTGTATCTTTAGCTACTTTTTGACCATCCTGAACATGAACAGTAGCTGCATATTCCACTTTAAATTCTTCCAAAACCTTATTTTCGTCATTTTCATCCACAATTAAAATTTTGCCTAAATAGCTTACGGATATAAGCTGATTTTCGGTATTAGTAACTGTATTCATCCTGTCAAATTTTACAATTCCATCATTAGAAGCAACAACTTCTGCCAGTTCGGTAGCTGTAGAAGCAGCGCCTCCAATATGGAAAGTTCTAAGCGTTAATTGTGTTCCCGGTTCACCAATACTTTGAGCTGCAATAATTCCAACAGGATCACCAATAGTAGCAGGTTTTTGAGAAGCAAGGTTGCGACCGTAACATTTGGCACAAATTCCTTTTTCTGCTTCACAGGTAAGAATGCTGCGCACATGGACAGAAATCAAACCGTGATTTTGAATGGTTCTTGCCATTTTGTTACTGATTTCTTCACCCGCGGAAACTAATATTCTGCCTGTGATAGGACTTACGATATCATCAACTGCTGTTCTTCCCTGAATGCGTTCTGCCAGGGTTTGCACAATTTCATTTCCTTCTTTAAGGGCTGTCATATTCACACCCCTTGTGGTTCCGCAATCCTCAATTGTGATAATAGCATTTTGTGCCACATCAACCAAACGGCGTGTAAGATATCCTGCATCTGCTGTTTTAAGTGCTGTATCAGCTAATCCTTTACGAGCTCCGTGAGTGGAAACAAAATATTCAAGAACAGTAAGTCCTTCCTTAAAATTACTTTTAATTGGGGTTTCAATAACATCTGCTCCACCTGTTGAACCAATTTTAGTTGGCTTATCCATTAAACCGCGCATTCCACCCAATTGTTTAATCTGGTCTTTGCTGCCGCGGGCACCTGATTTATACATCATATAAATAGAATTTAAGCCATTTCTGGTTTTAGAAAGCTCTTCCATCATTTCATCGGTAACGCGAACAGTTGTTTTCTTCCATTGGTCCACAACTCGTCCGAAGCGTTCATTTTCCGTAATTCCGCCTTTCTGGTGAAGATCGGTTATTTTTTTCACTTCCTGATCGGCTTGGGCAATAATTTCATCTTTCCGTTTAGGAACTACAATATCATCAAAGCTGAAAGTAACACCTGCACGAGTGGCATAATGAAATCCCAATTCTTTAATCTGATCCAGAATTTGAGCTGTTCTCCATTGTCCCACTGCATCAAAACAAAGCATAGCCAAATCATTCAATTTCCCCTTGTCAAATACGATGTTTTGAAAGCCGACTTCCGGAGGCATTATCTGGTTGAGAATAACCCTTCCTACAGTTGTAACAATATATTCGGATTCCAATTTCAGACGAATCCAGGTATGCAGGTCTAAATTGCGTTCATAAACTGTTTCACCTTTGGAGCTGCAAAATTGTTCTTCTGCTTCGTAAGCGGCAATAACTTCATCAGGACCGTAAAAATGTCTCAGTTTTTCTATTTCCACAGGTGGCGGTGTTTCTTGCATAGTTAAATAATAACAGCCCAAAACGATATCCTGATTAGCCGCCATAGCCAAACGTCCATTTGCTGGTAACAATAAATTTCGGGTAGAAAGCATTAGGACTCTTGCTTCAATCTGTGATTCTACAGACAGGGGAATATAAACACCCATTTGGTCACCATCAAAATCGGCATTAAAAGGAACACAGACCATAGGATGAAGCTGAATTGCTTTGTTATCAGTTAAAACAGGCATAAATGCCTGAATTCCCAAACGGTGAAGAGTTGGAGCTCTATTCAACAAAACAGGATAATCTTTAATAACTTCTTCCAAAATTGACCATATTTCAGGTTGCTTTTTCTCAATTAGCTTCTTGGCATTTTTAACCTTATCCACTTCTCCAATTTTCTGCAGTTTATCAATGAGATATGGCTTAAAAAGCTCCACAGCCATTTCTTTGGGAAGTCCGCATTGATAAAGTTTAAGTTCAGGACCCACTGTAATCACGCTCCGTCCGGAATAATCCACTCGTTTACCTAAAAGGTTTTGACGAAAGCGTCCCTGCTTTCCTTTAAGCTGATCGGTTAATGACTTTAAGGGCCTATTACCTCTTCCTCTTACAGGACGAGCTTTTCTACCATTATCAATGAGGGCATCAACTGCTTCCTGCAACATTCTTTTTTCATTACGAAGGATAACTTCCGGAGCACGAATTTCCAGTAATGCCTTCAGACGGTTGTTTCTGGTGATAACTCTTCTGTATAAATCATTAAAATCTGCAGTGGCAAAACGCCCTCCTTCCAAAGGAACTAAAGGTCTTAAAGTTGGAGGTAAAACAGGTAATGCCTCCAAAATCATATCTTCGGGACGATTGCCACTTTTGATGAAGGCATCTACTATTTTCAATTTATTGATTAGCTTCTGTTTACGCAAAGCCGATTCTTCAAATTTAAGCCGGGTTCTGAGGTCAAGCGCTTCATTTTTCAGGTTGATACGCTTAAGCAATTCGCGGATTGCTTCTCCTCCCATAAGAGCCAGGAAGTTATCCGCTACCTTATCTTTAATCTCATAATATTCATCAACTTCCAGAAGCTCCATTTTCTCAAAAGGACTATCTCCGGGGTCAATTACAATGAAGGACTCGTAGTAAAGCACTCTTTCCAGGTCTTTAACCGTCATATCAAGTAAAGTGCCAATTTTACTCGGGGCACTTTTAACAAACCAGATATGAGCAATCGGAACTGCCAAATCTATGTGTCCCATACGCGTTCTGCGAACCCTGGAAGTAGTTACAAGCACTCCACATCTATCACAAACAGTTCCCTGAAATCTTTTCTTTTTATATTTTCCGCAAGCGCATTCATAATCCCTTTCAGGACCGAAAATTCTTTCACAAAATAAACCATCTTTCTCAGGTTTGAGAGTGCGGTAATTTAATGTATCGGGTTTTGTAACTTCTCCATGCGACCAATCATTCCTGATAGTTTCGGGAGAGGCAATTTTGATGCGGACTGCATCATATTCATTAGGTTTGATTTCGTGTTTACTTTCTTTTAACATTTTCTCTCCCCTTCTACTTGTTCTCTTCTTCTTTGATAAATTCAATATCAAAACCCAGCGATTTCAGCTCGCTGATAAGAACATTAAAGGATTCAGGAACTCCTGGAGGAGGTGGATTCTCACCACGAGTGATAGCTTTAAAAGCATTGTTGCGTCCATCCACATCGTCACTTTTAATAGTTAACATCTCTTCCAAAACATTGGCAGCACCGTATGCTTCCAAAGCCCAAACTTCCATTTCTCCTAAACGCTGACCTCCATGTTGAGCTTTTCCACCTAAGGGTTGTTGGGTAATAAGAGAATAGGGTCCTGTTGAGCGCGCGTGCATTTTATCTGCTACAAGATGATTCAGTTTCATCATATAGATAATGCCAACCGTTACTCTTTCTTTAAAGGGTTCACCCGATTTACCATCATAGAGAACTGTTTTCCCATCTTCCGGTAAACCTGCTTTGCGTAATTCAGAAACAATATCCTCATTAGACGCACCATCAAAAATAGGGGTTTCTACTTCAAAGCCAAGTGTCTTGGCAGCCCAACCCAAATGGGTCTCCATTATTTGGCCAATATTCATTCGGGAAGGAACTCCCAAAGGATTTAACACAATGTCCACAGGGGTTCCATCTTCCATAAAAGGCATATCTTCGATAGGAGCGATGATAGAAATAACACCTTTATTTCCATGACGACCTGCCATTTTATCCCCTACTTCAATCTTGCGTTTTTTAGCAACATACACTTTAACCATTTTCCGCACGCCATATTGAAGTTCATCACCATGCTTAATTCTTTCGCGGGATTTTTTATAGATATTATCGCTTTGTTCAAGTGATTGTTTTATTTTCAGGACAATTTGGGAATAGATATAGTCGTTTACTTCCCTATCTTCAACCAGTTCCACATCCAGATCAAGCTTTTTGAAGTTTATCCGTTTCAAATCCTGTTTCGTTATCTTCTTCCCGGGTGCTATAAAGGGAATATTGGTTTTTTCATCCCAAATATTTTTAGCAATTTGTCCCACTAATACTGCAGAAAGTTTTTCTTCCTTAAATTCTTCAATCTTACTGCGTCGCAGGGCTAATTCTTCTTTTAGTTTTTCTATCTTATCTTCATTTTCTTCTTCCAAATCGCTGCCTTCTTCCAAACGGGAAAAGACCTTTACATCAATAACTACACCCTCCATTCCAGGTTTGGCTTTTAAGGAACTATTGGTAAAATCACCAGCACGGTCTCCAAATAGAGCACGCATCAGGTTTTCTTCCGGTGAAGGATCAATTTCTACACTCTTGGGAGTAACTTTACCTACAATTATATCTCCAGCATGAATAACACTTCCTACTCTGATAATGCCTGTTTTATCCAAATTTCTCAATGCCTGAGCAGGAACATTGGGAATATCATAAGCAAGCTCTTCACGCCCGTTTTTCACATTACGAACCAAAACTTCCAATTCTTCAATATAAATAGATGTTAAAGTATCTTCACTGGCTACCTTTTCGTTAAGTATAACAGCATCTTCATAATTATAACCATACCAGGGCATAAATGCAACCATTAAATTAGTTCCTAATGCCAAACGATTATCTTCCACACAAGCACCGTCAGAAATTGGCTGCCCCTTTTTTACAGTATCCCCAACACGCACAATAGGACGCTGATTGATACAAGTATCTTGATTAGTGCGCACAAATTTTTTCAGATGTATACGATTACCGATAGAAAGATAATATGCTTCATCTTTTTCATCTATTGGTTTCAGGTCTATAAAGGCAGAAGTGACTTTAGTAACTATACCATCATAAGGAGCTACTGCAATGGAAGAAGTATCCATTGAAGCAATCTTTTCCATTCCTGTTCCTACTAAAGGTGCTTGAGGATTAATTAAAGGAACTGCTTGTCTCTGCATATTGGAACCCATTAAAGCACGATTGGCATCATCATGTTCCAGGAAAGGAATTAATGCAGCTGATACGGAAACCATCTGTTGAGGTGCTACATCCATATAATGAACAAGGTTTGGGCTAACTTGAACAAATTCACCCCGGTCGCGGGCAAAAATCATTTCATCTGTAATTCTACGGTTATCATCCAAATGGACATCACTTTGGGCAATAATATATTTCTCTTCCTGTGAAGCATCAAGATATTCATACTCATTAGTTATGCATCCATCAACAACCTTGCGGTAGGGTGTTTCTAAAAAACCGAAATGATTTATACGGGAATATATTGCCGGAGATACAATTAAACCGATGTTTGGTCCTTCAGGTGTTTCAATCGGACAAATTCTACCATAGTGAGAAGAATGAACATCACGAACTTCAAAACCAGCTCTTTCGCGAGCCAAACCTCCAGGTCCTAAAGCAGATAAAGCTCTCTTATGTCTTAAAGCTGCCAAAGGATTTGTCTGCTCCATAAATTGGGATAACTGACCTGTTAAAAAGAATGACTGAACTACTGAAATAAGAGCATTGCTGTTTACCAGATCGTGCACTGTAACTTCATCAATATTGGAAATTGCCATCCGTTCCTGAATTATTCTGGCAACCATAGCCATTCCAATAGAATATTGTTCCTGGAGCAATTCACCAACAGTTCTAACTCTGCGGTTTGCCAGATTATCTATATCATCAACCTCATCTTCATCATGGTAGATATTGATCAGGGTCTTGAAAATATATACAAAATCCTCAACAGTGAGGGTCATTATTTTAGGATCAACATTGATACCTAAACGGCTATTGATTTTGTAGCGGCCTACTTCTCCCAGGTTATAACGTTTTTCATTGAAAAACATTCTATCCACAAGCTGTTTGGCCGCTTCCAGAGGGGCATCTTCTCCGGGACGAATTAAGTTGTAAATTTTCTTTAGAGCTTCTTCCTGATTGGTTGTAGGGTCTTTTGCCATTGTGTTTTCCAGCACTTTTCTAGCAATTTCATAATTGTAATCAATTACTTCAACCTTAGTAATCTTCTTATCTGATAAAAACTTCATTAAAGAATCCGTTATTTGCTCGTTAGCCATAGCTATAGGTTCAGGATTGTCCTTTTCATAAATATCTGCGAAAAGATGACGACCTTTTGCATCTTTTAAATTACAGGTTTTCGGATTTATAGAATGTCTTCCTCAAATCCTCGTTGGTGGAAATTCCTATTGCCCGGAAAAGAGTTGTTACAGGAAGTTTACGGCGTTTATCAATATGCACAAACATCACATCATGAATATCAATATCAAAATCCAGCCAAGAACCGCTGTAAGGAATCACTTTTGCTGAATAGAGAGTTTTTCCGCTGGGATGTTTCTCCTCCGAAAAGAAAACACCGGAGAACGCTGTAATTGTGATATAATTACCCGTTCTGCTCCATTAATAACAAATGTGCCCTGTTCAGTTATTAGAGGTATTTCTCCCAGGAAAACTTCCTGTTCTAAAGTATCTTTATGCTCACGGACACCTTCTTTGTTTTCAAACACACTTAAACGCATTTTGCTTTTAAAGGTGCCTGATAAGATAAATTTCGTTCGCGGCATTCTTCCGAGAATATTTCTCCTGCAACACATTGTATTCTATGAATTCTAACAAGAAATTACCCTTCGTATCTTCAAGGGGGAATATGGTTTCAAATACTGCCTGCAACCCTTTTTTCTCTCTGCGTTGAGGGTGAATATCCTTTTGTAAAAAATCATTGAAGGAATCCACCTGCATAGCCAGAAGATTGGGTATTTCCACTTCAGGGATACCCAATTCAGCAAATCTTCCGGAAATTCGGGAATAACTTTTGACCTTTCTCAAAAGCGCTCTCCTTTTTGGTTCTTATAAACCAGAATATTGGCTCTTAAGTGTTAATATTTTCTTTTTCACGCTTTTAGGCGACATTGAGAATGATAAACTGACTAATTGGCTTTTTCAAAACCAAAGTTTAAGGATGGTTGTATCCAGAAATTAGTCCAAAAAAAGTCCCTGCGGACTTTTTTTGGACCTTTATCCTGATAAGGATTTGGTTATTTGACTTCGACAGTTGCACCGGCTTCTTCGAGTTTTTTCCTAATTGATTCTGCTTCTTCTTTGCTAACTTTTTCGGAGACCACTTTGGGAGCTCCATCAACAAGGTCCTTGGCTTCTTTCAAACCAAGCTTGGTTATCTCTCGCACTACTTTGATTACATTAATTTTCTTGTCTCCGGCACTGGTTAAAATTACATCAAATTCTGTCTGTTCCTCTTTTTCTCCACCTTCAGCAGTAGAGCCCTGTGTTGGCATAAAAGCGGCTACTGGAGCAGAAGCGGATACACCAAATATTTCTTCCATTTCTTTCACTAATTCAGAGAGCTCAAGAACCGTCATCTCCTTAATCAGATCAATTACTTGTTGCTTTTTATCGGACATTGTTCCTCCATTGGATATATAAATAATTTTTCTTAGCTGGCTTCAGCTTGTTTTTTAGCTATGGCATCAAGAGCATAAACAAATTTGCGCAAGATACCCTGGTTGATGCTTACAAAGTTACTCAGCGGTGCATTCATACCGGCAAGTACTTTAGCAAGCAATTCTTCACGGGATGGTAGTTTTGCCAAAGCAGTCAGTTCATCAGCATTAAAAATATGCTCTGCTATATAACCGACTTTAAACGAAGGAAAACCTTTATCTTCCATCACCTCTTTTAAGAATTTGATTAGTTCGCGGGCAGGGGACACCTCATCCAATTTACTCACTGCCACAGCTGTCGGGCCCTTAAGATAAGGGTCCAGTTCCGTAATACCCAAGTCATTTAAGGCAATTTTAATCAGGGTATTCTTTTGGACGAAGTAATCTACTTGACTTTCTCTGAAGCGGTTGCGCAATTGATTCACTTGTTCAATATTTATTCCCTTGTAATCTACCAATACGATCGCTCTTGCGCCACTTAATCTTTCTGTCAAGTCCTTTACTATCTTATATTTAATACTTTGCACCATTTTCCTGCTCCCTTAACTTCTTGCTTCCGAGGTTGCGCTTGCGACCTGAATTTTAATTCCGGGACTCATAGTTGTGCAGAGGGTAATGCTTTTAATGTATACCCCTTTAAGTGTAGACGGTCTATCTCTAAGAACAGCGGTAAGAACAGCTTTGATATTGTCTCTAGCTTGTCTTCATCAAAGCTTAATTTTCCCACTGGAATATGCAGGTTGCCAAATTTATCTACGCGGTAGGTTATTTTTCCGCTTTTTGCTTCCTGCACGGCTTTTCGATATCCATTGTTACTGTTCCCACTTTGGGATTTGGCATTAATCCTCTGGGTCGAGAACTCGTCCCAGTTTACCGATTCTGCCCATTAAATTGGGAGTAGCGATCACAATATCAAAATCAAACCATCCGTTAGATATTTTTCAATGAGATCATCTACACCCACATAATCGGCTCCTGTTTTTTGGCTTCTTCTGCCTTGTCGCCTTCAGCAAAGACCAGAACACGCACCTCTTTTCCTGTTCCATACGGTAAAACAAGGGAGTTACGAATTTGTTGATCAGCTTTACGAGGATCTACACCCAGATTGAAATGGAGTTCAACGGTCTCATCAAACCTGGAGGTTGGTAAACTCTTTAAAAGTTTGATTGCTTCGTTAAGATCAAATCTTTTCTGGCGGTCAAACATCGTATAGGCAACATTATACTTTTTGCTATGTTTCATTGACTCTCCTTATGAATACTATCTCCTGCATAAGCGAAGTATCAGTCCTCTATCGTAACACCCATACTTCGTGCAGTTCCAGCGATCATACTCATAGCAGATTCAAGGGAATTACAATTCATATCTTTAATTTTCAACTGAGCTATATTTTTTAACTGTTCTTTTGTGATTTTGCCAACTTTAACTTTATTGGGAGCAGCACTTCCCGTAGCCAAACCGGCTTCTTTTTTATCAGTACAGCAGCGGGAGGGTCTTTATTTCAAAAGTAAACGATTTATTCTTTGCCACATAGATTACTACCGGAAACACCATTCTGGCTGATCAGCTGTTTTTTCATTAAATTGACGGCAAAATTCAGGAATATTAACTCCTACCTGACCTAAGGCAGGTCCTACAGGAGGTGCCGGAGTAGCTTTTCCAGCTGGAAGTTGCAGTTTTATTGTTGCTACGGCATCTTTAGGTTTAGCCATTATCTTACCTCTATTGTATCTTTTATTTTTTAATTAATTCTACTTGGCTGGCATTTAATTCCACAGGTGTTCTGCGTCCAAACACAGTTACTTCAATAATCAATTTGGTTCGTTTTCCGTTGTTTTTTGGACTATGCCCTCAAAATCAGTAAGGACGGAACTAACTTTAACCATATCTCCAGGCATATATGAATAGACCTTAACATCGCGGTTGGGGTCTGTTATTCCTAACAACCGATCCACTTCTTCCTGAGATAAAGGTATGGGCTCTTTATGCTCTTTATTTATTCCTAGAAAACTTGTTACTCCGGCAATTTGAAGAACATAGGTCTTCAGTTCTGGAGTCATATCTGCTTCCATAATTACATAGGAAGTAAAAAGCTTCTTATCTCGTTCTATTTTTTTCCTTCTCTAATCACGAAGGTCTTGCGAACAGGAGCAGTAAACGACTACCTGTTTTTCTAAGGAGTACCGATAATACCTTTTTCTATTGCGGTCTTAACTTTATTCTCGTGACCTGAATAGGTATGAATTACATACCACTTCATTTGCTTGCACCCATTTCTTAAATACCAGTTCTATAATCTTGGTAAAACCAAAATCAACAAGGGACAAAAAAATTGCTACAATAGCAGACATAATAATCACTACTAATGTGCCTTCTTTCAAATCTGCCTAGTAGGCCAGCTTACACATTTCATTTCGGAACGAACATCCCGAAAGAAACGAGTTACTTTTTCCAATTTCATAACCTTACTTCCCTTTGTTTGCGGAAAAGAAAAACTGATTCAATAAGTATAACACCCCAAAAATGTTGTGGCAGGACAGGCAGGATCGAACCCGCAACCCCCGGTTTTGGAGACCGGTGCTCTACCAGTTGAACTACTGTCCTGTGCAACATTTTACAGGGTAAATTACTAACGCTGTTTATGAACAGTATGTTTCCGGCAGGTGGGGCAATATTTTTTCAGCTCCATTCGCGTCGGATGCTTTCTTTTATTACGGATAGTTGTATAATTACGATTCTTGCATTCTTCGCAGGCAAGGATAATTATATCTCTCATTATAGCTTTTCCGCTTCTCTTATTCTATTATTTTAGAAACAACACCACTGCCGATTGTATGACCACCTTCGCGAATAGCAAAACGCAAACCTTGTTCCATAGCGATTGGAGTTATAAGCTCTGCTTGAATTTCTACATTGTCACCAGGCATAACCATTTTCACCCCTTCGGGAAGTGTTAGCTACCGGTAACATCTGTTGTCCGAAAATAAAATTGGGGACGATAACCTGTTTGAGGGCCTATGACGACCACCTTCTTCTTCAGTAAGAACATAGGTCTGCCCCATAAATTTAGTATGTGGAGTAATGGATTTGGGCTTTGCTAAAACCATACCACGCACCACATCTTTTTTGCCGAAACCGCGTAAAAGCACACCTATATTATCGCCGGCTTGTGCTTCATCAAGAAGTTTACGGAACATTTCTACACCCGTGCAGGTTGTTTCTACTGTTTCCCTAATTCCCACGCGTTCAACTTTATCGCCAACTTTGATAACACCACGGTTCACACGACCTGTAGCCACAGTTCCCCGACCCGGAATACTGAAAACATCTTCCACAGGCATCAGGAAGGGTTTATCAATAGGACGTTCCGGTAGTGGAATATAATTATCAATGGCATCCAGGAGAGCTTGAATTTGTTTCTCACCTTCAGGTTCCATTTGCTTTTAAGAGCTGAACCGCAGAATTACAGGAATTTCAGACACCGAAATTCATACTTTTCAAGTAATTCACGCACTTCCATTTCTACCAAATCCAGCAACTCAGGATCGTCAACCAAATCGCATTTGTTCATAAAGAACCACTATTGCTGGAACACCAACCTGACGAGCAAGCAAAAATATGCTCCCGAGTTTGAGGCATAGGTCCGTCATCCGCACTCACAACTAAAATAGCTCCATCCATTTGAGCCGCCGGTTATCATATTTTTTAATGTAGTCGGCATGCCGGGCAGTCAATATGCGCATAATGTCTTTTTCTGTTTCATATTCAACATGAGCTGTGGCAATAGTTATTCCGCGGGCTTTTTCTTCCGGGGCATTATCAATACTGTCAAAAGAACGGAATTTTGCACCGCCTTTTATCAGATACAAAGTCATCGCTGCTGTTAGCGTTGTTTTTCCATGGTCAATGTGACCAATTGTTCCCACATTCAGATGTGGTTTAGTTCGAACATATTTCTCTTTTGCCATTGTTCCTCCTGGACTTGAATCATACAAGCCCGTCTCGTTTTCTTAATTTATTAAAAATACATACCTTCAGGCATATATATTCCTCTTTATTTTAATAGATGATGAAATTAAAACATCTATCTAAATTCAATGTGGAGCTCAAGACCGGACTTGAACCGGTGACCTCCTCCTTACCAAGGAGGTGCTCTACCTGGCGAGCTACTTGAGCTTTTCACTAAAAAATTTTGGAGCGGGAAACGGGGTTCAGACCCGCGACCCTCAGCTTGGAAGGCTGATATGCCAACTGAGCCACTCCCGCTTTTTTTTTCTCAAAATTTACTGGTGGAGAGGGGAGGATTCAGACCTCCGAAGTCATCTGACAGCAGATTTACAGTCTGATCCTTTGACCACTCGGGGAACTCTCCACGACTATAATTTCTGGAGGCGATGAAGGGAATTGAACCCCCAACCTATTGATTACAAATCAATTGCTCTACCTTTTGAGCTACATCGGCAGTAAGTTTTATCATCAATTTTTAACACCCTCTTTTTGTCAACTGCTTTTTTGTATCACCCTATATTCTTATTATCTTTCACATTTGGGGCTAACAAATTTACCCTCCGTTTCTGTCAATACTTTTAACCTCGCATTTGGCAAATACCTATTTAGGAATTGGAGAGTATTAAGATATCAGTAGTTTTTATAAACAGTAGTAAAAAGGTCCGAGTTAAAAAAAGTAGCAAAATCAATCACAGAAACGCCAGCAATATTACGCATTTGAAAGAAATCAGGTTCTCCCTGTTCCAGATAAACATTGCGTAAAAGCTCCGAACAGTATAATCGGGATGAGTCATTGAGATCAAAATCGTTATCAAAAGGGATTTTTTGCCTTAGGAGTGTGAGGCATCTTTCTTTCATTGAAACAGGATTCAATTTTTTATGATAACGGATAATGCAAATACGATTTTGTTTTGCCTCCCGCACAAATTCTTCCAATGTATTAATGCGTATACCATCTATATCAGAAAGGGATTTGGAAATAGTATGAATCACCTGATATTGGTCATCAATCTTAAAAATAAAACCGCAATGAGACATACCCTCAGCAGCAGGAAAATTTCTGGCTATCAGCTCTGAAAATACACTATTACCCTTTCTGAGAATTACATCACCATCCTTCAGTTGCAATAAAGATAGCGGAGGAAATTCACAATTTTCTTCCTTAGATAAATTGACAGTCCGGCTTGAGAATATTGCCGAACTGCCAGTTAATAAAATTATTAGTGAGGTAAGACCTAATAGGCAGCGTCTTTAAAGGACATTACTTTCCTTTAAACTCTACCAACCATTTACCGTCTTGTTTAACCATATTCATATCAAATTCGTCTTGTTTGCCATCTTCAGTAGTATATTTTACATTGACGGTAGCACTGTCTCCAGTAACCTTCGTTTCACCTAGGTAACATCTTTAACCTTAAACATAGAGAACATACCCAGTAGATCTTTTGCTTTCGAGGGTGGAGAGCTTTTCCATCGTTTTCATATCCTTGGCTCTTCCATGCAGAAACAAATTTTTTGGCAACACTTTCCGGCTTTTTGCAGCCCAGAAGAATGAAAATTAGGCAAGGGCGATGATTACAATCAGTAATTTTTTCATTGTTACTCCTTAACAAGTTTTTAATGATTTCATTCATTTTTAATATTATTGTCTTGTCAAGTATTTTTTCAGGAGGATTTTTTTCTCATATTACTTTTTCTCCTCTTTATTTGAAACCCCGGATAGTTAGCTCAAATAAGGTAGTAATCTCAATTGGAAGATATAATTAGACCTTATATTACCGAATTCTAATTATGTAAATCTTAACTTCTGCATTATATGCTAAATTTACATTTTGCAGTAAATCCACTTTGTTTTTTTGTTGACTTGCCAAAATTGCTGTCTATTTGTAAATCTCGTCTTATTTTTAAAAATCCATTGCTATTGCTAAAAAAGTAGAAATCCTGATAACTTTTTCATTGTTCTTAGTTTTTCAAAGAAGATATTGAAAAAAGGTCTGGAAATCATATAACTTACGGTGCTCTGGAATTATCTACAATTCTCCCGTAAGGAGTTCATAGTTCTTAACAGGGGCTAATAATCCCGCTTCAATTGCCTGTTTAACGCTTATTGCGGGAAGGTTTTGGCTATAGATTTGGTCCCAGTGAGAGTGCTTTTGAGATTTACTGTTTCGGGAAAAGCTTTTTGCAAGGCGAACATCAATATTGTGTAAGCATTTGTCCAGGTGTTGTAAGGGTTTTTTCCCCTCCGGCAGATTAGTGTTGAACAAAGCAACATAGGTCTGCAAGTTCTGTTTATATTCCTCTGAAGGTGCAAGAGCATAAATGTTTTGAATGATTTTTGTAAATACCAGGTGAGCAGGATGATTTTTGAATTTGAAGCGTCGGCGCACATAAAGTTTGCCATTTTTCTTATTACGGTAATAGATCAGTTCATCCAAGTGACCCGTAAATTCACCCAGAAGATGGGCATGTGTTGCTTTCATTTTTTTCTCCTTTTTGAATTCTTCGGAAAATCAACCGAAACAGAATTCGGCAGATCAATTGTATTTCTTCCATATTATTATGGTGTGACAAAAAGCTGTCTGCGGTGACAAACTTGGAATTTATTTCTTACTTGCACTGCGGATGCATTGCTCACCCATTACGGATGGTATCCCGTATTGGGTAGGTATTGAGTAAGCAATGCAATTAAGGCAGAAAGAGTAATTATCTATGTTTAGTTATAGTTAGGGAAAATTCGGGAGAGGGAAAAATATTGTATTGCTTAAGTGTATATTTATTAAGAGGTTGACGGGGACATCAACCTTCCTGTGTCGCCCTCAGGATTGGAAAATTGTGAGTCAAAATTTTCTCAACTTTCTCTATCCCTTCAACCTTTTTAGCCCCAAGCAAAATAAATTAATGGCGTGTAGTTTCCAAGCTTGACAAAAACATATCAATGCAAATAAAGGTTCTAAATTGGCATTTTTTATGTTTACCAACTTCAAAATTTATGAAAACAGAGGATAAAATGCAGGAAATTATCGTTGACGGCAATTCCTTAACCTTAGAGGCAGTGGAACAGGTTGCTTGCTACAATACCCCCATTCGCCTTTCTGATTCCAGTAAGGAAAAAGTAGCTAAATGCCGTGCTTATGTAGATAAAATAATTGAAAGCGGTGAAATTGTTTACGGGCTGAATACCGGTTTTGGCAAATTCAGCACTGTAAATATTCCTGAAGAAAACATAGCTGAACTTCAATTAAATTTAATTCGCAGTCATTCAACCAACATCGGAGAACCCTATTCCGAAGTGCAAACGCGGGCTATAATGCTTTTAAGGATTGCAGTTTTAGCCAAAGGGCATTCCGGAATTCGTTTAGAGACATTGGAAACCCTGGTGCAAATGTTGAATAAAGGTATTCAGCCAATAATTCCAATGCGGGGTTCAGTTGGCGCAAGTGGAGATCTTTCTCCGCTTTCACATTTGGCATTAGTGCTAATTGGTGAAGGTGAAGCAATTTACAAAGGTGAGCGTCTTCCGGGTGCTTCAGCAATGCAAAAAGCGGGCATAAACCCTGTCCAACTTGCTGCTAAAGAAGGACTTGCTCTTAATAATGGCACTCAAGTTATGACTGCTTTGGGTGTTTTAAACCTTTTGGAAGCGGAGCGTTTATGCCGTTATGCCGATATCATTGCCGCTATGAGCATAGATGCTTTAAAAGGGACTCCTAAAGCATTTGATGAATTGATTCATAATTTAAGACCACATCCCGGTCAGAAAATTTCTGCAAAAAATATCAGAACCCTTTTGGAGGGAAGTTCTTTGCGGGAATCTCATCGAAATTGTGGCAATGTTCAAGATGCTTACAGTTTGCGATGCACACCTCAAGTTAATGGTGCAGTGAGAGATGCCTGTTCTTATGTGCGAGGCATTTTGGAAATAGAAATAAATTCGGCAACGGATAATCCGCTTATTTTTCCGGATGAGGGTAAGGTTATTTCCGGGGGCAATTTTCATGGTGAACCCTTAGCTATCGCATTGGATACTTTAGGTTTGGCAATTAGTGAACTTGCCTCAATTTCCGAACGCCGCATTGAACAGATGTTAAATCCTGCTCTTTCCAGAGGTCTTTCTCCTTTTTTAGCAACGCGTCCGGGAATTGATTCCGGTTTTATGATTCAGCAAATGACGGCAGCATCGCTGGTTTCGGAAAATAAAGTGCTGGCTCATCCTGCCTGTGTAGATTCCATTCCTACTTCTGCCAATCAGGAAGATCATATTTCTATGGGATCAATTTCGGCTATAAAACTTTGCCAAATAGTGCAAAATGTGGCTTCCGTTCTGGGAATTGAACTGCTGATTGCCTGTTCTGCACTGGACCAGAGGCAAATTTCAACTTCTCCGGTTTTGGAAAAAGTAAAATCAGCTTTAAGAGAAAATGTTGCTCCCTTAAATGGTGATAGAATTATGTATCCTGATGTAAATAAAGCAATTGAGTTGGTTCGTTCCAAGCGGTTGGACGAGATTTGTCCTGAAATTGGTTGACAAAAATTTGCCGTTTAGGGGCTATTGAACTATGAAATTCAGGGATATAATTATCTGTCTGCTTTGCCTTTCCGGCATTTTTGCCTGCGAGGTGAATACTTTGTTCAATGCCCGAAATTATTTTAAATCGGCACAAGCAAGACCTTTAACCAGTAATGGCAGACCTAATGCTCAAGCTATTGATGAATATACGAAAGCGATAAAAAAATGCGGGAAAATTATTTCTACCGATAAAAAGGGAAAAAGAGTAGAAGAAGCATATTATCTGATGGCAAAATCCCTTTATTATAAAGGCAATAGTGCTTTTCAGGCAAAAGACCAGTTTCAAAACCTTGTTATCCGTTTTCCCGATAGTAAATATGTTCCCGAGGCATATATTTATATTGCCAAAATTTTAAGAGAAACGAATCAGCCCAAAGAAGCGGAAAAATTGCTGGATGAATTCCTCCGCAATCCTAAATATCGTAAACATCATCCTGAAGCATTATTCGTTTTAGCCGACTTTGCGATTAAGGATAAGGACTTTATTAATGCTCAACATTATCTGGAAAGGATAATTACGGAATATCCTAAAACAAAAGAATACCGCGAAGCGTTTTTCCTTTTTGGGAAGAATTATTACGAACAAAAGGATTATGATAAATCGCTGGAGGCATTTAAAAAAATGCAAAAAGCGCGCGGTATTGATAAAACAATAAAACTTGAAGGAACCTATTATATCGGTTTGAACGAACTGGAACTCGGGCAGGCAGAAAAAGCATTAAAGACAGCTAAGAGCTTGATAAAATCCGAATCCCGTCCTGATAAAATTCCCTTTGTCCGTTTGTTGAAGGCAAGAGCACAATTTGCTTTAGGTGATACTACCGCAGCAAGAACAGAAATTGAATTCATTACTAAAAATTATCCTCGATGCAGGGTTCTGCAGGTGCCTATTATTACCTGGCAGAATATTATTATTATAATCTGGGTGATATTCAAGCGGTTTTGAACTACAATCGGGTACGCACTGAATTTTCGGGTTCTTCCACTTGCTCAAACGGCTCAAGAAAAAGCGGTTGCCTAGGATTTTGGTAGCTCCGCTACATGTCTTGACTGTGAAACAGGACTTTCTCAATTTTTTGGATTGGATTATCATTATCAGGCGGCGGAAAGTCTTTTTGAATGTCCTTTCTTTGCCCGATTCTGCGATATTGCCGTTACAAAATTGTTATTTCTCAAAAAGATACTTTAATTGTCAGACGTGATTCTTTACAGACGGCAATAAACAGAAATAATGCTATTCTGGATTCGGCTAGCGCTTTTACCGCTGGAAATTCCTGCAATAGACAGTTTAGGACTTTTAGAACAGACGGAACTTTGTGACACAAATAGATATAACATCCGAAACTTGCTTTTGCTGATACCTATCTGAAACAATTATCAGCAGTCCAGATGGTTGCAAACTTTTGCGGATACATTACAAATAACGGAATCGGAAATTCCTGTAGCGGATAGTTTATTTGTGACAGAGACAATTTCTGAGGGTATAGCTAGACTGAAGAAGAAAAAACTAAAGATAACGGTCTTCCAGATTCCTCTTTGGCAGAAGAAAAAGTTGAATTATCGTCTCCGTTTACTGAAACAACAGAGCCAGATTCTTTAACTTTGGCAATTGCTAAACACATTCAAGACCTGGAAAAGGAAAACGCAAGATAAGCCAGTGACTGGAAAAACTGGAAGAAATTATTGAGCGTTTTGAAAGTGAAATAGTTCCTTTCTGTATGGTTTGCTATTGGTTCCATCTATCATAATCGTTCTCCTGAAAGTCCTGAAAATAGTAAAATTATGGCTAAAATGCAGGAAGAATAATCCGGAAAATAAATTTACAAATCCCTTTATGCTCTGCAGAATAATTTGCCGGTGCGGTTAATTGACCCCAAAGAAGAAAGGGAAGAACAGCTTTTAGATATGTATTTTGAACAAATTTATACTGCTCCTGATTCCGCTCTTGCTGGTTTACAGGAACTTACAAACTCTCCCTACCATAAAATTAAGCTGGCTGCCAATTACCGTTTGGGCTGGTATTACAGTTTTGAACAAATTGATACTCTGCTTGCAAAGCCCTATTTTGAAAGCTGTTTTGGACGAACCTGAAGCCGGCGAATATGCTGTTGTTGCCCGTAGATTCTTTGATGGCAATAAGTTCCTTCTGCGAGAGTTTATTTCCTTGTTGTTATTCCTCAAGCTGATACTACTGCAGTTGATTCCACTGGAGCTGATATAGAAGAAAGCATTAAGGAATGGTTTTTCTTGCTCCTGCAGAAATTTATGAGACCCTGCCGGACAGCTTGAAAATTTATAGTGGTATACCTGTGCTGATGGATTCTTTGGTAAAAGCTGTTTCCTCCGCTGAAGACACGACGGAAAAGAAAAACATATCTCCCGAAATGGAAACACCGGATGATAATATTCCTCCACTGGAAAAATCCTGTTCCTGCGTTACCGGAAGAGCTGATTCCGGAAAAAAGAGGAACTGCCACTTGAATGAAGTAGTTGAATCATCCCCTTTCGGGACAGCATTTCTATCTAAAATCAGCTGTTTTTTTAACCGGGCTGGCTATCGGACTGGATTCTTCCCTGCGTCAGCTTTTAATACAGTTGGTATTGATTTTGACTATTCTGATTTTTGAGCCGAAGCTATACCTTTCTCTGCTCAATGCCTTGAAAAAATTCTGCCATTTTTTTGCCGGTTATTGGGTTTTTGCTACTCTTTTTGGTCAGGAATTTCTTACTACTGTGTTTTTCAGTGTCCAAATTTTATATCTAATAGCTGTTACGGTTTATGTTGGGAAATGTGAAAATGGAACAGATAGCAAGCCAAAGCAGATGGTAAGAAAATGGGAAACCGGTAAATTCATTGTTCTATTATCTCTTTTGCTACAGTATTCTTTACCAGGTCTTTCTTTGCCGAATACAAGAAGATGAAATTGGGTAAAGAAAACAATTTTTCTCTGGCTCAACTTTTGGATGTTTTAGCAAATGTATCTGCACTCTCTCCTCAAATTAGCAATTTAGTTACCAATCTGCTAAAATTTGAAGGGGAAGAAAACCAGCAATCCTCAAGCTAACTATTTGGGGTATCTTCTTCTACCCTATTAGTTATAGTGCACGGCTTATAAAAAGGTTGGCTATGGCAAGATACTTAATAAAATATGTTATGATGGCACTGGCTATTGCGGATGGCAAAAACAGAAAACGGACTTGCCATTCAGGAAGTTATGGAAAAACGCTGGAGATATTTGACGGTAAAAAAACTTCCTTAATTGCTGCTGGAAGAACCGATGCAGGAGTTCATTCTTTAGGTCAATATGCTCATTTTGATTATAGCGGTTCTATGCAGGAAAAGCAATTGCTTTTGGCTTTTTAACAGATATTTGCCTGATTCTATTAAAGTGCTGGAAATAATGAGAGTTAGCCCTTGTTTAAATGCTCGTTACCAGGCCTATGAACGCAGTTATCGCTATCGTGTGGCTAAAGAAAAAACACCTTTTAACAGAAATTACAGCGGTTTCTTGCCTCACTTGCATTTAAACCTGGAGAAAATGCAATCTGCTATACAATACCTTTTAGGGAAACACGATTTTTCCACATTCGGGAAAAGCAATCCGGAAGTTCCTAATCGTATTTGTGAACTTAAACACATAAGTATAAGCGAAACGGAACGCTATTTTATCTTTGATTTTACAGCTGACCGCTTTTTGCATAATATGGTTCGGAGAATTGTAGGAACTTTGGCTAATATATCACATTTGCATTTGCCTCCGGAAACGGTTCTGGAAATATTGGAGAATAGATGCCCTCGCCAAAATTTAGTGATAACTGCTCCTGCATCAGGACTTTACCTGATGGATGTTAAATATCCGGCAAAGTTTCTTGACGAATCTTACAATCCTAATTTTGAGGAAAATGGGATGGTAAATAACCCTTTGCTACATTCAATAAAATAAAAGGAAGAGGAAATAAAAATGAAATACAATATCCCGCGCGGAACTTTTGATATTCTACCTGAAGACAGCTATAAATGGCAATTTTTACAGAATAGCTTTCGTAAAATGGCAACTTGTTTTGGCTATGAAGAAATAACTACTCCCATTTTTGAGGTGGCTGAACTCTTTGAACGCAGTTCCGGAGAAAGCTCTGATGTTGTCCAAAAAGAAATGTATCGTTTTCAGGATAAAAAAGGCAGGGAATTTGCTTTGCGTCCTGAAGGCACTGCTCCTGTGGTTCGTAGCTATGTAGAAAATCATCTGGATAAACTTTCTTCCCGCACAAAATTATTTTATTTGGGACCTATGTTTCGTTACGATCGTCCTCAGGCAGGAAGATATCGTCAATTTTATCAATACGGAATAGAATTTATCGGCAGTAACAATCCTTATTACGATGCAGAAGTGATAGCAGTTGCTTTTTTGTGGCTTAATAAATTGGGTTTGAATAACTTGCGTTTGGAAATTAATAGTGTGGGCTGTCCTGATTGTTCTGCTGTTTATGATAAGGCATTGCAGGAATATTATAGACCTTTTTTGCCTAAACTATGCCCTGATTGTGTGAAACGGTTGGAAACAAATCCCCGTCGTTTACTGGATTGCAAAGTTCCTTCCTGTATAGAATTTAGAAGGAATGCACCTTCGCAAATGGATTATCTGGATGAGTCCTGTAAGAAACATTTTTCTGCAGTTTGTAACTACTTGCAAGCTATGAATATTCCTTATACCATCAATCCAAGAATAGTGCGCGGATTGGATTATTATACAAACACTGCTTTTGAAATTATCTATGATGGTTTGGGCGCACAAAATTCCCTTGTTGGAGGTGGAAGATACAATGGTTTGATTGCACAAATCGGAGGAAAAAGTATTCCGGCTATTGGTTTTGCCGGGGGTTTTGAACGCCTTCTTCTGGCTTTGGAAGAAGAGAAAATAGAACTTATCTCACCTTCTAAACCGGATGCTTATCTTGTTTGCGTTGGAGAAAATACGCGTCTGCAAATTCTGCCTTATCTGAATGCCCTAAGAACTAACGGACTTATTGTGGATTACGATCCCGATAAAAGCTCTCTGAAAGCCCAATTAAAATCCGCCGATACCAGTGGAGCAAAATATGCTATAATCATTGGGGAAAATGAACTTGCCACTAAAACAGTGAACCTTAAAAACCTGCAAACCGGTGAACAAATAGCTATTCCGATGGACGAGGAATACACTATCAACAAAATGAAGAATTAAATAGGTTGCTAACTTCCGATTCGGTAAAAGGTTTCAGGGATGTTTTTTTAGCGGTCTTTGACCTCTTTAGCAAATCGGAATTTGCCAACCCCTTACAGGTATTTGTTGATTTTGGATTCTATCAGGTTCTTTATTTCGTTCATTCTATTTCGGTTAATGCTTCATAACGGGTAACAATTACAGGTGTGGTATTGGGCACGAATTAAACCCCAGCCATCAGGAAAAGTTATTCTGGCACCATCAATATCATTAACATCATAGCCCTCTTTTTGGAATTCTGCACAGACCTTTGCTACTACCTCAAACTTTTTCTCATCAGGACAATTGGTATGCAGTTCAGGAGTATTATAAAGTTTTGGCTGATCCGCTAAAAAGGTACTTGCAAGGATTATGCGTTTGAGAAACAATTTCTACAAAACGGCAACTGACATAGATAGCATCATCAAAACCCAAATATCTATCTGCCAAAAAGATATGTCCACTCATTTCACCTGCAAATTCCACTCCCATTTCTTTCATAAACATTTTGATATTGGCATAATAGGTTTTTATACATAATAGGTTCTCCGCACTTCATACTTTTTGATGTCATTAAACAGATTCATACTGCATTTTACATCAGCAATAATCTTTTTCCGGGGTTATGCTTCAAATAATCAGCTGAAATATTCAGTATTTGGTCACCTAACAATAGTTTACCTTGTTCATCAATAACTCCGATTCTATCACCATCACCATCCAAACCAATTCCAAGTTCATATTTATTATCAACCACTGCATTAGAAAGCGCTTCCATATTTTTTGCTATTGTAGGATCAGGATGATGATTAGGGAAAATCACCATCGGGCTCACAACATATCTATCACCTCACAACCCAAAAGACGCAAAATGGTAGTTAAATAAGGACCGCCCAACTCCATTTCCTCATCTACAATCACTTTTACCGGACGCTGGTTTGATACCATTAACGATATAGTCAATGTAAACATTGCCTATTTCGTTGTTTTTACCAACTTTCCATTGCCAGTGAAATCACCCTTTTGAATGATTTGTAGCACCTTTTGCAGTTCATCAGCATAAACACTGCTCAAGCCAAGATTTAATTTACAACCATTGTATTGAGAAGGATTATGACTTGCCGTAACCATTGCTCCTCCATCACTTTGCAGTTTCCAGATGGAAAAATACAAAACCGGAGTGAACAATGCCTGCAGTCAATAATATCACAACCAGTTTCCAAGGCACCTTTGCTAAAAGCATTCATAAAAAGGGGAGTAGAATGTCTGGCATCTCCCACCTGCAGACAATACTTTTCAGACCCTTATTTCGCAAGTAGGTTCCAAAGCCCTTGCCAATCAGGTAATATGATTCTTCGTTCAGTTCTTCATTAACAATACCACGAATGTCGTATTGACGAAGATTTCAAGTTTTATCATTGATAACTCCTTTTTCAGTTATTGATTATCTTTTGTAAGATAGGGATAATAGATTTTATGGCTAAAGCACGATGGGAAAGGCGATTTTTTTCATCCGCATTCATTTCAGCGTAGGTTTTACCATTTACAGCAAAAATGCTATCATAACCAAAACCGTTATTGCCCCGCTCTTCTGTTGTTATTTCACCCTCTAATCTACCTTCTGTAACAGCAATAATGCCATCAGGAGCTGATAAAACGCTGCTGTTTTAAAATATGCTTTCGAATTTGGATGTCTTGTAGAAGCCGTAACACCTTTTGCCTATTATCCAGAATAGCTGCAGAATTTCCTGCAAAACGAGCTGACGCAATTCCTGGTGCCCCATTTAAGGCCTCAATAAAAAAGTCCTGTATCATCTGCCAAAGTAATTAGACCGCTATATTTTGCTGCTTCCAATGCTTTTTTCATTGCATTTTTTTGCAAGGTCTCCTGATCTTCCTCTGTAGGAAAAAATCGGGTAGTTCATGCAAAAAATGCAAACGGAACTGTAAGGGATTTAGCAAATCCTCCAATTCTTTCAGCTTATCAGGATTGTGAGTGGCAATTAATATATCCCGAATCATAAGCGTTTTAGCACATTTTTGATTTTCTGCAGTAGGTGTTTATCCAAAAATTGTTCTGCCACAGCGGTAATCTTTTTTAAGTGTTCCAAAACTTCACCTTCGCCACTCCAGTTATCGGAAAGAATTTTGGGATCAATTTCATTCAAAATCATATTGAGCGCCATCACAACAAGCACTAAATCATCTACCAGACCAATTACGGGAATAAAATCCGGAATAAGATCAACCGGCATCATAACATAAGCAACAACTCCGCCCATAATCATTTTTTGTTTTACAGGGACTCGTTTATCCAGTGCCAAACGACAAACTAAAATGAAGAAATCCGGTAACAGGAAAACATATTCACCCAATTTTCCACCCAGGGAACCCAATTGTTCTTTTGTCCAACCCCTAACTTTTTGTCTCAGGTTCTCATAAAATTTCAGTTTGGTGGAATCAATGTCGTCAATTATTTTATCCTTAATTTTTTCCTGTTCTTCCGCAGGGATTTCTCTGCCTTCAATAACATCGTCATCTTTCATAATAAACCTCCATCTGCCTATAATTTAATAGTAATATTGAAGTCAAGCAAATTATTTGAGGTAGAGATGTCAAGAAGTCAAAAGATTTGTGTAGTCGGAGCTTGCTGAAGCTTAGCATTTTTTCAAGTTCAGATATTTTGCGGAGGAACGGTGTCCCCTGACTACAAAAAAGCGGAGGAACGGTGTCCTCCGCTTATATATAAATTGTTTTCCAGGATTAATCGTTTAAAGCAGCTATAGCAGCAGCGACACGAGCAATAGGAACTCTATAAGGAGAACAGCTAACATAGTTCATTCCCACTAAGTGGCAAAATTCTACACTGCTTGGTTCTCCACCATGTTCTCCGCAAATTCCAACTTTTAAATCAGGTCTGGTTTTGCGTCCACGTTCAGTTCCCATTTTCACTAATTGGCCTACACCTTCTCTGTCTATAATTTGGAAGGGGTCATGTTTCAGCAGATTTTTTTCCAAATACACGGGTAAAAACACGCCTGCATCGTCGCGTGAAAAACCAAATGTCATTTGAGTTAAATCATTTGTTCCAAAGCTGAAAAACTCGGCATGTTCAGCAATTTTATCGGCAGTTAAGGCGGCGCGGGGAATTTCTATCATTGTTCCTACTAAGTAATCCACGCGATCCTGCTTTTCTGCAAAGACCTTTTCTGCTGTTTTGCGGATAATATCTTCCTGCATTTCAAATTCTTCAGCGGTGCTGGTAAGCGGAACCATAATTTCAGGTAATACACTAATTCCGCGTGCTTTAACAGCTAAAGCGGCTTCAATTATTGCACGAGTTTGCATTTCTGTAATTTCTGGATAGGTATTTCCCAAACGGCAACCTCTATGACCAAGCATAGGATTTACTTCATGTAACGAAGCAACGCGTGCTTTAACTTTTTCCAGAGGAATTCCCAGTTCTTCGGCAATATCCTTTTGAGCGGATTCTTCCTGAGGAACAAATTCATGCAAGGGGGGGTCTAAAAGACGGATAGTTACAGGAAATCCGTTCATAGCGGTATAAATGCCTTCAAAATCAGTTTTTTGCATAGGTAGTAATTTTGCCAATGCCTTTTTGCGTCCAGTTTCATCTTCCGCTAAAATCATTTCCCGCATTGCCTTAATTCTTTCGCCTTCAAAAAACATATGTTCCGTTCTGCAAAGTCCAATTCCCTGAGCACCAAAATTTCTGGCAACGGTAGCATCTTTGGGAGTATCTGCATTGGTGCGGACTTTCATTTTGGTATATTTATCGGCAAGTTGCATAACAGCGCCAAAATCACCGCTAAGTTCAGGGTCTTGGGTATCTATTTTACCTTCTAAAATCTGTCCTGTAGAGCCATTTAAGGAAATCCAATCCCCTTCTTTATAGACCTTTCCATTCACTGTCATAGTTCTGGCTTTGTAATCAATTTGTAATGCCCCAGCTCCTGCCACACAACATTTTCCCATTCCTCTGGCAACAACAGCTGCATGAGAAGTCATACCTCCGCGAGCAGTTAGAATTCCTTGTGCAACTGCCATTCCGCGTAAATCCTCCGGGGAGGTCTCTTCTCTAACTAAAATAACTTTTTTCTTGTCAGCAGCCCAGGCTTCTGCTTCGTCCGCAAAAAACACAATTTGTCCGGAAGCTGCTCCAGGAGAAGCAGGCAAACCATTAGCAATCACTTTTGCTTTTGCCAAACCTTCTTTTGTAAAGACGGGATGCAGAAGTTCATCCAATTTAGCAGGATCAATTCTTTTAAGAGCGGTTTTTTCATCAATCATACCTTCTCGGAGCATATCCATTGCGATTTTAATCATAGCAAGACCGGTTCTTTTGCCGGTTCGGGTTTGTAAGAGCCACAATTTTCCTTCCTGAATGGTAAATTCCATATCTTGCATATCGCGATAATGATTTTCTAACCTTTTCTGAATTTCAAAGAGCTCTTTATAGGTCTCGGGCATTGCTTCTTCCAGAGAAGGATATTTACTTAAGCGTTCTTCTTCACTGATACCTGCAAGTTTTGCCCAACGCTGAGAACCAATTTTTGTGATTTGCTGAGGAGTTCTGATTCCGGCAACAACATCTTCACCTTGAGCATTGATCAAATACTCTCCATTAAAAAGGTTTTCACCGGTAGCAGCATCACGAGTAAAAGCAACACCAGTAGCACTGGTAAAGCCCATATTGCCAAAAACCATTGCTTGAACGGTTACTGCAGTTCCCCATTCATCGGGAATGTTATTCAATTTACGGTAGAACTTTGCGCGTTCATTATTCCAGCTGTTAAAAACAGCAAAAATTGCACCCCAGAGCTGTTCCCAGGGGTCATCCGGAAATTTTTTACCGGTTTTTTCTTCCACCGTCTGCTTGAAGATGGTTACCAGATTTTTCAAATCTTCAGTGGTTAGTTCCAAATCGCTGCTGATGCCTTTTTTCTTCACGGTGTCAATAATAACTTCAAAGGATTATGTTCTTCTTTGCTTTCTGGTTTAAGACCTAAAACCACATCAGAATACATTTGGACAAAAACGACGATAACTATCCCAGGCAAACCTTTCATTATTGGTTTTCTTAATTAAACCCTGAATAGTTGTTTCATTCAAGCCCAAATTCAAAATGGTATCCATCATTCCAGGCATTGAAGCACGAGCACCTGAACGCACTGAAACCAAAAGTGGATTTTCGGCAGAGCCAAATTGCATATTTACAAGGTCTTCTATATGCCGAATGGCATTGTGCACATCGTCACTTAAAATTTCCCTCAATTGGGCAGAACCCAATTTGTTGTATTCAGTGCAGACCTCTGTAGTAATTGTAAATCCGGGAGGAACCGGAACGCCAATAAGATTCATCTCGGCAAGGTTGGCACCCTTTCCACCGAGAAGATTTTTCATTTCTGCGCTGCCTTCGGCTTTTCCATTTCCGAAGAGGTAAACTCTTTTAGGTGTATTCATTTATCCTCCATAACTTTAACATCATTAAAGATATTTTATTGTCTGTCACAATCTTTTTTATGGCAAATCTGTCAATAGCTTTCTTGATTTCCAAGGTGTATTACGGAAGCATTGCCTACCCATTACGGATGCCATCAGCAATGGGTAGGCAATGCATAGGTAATGCAATTAAGGAAGACCAGCCGGATATTTTTGAAATGAGCGTTATAGATTACACTAATTTAGGCGTAAAATTACAGAAAACGCTTATCTTATATCTTCGCTATTATTTTCCTCCATAAACTTATATAAAGAAGAATGCTTAAAAGAAAACAGGTGCGTATCTAAGCGATACGCACCTGTTTGATTAAGGAGAAGATGTTTTATTTAAGTAGGGAGATTTTATGGGAGGAACGATAGTTAGGGGCATTCATCAGGATAATATAAGTTCCGGTAGAAACATTATGCTTCTTATTATCTTTGCCATCCCAAACGACACGATGAGATGCTGCTGGACGATTCTCATCCAAAAGGTCTCTAATCAATTGCCCTTTCAGATTGTATATTTTTAAGGTTACCCTGCCATCTACAGCAAGATCAAAAGGAATAGTTACCGAAGGATTGAAAGGATTGGGAAAAGGATCAAGCAAAGCAGTAATTTTAGGTATTACTATATCGGGGTTTTCACCATTAGTAACCTGAACAGTTAAAGCCGCAGAATAGGATATACCCCCATCCAAATCTTCTATTTGTAACCAGTAATAGTAAATA